>JBDHVK010000001.1:0-108710 GCA_039809645.1 Gemmatimonas sp.
CCTTGATCGGCGGCGCCTTGATCGACGCTAGCGCCGCACGCGATTGAAGGCGCGCGTGACCACGTTGCCGGCGAGCATGCCGGCGGCGAGGGAGATGCCCACGATCGCCACCCGGAATCCGGTCGCGATTCCCGCTTCGACCTGCTGATCGAGCAGGCTGCGTACACTGCGGAACCCGATACTGCCGGGCACGAGAATGAGGAGTCCGGGCACCTGCGTCACCATCGCGACGCGGCGGCGAATGCGCGCGAGCACGTTGCTGCCGGCGGTGACGACGAGGGCGCCGAGGAACGCACCCAACTCCTCACCCATCGCAGCGCCCGCGTACTTGGAGGTGAGATAGGCTCCTGCGCAGGCAAGCACGATGAGCGGGGCATCGCGTGGCGGGCCGTTGAGGAGCACGGTGAACGCGAGCGGTGCGACGATGAGCCCGACCCATTCGGCCCACACCGGGAGTTCGGCGCGCGACAGCACTCCGGCGAGTTGCGGCACCGCGTTCGCTACGCCGCCACCGGCCCACGCGCCCGCCTTCGCGCCGAGTGCGAGCCCGAAACCGAGACCGAGAAACGTCACGAGGGCTCCGCTCAGTCGTGCGGTGCCCGATGCCAGATGGCGTGTGCTCAGCTCAGTGAGGGCGATCGTGAACGTGAGCCCGGGGAAGAGCACGACGAGCCCGGCGAGGGAGGTCGCGTAGCCGCTGCGTGTGTGCAGCACCGCATCCGCGAGGAAGGCGAACGCCGTGACCACGAACGCGGCGAGTGGTTCCGTGACATGACGCGTCGATTCCCATCGGCCGCCGAGAATGGCAATGGTACCGGCGAGCAGGCCGAGGACCGACGCGGTGGCGACATCACCCGTGCGCACTTTCAGGAAGCAGGCCACGGCCGCCGACGACAACACGAACGCCAGCACCACGAGCCAGGTGGGATACGTGGGCGGTGCCGCGTCGAGCGCGTCAATGCGGCGCAGCCCCTCGTCGGGGGTGATGGCACCGTCCACCACGTCGCGGGTGATGGTTCCGAGTGCGTTGAGTTGGCCGAGATTCGGTTCGCCCGGTTCGACGCGCAGCAGGTGCACCTGCTGGTCTTCGAGTGATCCGATGCCAACCATGATGCTGGTCGGCGTCGAGAAGAAGTCGGCCTGGAGCCCGAGCCGGCGCGCGGCGGTGGACAGGGCGGATTCGAGTCGGTGCGCCGGCGTACCATGCTGATGCAGGGCGCGGGCGAGCTGCAGGATGAACCGCCGCGCCGAGCGGGAGTGGGCCGTGTGCTCACCGGTGGACATGCTCTGCGTGGCGTCCACCACGCGGTGCAGATCCATGTCGGTGGGCGTCATGCTCAGCAGATCAGCCGGTGTCGGGCGCGTAGCAGCCATACCGCAGCGTAGACGGGGCCGGCGGAGGGCGCAACCGTGCCCGGGACGGGTCCGGGTGCTCGTCCCGTCGGGGTAGGGAGGCGCTATCTTTCCCGGGTCTCTCCGCGAGGTCGGCAACCGCTGCCGGCTGCGCGTCCTCAACCAGTGCTCTCATGCGTCTTGCCCTGCCTTCGCTTCGCCGCACGCTGCCCGTTCTGGGTGCGTTGCTCACTCTGACGGCCTGCCTCGGAACCGACGCCACCTCCGTGCCGAACATCCCTTCCAATCCCGCGGTCGAGACGTACGCTGCGGTCACCGGCGTCGTGATCGCCAACATGACGAAGCTGAACGACAACCTGTTCATTCAGGAACTCACCGTGGGCACCGGCAAGGCGGCCGCCGCCGGCGACACGGTGTCGGTGTACTACACCGGCTGGATCCCGAAGGGGACCGTGTTCGACAGCAACATCGGCAAGACGGTGATCAAGTTCCCCCTTGGCACCGGCTACGTGATCCCAGGCTGGGACCTCGGCCTCGTCGGGCTCAAGGTCGGTGGCAAGCGCAAGATCGTCATCGGGTCGACGCTCGCCTACGCAAATCAGTCGCCCGATCCGAGCCGGATCCCGCAGAACTCGACGCTGGTGTTCGACGTCGAGCTGACGGCGGCCAAGTGATGCGGGCGCGTCTCGCGCTTTTCGTGCCGCTGGCGCTTCCCGTCGGGTGGCTGGCGAACGGGAGTGCGAGACGCGAGACACCGGCGGCGGCCAGGGCCACGCAGCCGGCCGACAGTTTCGACGTGGTGATCCGCGGCGGTATGGTGCTCGATGGCACCGGGGCCGCCGCGCGACGTTTGGATGTGGGGATTCGGGGCGATCGTATCGTGGCGCTTGCCGCCTCGGTGTCCACCGCGCACGCGACGCGCGTGATCGATGCGACGCGGCGGACGGTGACGCCGGGGTTCATCGATCTGCACGCACATCTGGAACCGCTGCTCCAACTGCCGCTGATGGAGAGCGCGTTGCGTCAGGGCGTCACGCTGGCGCTGGGCGGCCCCGATGGCGGCTCGCCGCTCCCGCTCGCACCATACCTGGATTCCGTGCGCGCGGCCCGGCCCGGCATCAATGTCGCCTACCTGATTGGGCACAACGACGTGCGCCGCGACGTCATGGGCATGCAGGCGCGCGCGCCGCGAGCCGACGAGCTGCAGCGCATGCGCCGGCTGGTGGCCGAGGCGATGGGGCAGGGGGCGTTCGGATTGTCGACCGGTCTGCTGTACCTGCCCGGCACGTACTCCAAGGTCGATGAAGTGATCGCGCTCGCGCAGGTCGCGAGCGACAGCGGCGGTATCTACACGTCGCATCTGCGCAAGGAAGGGATTGGGCTGCTTGATGGCGTGGGCGAAGCGCTCGAGATCGGGCGGCAGGCGCACATTCCGGTGGTCCTCACGCATCACAAGGCCGTCGGCCAGCAGATGTGGGGCAAGAGTACCGTCACGCTGGCGATGGTCGACAGCGCGCGGAAGGCGGGCACCGATGTGCTGATCGATCAGTATCCCTACACGGCCACCCACACCGGGATCGGTGTGCTCGTGCCGAGTTGGGCGATGGCCGGTGGTGACGCCGAGTTCCGCGCGCGTGCAGGACGGCCGGCCACGAAGGACAGCATCCTCGCCGGCATCGTGGACAACATTCTGAACGACCGTGGTGGTGGCGACCTGGCCCGTGTGCAGTTCTCACGTGTGGCGTGGGACAAGAGCCTCGAGGGCAAGACGCTCAAGGACTGGGCCGTACGCCGCGGACTCACGCCCACGCCGCAGCACGGCGCGGAGCTGGTGCTGGAGGCCATGCTCAAGGGCGGCGGCAATGCGATCTACCACGTGCTCGACGAAGGCGACGTGCGGCGCATCATGGCGTCGCCGTATACCATGATCGCGAGCGACGGCCGACTGTCGCGGCCGGGTGATGGGCACCCGCATCCGCGCGCCTATGGCACGTTCCCGCGCGTGCTCGGCGAGTACGTGCGCGTGCAGCATGTGCTCACGCTGCCGGTGGCGGTGCACAAGATGACGCAGATGCCGGCGCAGCGGCTCGGGCTCGCCGACCGTGGCGTGCTCCGGGTGGGAGCCTATGCCGACGTGGTGGTGTTCGACGCGGCCACGGTGCAGGACATGAGCACGTTCACGGAGCCGCATCAGTATCCCCGTGGGATCGAAACGGTTGTGGTGAATGGCACGGTGGCGGTGCAGGCGGGGAAGCCGACCGGCGCGCGGGTGGGACGAGTGCTGACGCGCACGCCGCGGCGCTGAGGTCGCCTGTCGGGGCCGGGGTTTGGGGGCAATATTCAGCCGGTCGACCCGGCGCTGGTGCCGGCGCGGCCGCTTCCCGCCATTCCCTCAGGACACGCCATGTCCCGCCTTGCTCGCTGCACCGCCCGCGTGGTCTCGGTTGCGGTGCCCCTTCTCTGGTCGGTTGCCGCCGGTGCGCAGGCCCGCGGCCTCGACGAATCCGATGTGATGCGCCTCAAGGCCGTCGGCGGCATCGCGATGTCGCCCGACGGCAACCGCGTGCTCTACACGGTGAGCGCGTGGGAACATCCCAATGCCAAGGGCGATACCGCGCTGGGTGACACGCACGAGCGGCGCTCGCACGTGTTCATCGTGCCGGCGGCCGGCGGCGCGGCGCGTCAGCTCACCTTCGGTGAGCGCGGCGAAAGCCAGCCCACGTGGAGCCCCGACGGCAAGACGATCGCCTTCGTGGCGGCGCGCGGGACGGGCACCGGGGAGAGTGCGCCGCGCCCGCAGATCTGGTTGCTCCCGGCCGACGGCGGCGAAGCGCGCCAGCTCACGACGATCAAGGACGGCGTGAGCGGCTACGTGTGGAGCCCCGACGGCCGCAAGCTCGCGATTCTCACGACCGACACGCTGACGCGCGAGCAGGAAGCCAAGGCGCGTCGCCGAGATGATCCGAAGGTGTTCGAGAGTGACTTCCGCCTCGTGCACATCTGGGTCGTCGATGCCTCGACGGGTGCCGCGAGCAAGGTGACGAACGGCAATTTCACGGTGAGCGCGCTCCCGAGCTGGTCGCCCGACGGCACGACGCTCGCCTTCTACGCCGCGCCCACCACGCTCATTCGCGACGAGCGCCACGATGCCTATCTGGTGGATATCGCGAGCAAGCAGCTGACGCCGCTCACCACGAATCACGATGTGGAGACGGCGCCCGCGTTCTCGCCCGATGGCAAGACGCTCGCCTGGACGAGCGTGCCGCACGAGTTCGCGCCGCACAAGGACGGCATCATGGCGCGCACGCTGCGCAACGCGTTCATCGTCACGATGGATCTGGCGACCAAGGCCACGACGAGCCACAAGCAGCCGACGTTCGATGTGAGCGCCGGCGCCGTCCGCTGGTCGCCGAACGGCAAGGAGCTCTGGTTCACGGCCAGTGATCGCGTCTACCAGTCGCTCTTCAGCTACGACGTGGCGACTAGGAAATACACGCCGCGGACGCAGAAGATGCTCGTCGGCGGCATTTCGCCCAACGCGGATGGATCGAAGTTCGCCGTGGCGCTCAACAGCCCCGACTGGCCGACCGAGGTCTACGTGACCGACGCGAGCTTCGCGTCGCCGACGCGTATCACCACCACCAACGCGTGGCTCAGCGATCGGGCCATCGGCGCCTCGCAGGTGGTGAGCTGGAAGAGCTTCGACGGCAAGGAGGCGGAAGGCGTTCTGCTCCTGCCGGTGGGGTACAAGGACGGCGCGAAGGTGCCGCTCATCGTGAGCGCGCATGGCGGCCCGACGGGCGCGCACACGGCCGCCTTCAAGCTGGGCACCGACCCGGGGCAGACGTGGGCGGCGCGCGGCTGGGCGGTGTTCTATCCGAACCCGCGCGGGTCGACCGGCTATGGCGAGTGGTGGATGCACGCCAACACCGGCGACTGGGGCGGCGGCGACTACAAGGACATCATGACGGGCGTCGACGCGCTCATCAAGCGCGGCCTGGTCGACTCGACGCGCATGGCCTTCGAAGGGTGGAGCTACGGCGGCTACATGACGAGCTGGGTTGTCTCGCAGACGGGGCGTTTCAAGGCGGCGATGATGGGTGCCGGCCTGCCGAGCCTCCTGTCCATGGCCGGCACGACGGACATTCCGGGATACATCAACACGTTCTTCGGCGACCCGCAGTACGACGGCTCGATCGTGAATCCGACGATCAGGAAGTACCTCGAGCGCTCGGGCATTTCCTACAGCGACAAGGTCACCACGCCGCTCCTCATCCTGCACGGCGGGAGCGACGAGCGGGTGCCGATCGGTCAGCCGATGGAGTTCTACCGCGCGCTCAAGGACCGCGGCAAGACGGTGGAGCTGGTCTTCTATCCGCGCGAAGGGCACGGCTTCACGGAGTACTACCACCAGCTCGATCGCATGAAGCGCGAGTACGAATGGATCGCCAAGCACACCCTCGGCACGCCGGGCAAGGCGGCCATGAACTAGCCCCGTCGTCGACGCGCGCCGGAACGCGTTGAAATGATCCAACGCGCGTCGATTCGGTGACACACGGGAACAACGGCGGCCCTAGCATGGCTCCATGCTTGCCGCCGTTGCTTCCGCCGCCGTCCTGGGCATCGATGCCGTCGATGTCCTCGTTGAAGTGCATGTGGCCAATGGGCTACCCCAATGGACGCTCGTCGGGCTCGCCGCGACGGCAGTGAAGGAGAGCCGCGACCGCGTGCACGCGGCGCTGGCCAACTCGGGGTTCACGGTCCCGCCTCGGCGGGTCACTGTGAACTTGCAGCCCGGCGATCTGCCCAAGACCGGCACCGCCTTCGACCTCCCCATCGCCCTCGCCCTGCTGGCGGCCAGTGGTCAACTCCCCGACGGGAGCACGACCAACCTCTGTGCGATCGGAGAGCTCGGGCTCGATGGACAACTCCGGGCGGTGCGCGGGGTGCTCGCTGTGGCGCGGCATGTGGCGGCGACCAGCGAGGCCCTGCTCATCGTCCCGCCGGACAACCTCGCCGAAGCGCTGCGCGTGCCGCACGCCCGCGCCATGGCGCCTCGCACCATCGCCGAACTGGTCTCGGCGCTGCGCGACGGCACCGCTCGGCCGGACAGCAAGCCCACCGGACGCTCCCCGTCGCTCGATCATGTCCCCGACATGGCCGACGTGGTCGGGCAGGAAACCGCGCTCCGCGCGGTGGAGATCGCCGCCGCCGGCGGACACAATCTCCTGCTGGTGGGCCCACCAGGCGCCGGCAAGACCATGCTCGCCCGGCGACTGCCCGGCATCTTGCCACCCCTCGAAGAGCACGAAGCGCTCGAAGTGCTCGCGATTCACTCCGTCGCCGGCGTGCTCGGGCCGGCACACGCCTCCCTCGCCCAACTCGCGCGCCCCTTTCGCGCGCCCCACCACTCCATCTCCACCGCCGGGCTCATCGGCGGCGGCGGTTGGCCGCGACCCGGTGAAGTGAGCCTCGCCCATCACGGCGTGCTCTTCCTCGATGAGCTCTCCCTCTTTCCGCGCCATACGCTCGAAGCGCTCCGACAACCGCTCGAGGATGGCCAGGTGGTGGTCGCCCGCGCGGCGCGCGCCGTCGGCTTCCCCTCGCGCTTCGCGCTCGTCGCCGCCAGCAATCCGTGCCCCTGCGGCTACGCCGGATGCGACGACAAACCTTGCCGCTGTTCATTGGCGGAGCTCGAACGACATCGCGCGCGACTCTCCGGCCCGCTCGCGGATCGCATCGATCTGCATGTACCGGTACGGCGGGTGCCACCCGACGCACTCGCGCAGGAGCCCAGTGGCCCACGCTCAGCGTCGCTGCGCCAGCGCGTGCTCGCTGCTCGCGTCCGACAGGCCTCGCGCTACGCCACCACCGGTGGCCAAGGGACGCACTCCTACACCAACGCCTCGGCGCCAGTGCGACTCATCGCGCCCGCGGCGCATCTGCTACCCGATGCACGCGCACTGCTCGTGCGCGCGGCCGATCGCCTCATGCTCTCCGCACGCGCCTATCATCGTGTCCTGCGCGTCGCGCGCACCATCGCCGATCTCGCCGATGCGGAAAGCGTGAGTGTCGCGCACATCGCGGAAGCGTTGCGCTATCGTCCGGTGCATGGCGATGGTAGTGAGGAGGTGAATACTGCTTCATGTGTGACAAGTCCGGCGTGAAACGCTTGCGCGAGTGGCCAGTCCATCAGATCGTGGTGCCGTTCCTGAGCAGCTCGCGGTTCACGAACCCCTCCTGCCCCCTCCCACGATGCGCACGCGCTCACTCGCGGCCCTTTCAACCGTCGTCGCTCTGGCGGCCTGCTCGACCACCGATTCCATCGCGCCCGGCACTGACGCGTCGCTTGCGGCCGCACCGTCGGCCACCACCGCCGCCGATGGTGCGGGGCAAACGGTTCCTGGCCAGTACATCGTCGTGTTCAACGACGACGTACGTGATGTTCCCGGACTCGCGCGTGGTCTCGCCGCGCAGCACGGCGGCCGTGTCGGGTTTGTCTACGGCGCGGCGATCAAGGGATTCTCCATCGCGCTCGGCAACGCGCAGGCCGCGGAGGCCATGGCGCGCAATCCCAACGTTGCATTCGTGGAGGCCGATCAGCTGATGACGGCGTCCACCACGCAGAGCGGAGCCACGTGGGGGCTCGATCGGATCGATCAGCGCGCGCTGCCACTCAGCGGCAGCTTCAGCTACGGTGCCACCGGGGCAGGGGTGCACGCGTACATCGTGGACACCGGCCTCCTGCCGACGCACTCCGAGTTCGGCGGACGTGCCTCCATGGACTTCGACGCGGTGAGCAGCGTCATCACCAACGACTGCAACGGGCACGGCACGCACGTCGCCGGCACCATCGGCGGGTCGACGTACGGCGTCGCCAAGAGTGTGCGCCTGCATGGCGTGCGCGTGCTCGACTGCAGTGGCTCGGGAACCACGTCGGGCGTGATCGCCGGCGTGAACTGGGTCGCCGCGAACGCCGTCAAGCCGGCGGTGGCGAACATGAGCCTGGGGGGTGGCCAGTCCACGGCACTCGACAACGCCGTGAACAACGCGGTCGCCGCTGGCGTGACGTTCGCCGTTGCCGCCGGCAACAGCGGGGCACCCGCCTGCAACTACTCGCCGGCGCGCGCGGCGAATGCGATCACCGTTGGGGCGACCACCAGCAGCGACGCTCGCGCCTCGTACTCCAACTGGGGAAGCTGCCTCGATATCTTCGCGCCCGGATCGTCGATCAAGTCGTCGTGGATCGGCTCGTCGACCGCCACGAACACCATCAGCGGCACGTCGATGGCAACGCCGCACGTTGCTGGTGTGGCGGCACTGTATCTCTCGCTCAATCCTGGTGCGTCGCCCGCCAGCGTCACGACCGCGCTGAAGAACGCGTCGACTAAAAACGTGGTGGGTAACGCGAAGAACGGCTCACCCAATCAACTGCTCTTCACGAATTACTGAGCCTGCCAAGGCCATGGCGGGACTTCCGGGGGGCGCCGCTCAGCGCGGCGGCCCCCCGTTTTCTACGGATCGTTCGCGCGCCTCCGCGCGGCTCTGCAGCAGGCGCGACGCCGGCCCGCGGGGAAGCGGGCGACCCTCTTCGAGGGCGCGTTCCTCCTCCAGCAGTCGGTCACCCTGTCGCTGCTCGCGCGCCGTCACCCTGCGGCGCGGGAACGGCTTGCCGTCCTCGGGCAGCGGGTACACGCGGGTCCACTCGTGGGAGGTATGGCGCGAGAAGGGGACTGGGAGATAGCGACAGCCGTCGCCGCACCAGACTGGAAAGCCCACGAACGTCTCGTGGGAGAGCTCGGCCGTGAGCGCGCCCTCAGCGCCGAGCGCCAGCGCCAGACGATACGCCCGTGTTTGACGCTCGCCGGGGAGGACGGGGGCGTCATGGACATCCGCGGGCAGCGCCGTGGGCAGATCGAGCACCACGCGGCGCTCACTGCAGCGATAGTCACGATCGCGCTGCAGTCGCACCGTGTCACGCGCCCGCCCGTCTGACCAGGCCAGCAGTCGAAGCGACTGGTCCGCATTGCCGAGCAGGGAGAATGCCTCGATCGGCCCACGGGTCGAGTCGAAGGGGAGCACGCGCTCGACGACGGCCCAGCGCACCAACGGCTCCTGCACATCGAAGCGACCATTCACGATCGCGCAGTGATCCGCCTCGCCGAGGTCGAGCGGCCCGTACGTGCGAGGCACGGTGACCCGGTCGCCACAGGCGGTGAGCGTGGCGACAACGGTCGCAAGGAGCGTGGCGCCCCGTGCGGGGCCCCACGCGGTGAACCGCGCGGCCAACGGAGCGCACGTGCCGCGGGAGGCGCGAGTGGGGTGAAAACCGGTCATATCGGAGAGACGCGCAACCCCGACTGGGGATCACGGGTACGACGGGGGGACGCTTCTGCCCGCGCGGCCGAGTCCGTAGCTTCACCCCCTCACCTCCATCCATGCTCCCTTGGGTTGTCTCACGCGAATTGGTTGTGCCACGGTCCTCGTGGTGGGCGTCGCCGCCGGCTACTGGCTGTACGGCGATCGCTTGCCGTCGGTGCTGGGGCGCGCGGCGCGCGGCGCGGCGGACCGGGTCACGGACGTGGCGGCGCGCGGGAGTGAACGACTCGACAGCCCGGAGGGGGAGCGTATCGCGAAGGAGGAGGCCGCTCGTCGGGAGGCGGCGCGACGGGCGCGTGATGCGGCGCTCGGCTGGGTCACGGTGAATGCCGAGGCCTTGGCGCCGGATGCCGGGGCTCGGGTACTGACGCTCCGGAAGCCCACGGGTCCGGCCTACGTGAGCCTGTCGGCGGCCGAAGTCGCTGGCCTGCTCGCCCCGTTGCTCCGGCAGTTGCCGCCCAGCGCCCGGACCGTGGAGATCTCGCTCAATCGCGATCTGCTGTTGCTGCGGGCCGATGTGGCGCTGCGGGATTTTGCCGGCGAGGGCGCCTTCGGTTCGATCATCGGTGCCGCGCTGGACGGGCACGACACGCTGTTCCTGGCCGGCGCGCTGGAACCGGTGCGCCCCGGGCTCGCGCAGTATCGGGTTCGGGAGTTGCGCATCAAGGGCATCGACGTACCGACGCGCGTGATCCCGAGTCTCGCGACCGCCTTGCGGCGCCGTGCGCGCTATCGCGTGCCGCAGTCGGATTCGCTGGCACCTGATGCGTTGCCGGTGCCGTTGCCCAGTTATGTGAGCGATGCGCGCGTCGTGAGCGGCGCGCTCACGTTGTATCGCGCCGCGTCGGGTCCCGCGACGCGCGGCACGTCGTCACCGCGCAATCCATGAGCTTCTGATGAGCAGACGCATTCTCGTCATCGACGACGAACCTGGTATTCGTCAAGCCCTCGGTCAACTTCTCGAATACGAAGGGTTCGAGGTCAAGACCGCGAGCGGCGGCACCGAGGGGATCACCATCTACGACACCTTTCGGCCACAGCTCGTCTTCCTCGATGTGAAGATGGCGGGGCTCGACGGGCTCGAGGTGCTCAAGCGCCTTCGCCAGGCCGATCCGAACGCCACCGTGGTGATGATCAGCGGGCACGCGACCATCCAGACGGCGGTCGAGGCCACACAGCTCGGCGCGTACGACATTCTCGAAAAGCCGCTTGATACCGATCGCGTGCTGGTCCTGCTGCGCAACGCCTTCGCGACGCGGCAGCTCAGCGAGGAGAACGCGCGACTGCGCGAGACGATCGAGAGCCGATTCGAGATCGTGGGGCGCAGTTTCGGCATTCGCGCGTTGCTCGATCGCATCGAGAAGGTGGCCGCGACGCCGGCGCGGGTGCTCATCACCGGCGAGAACGGCACCGGCAAGGAGCTCGTCGCGCGTGCGATCCATCGCGGTTCGCCGCGTGCGAAGAAGCCGTTCGTCGAGGTGAACTGCGCCGCCATTCCCAGTGAGCTCATCGAGAGCGAACTGTTCGGGCACATGAAAGGCTCGTTCACCGGTGCGGTGAGCGATCGCCCTGGCAAGTTCGAGCAGGCCGATGGCGGCACGCTCTTTCTGGACGAGATCGGCGACATGTCCGCGAATGCCCAGGCCAAGGTGCTGCGCGTCCTGCAGGACGGCGTGGTGACGCGCATTGGGGGCAGCAAGCCGGTGCAGGTGGATGTGCGCGTGCTGGCGGCGACCAACAAGGAGCTCGAGGCGGAGATCAAGGAAGGGCGCTTCCGTGAGGATTTGTACTATCGGCTCAATGTCGTGCCCATCACCGTGCCGCCCCTGCGCGAGCGCCGCGAGGATATCGCGCTCCTCGTCGTGCATTTCCTGCAGCAGTTCGCGGCGCGCGACGGCTTGCCGGCCCGCGGCATCTCCGAAGAGGCGCTCAAGCGGCTGAGTGAACTCGAGTGGCCCGGCAACGTGCGCGAGTTGCGAAACACGGTGGAGCGGCTCGTCATCCTGGCGAATGCCGCCACGATTCAGGCCGGCGATGTCGAGCGTCTCGTGGGCCGTCGGGCGGCGGAGCCGGCCGGCCTGGGGAGTCTGCTCGAGATTGGCACCTTCGAGGAGTTCAAGCAGGCCGCGGAACGGGCGTTTCTGCTGGCCAAGCTGCGGGCCTTCGACTGGAACGTCTCGGAGACGGCCCGGGCGCTGGACATGCCGCGCTCGAATCTCTACAAGAAGATCGAACGTTATGCTTTGACACGGGAAAGCACGCCGGCCTGACGCCGGCGAGCGATCCGGGCGTCCTCCACTGACCGACCATGTCCGACCGCAACTGGGAAGCCGAACTCGCCAAGATCGACAAGCAGCTCGCGAGCATTTCCGATGAGCAGCTGATGGCCACGTCGGCGCCGGTGCCGGCCAAGGGCGCCGCCGCGCCGAAGGGGTTGCCGAAGGCGCTGCCGGCCGGGAAGGCCGCCGCGGCGTCCATGCCGATCGCCTCGCCGAGCGCCGTGGCGGGCAAGCCGTGGGTCAGCTGGCTCAAGGTGCTCATTGCCGTGGCTGCGGCAGCGGGGCTCATGTTCTGGCCCTGGCCTGCGAAGTGTGGGGCGCCGCTCATGGGGTTCACCGCCGCGACGGGCGGTGTGGCGCTGCTCGGCCTCTGGAGCGCGATCGGGACGTGGCGGCACCGCCTCGGACTGGCGCATGTGGCGTCGCTCCTCGTCACGGTGTGGGGGGTGGCGCTGGGGGCGCGCGAAGTGCTCCCGCGGGTGGGATATGCCGTGCCGACCGCCGAACGTGGGGCGGGGTGGAGCTGCCCGGCCGGCTCGACCGAAGGGGGCGTGACCGCCCCCTCGCCGTCGGGCACCCCGACGGCGGCGCCGTCGCCTAAATTCCCGGAATGACCACGTTCAAGAACTACATCGGCGGCCATTGGGTCGCGCCGTCCACTGGGCAGTATTTCGACAATCGCAATCCCGCCGACCAGCATGACCTGATCGGCCAGTTCCCCGCGTCCGGGGCAGCAGACATCGACGCGGCGGTGGCCAGCGCCAAGCGCGGATTCGCGCTCTGGAAGCGCACGCCGGCGCCGGCACGCGGCGACGTCCTGCGCCGGGTGGGCGATCTGCTGGCGATGCGCAAGGAAGAGCTCGCCGACATCATGACGCGTGAGATGGGCAAGCCACTCGCCGAAACGCGCGGCGACGTGCAGGAAGGGATCGATACGGCGTACTACGCGGCGACCGAGGGGCGTCGACTCTTCGGGCACACCGTGCCGAGTGAACTCGCGAACAAGTGGGCGATGAGCATGCGTCGCCCGATCGGGATCTGCGGGCTCATCACGCCCTTCAACTTCCCGCTGGCGATCCCCACCTGGAAGGCGTTCCCGGCGCTCCTGTGCGGCAACGCTGTCATTCTCAAGCCGGCCGAAGATGTCCCGCACACCGCCACGGTGCTGGTTGAGATTCTCCTCGAGGCGGGGTTGCCGCCGGAGGTGATCCAGCTCGTGCATGGCCACGGCGAGGTGGTGGGCAAGGCGCTGGTGGAGCATCCGGACGTCCCGGTTATCTCCTTCACGGGCAGCACCGAGACCGGGCGCTTCGTGGGCGAGACATGCGGCCGCATGCACAAGCGGCTCTCGCTCGAAATGGGCGGCAAGAACGCCCAGATCGTGCTCGACGACGCCGATCTCGACCTCGCGATCGACGGCGTGCTCTGGGGCGCCTTCGGCACGACCGGCCAGCGGTGCACCGCCACGAGCCGGCTCATTCTGCAGGCGGGCATTCATGACGCCTTCGTCGCGCGTCTCGAGGCGCGCGCGCGGGCACTCGTCCTGGGCGACGGCCGCAAGGCCGGGACCGACGTGGGCCCGCTCGTCCACGAGGCGGCGCGTGAAAAGGTCGAACGCTATATCGAGATCGGGAAACAGCAGGGCGCTACGCTCGTCTGCGGCGGTGCGCGCGCGACGGGCGACGCACTCGATCGCGGCTTCTTCTTCCAACCCACGATCTTCACCGGCGTCACGGCTGGGTCACGACTCGATCAGGAAGAGATCTTCGGGCCCGTGCTCTCGGTCATTCGTGTCGACACGGTGGACGAAGCATTCGCGGTGAACAACGGCGTCCGCTACGGCCTCTCCAGCAGCATCTACACGCGGAACGTGAATGTGGCGTTCCGGGCGTTGCAGGAACTCGACAACGGCATCACGTATGTGAACGCGCCGACCATCGGCGCCGAGGCGCATCTGCCGTTCGGTGGTGTGAAGGAGACCGGCAACGGTCACCGTGAGGGTGGGTGGGAGGTCTACGAGTTCTACTCGGAGACGAAGGTCGGTTACGTCGATTATTCGGGTGCGTTGCAGCGCGCCCAGATCGACAACTACTGAGAAATCTCCATGTCGCCGGTCGGACCGGATCGGCGTGAGGAGGCGCTGCGCGCGGCCAATCGTTCGCGCGGATTGGGCGGCCGTCGCGAAAGCGGCGGTCGCCGGCGTGGCGCTCGACGGGGGGTGTGGCGCCGCAGCTCGCGCCGCGACTGGCTGCGCCTCATCGCGGCGGCGCTCGTCCTGTACCTCATCTTGCGCACGTTCGTCGTCGAGGCGTATCGGATTCCATCGGCGAGCATGGAGCGCACGTTGCTGGCGGGCGATTTTCTGCTCGTCAACAAGCTGCGCTATGGCGCTCGCGTTCCGACCACGTCGGTGCGGCTGCCGGGGTGGCGCGCGCCGCAGCATGGCGATGTGATCGTGTTCACGTGGCCGGTCGATCCCGACAAACACTTCGTGAAGCGACTGGTCGGTGTGCCCGGAGACACGCTTCGCATGCGAGACGGTCAGCTCGAGCGCAACGGCGTGCCGGTGCAGGAGCCGTGGGTATTTCGGACCGCCGGTCCTCGGGATACCGCGCGCGAGAGTTGGGGGCCGGTTGTGGTTCCGGCGCGACACTTCTTCGTGCTCGGCGATCATCGGGACAATTCCCTCGATTCCCGGTACTGGGGATTCGTACCGGAGCCGCGGCTCATCGGTGCGCCGTGGCGGCTCTATTTCAGTATCACCCCTGACTCCACGTCGGTGATTCCCCGATGGGGACAGGTGCGCTGGGCGCGCATCGGACGCGCCGTCGAGTAGCGCACGCACCTCGGCGCAACGTTCGGAGGGCGGGGGTGCGTTGACGAATGAGGGTGGACTAGATCACCCTTCATGTCGCCGCGCCGCGGGCGTGTCTTCCCGGACGGAGCTCGGCACGACAGTTTCCAGTCCGCTGCTGCGCCGTTCCCTGTTGTTGTCGCTGTCCGCGTTTCCCCTCCTCACGCGGTCGCACGCAGTCCCTCAGCACACGCCACACCGCCAATGGCTGTCACGCCTCCCAAAAAGAAAGCAGGGTTCGAGGAAGGCTCACTCGATCAGTATCTGCGCGACATCAGCGCCTATCCGCTGATCTCGCGGGAAGAGGAAGCCGAACTCGCCCGACGCATTCGCGCGGGAGACCAGGAAGCGCTCGACAAGCTGGTGCGCTCGAATCTGCGGTTCGTGGTGAGCGTGGCCAAGAAGTATCAGAATCAGGGCGTGTCGCTCTCCGACCTGATCAACGAGGGCAACCTCGGCCTCATCCGCGCCGCCCACAAGTTCGACGAGACCAAGGGGATCAAGTTCATCTCCTACGCGGTGTGGTGGATCCGACAGGCCATTCTGCAGGCGCTCGCGGAACAGTCGCGCATCGTGCGCGTGCCGCTCAATCGCGCGGGAACGCTGCACCGCATCGGCAAGCGTGCGAACGCGCTGCTGCAGGAACTCGGCCGCGAGGCGACGCACGCCGAGATCGCCGACGGCATGGACATCACCGAAGAAGAAGTCGCCAAGACGATGTCCATCTCGCAGGTGCACCTCTCGCTGGATGCGCCGCTGACGCCGGGCGAGGACAACCGCCTGCTGGACTATCTCCCCGACACGAACCACGCGACGCCCGATGAGCAGACCTTCGAGAAGGCGCTGACCGAGGCGATCGAGGAGTCGCTGGGGAGCCTCAAGGAGCGCGAGTCGAAGATCCTGCGCCTCTACTTCGGGATTGACGGCGCCGAGCCGATGACGCTCGAGGAAATCGGCTCGCTGCTCGGCATCACCCGTGAGCGCGTGCGGCAGATCAAGGAGAAGGCGCTCTCGCGGCTGCGCCACGTGTCCCGCTCCAAGGCGCTCGAAAGCTTTCTGGGCTGACCCAGCGGGGCTGGCTGTGTAGTTTTCGGGCATGGCCAGCACCTACTCATTCGACGTCACCACCGGCTGCGACCTCCAGGAGGTCGACAACGCCGTGAATCAGGCCTCCAAGGAGGTCGCGCAGCGCTTCGACTTCAAGGGCTCGCATGTGCTCATCGAGTTCTCGCGCGCCGAGAACCTGATCAAGCTCGAAGCCGAAGGCGAAATGCGCCACACGGCGCTGATCGACGTGCTCCGCGGCAAGCTCATCAAGCGCGGCATCTCGGTGAAGAACCTGGAGTTCACCGATCCGAAGCCCGGCAGCCACGAGATCCTCCGCTCGGAGGTCAAGCTCAAGATGGCGCTCGACAGTGAGACCGCGAAGAAGGTGAGCGCCGCCATTCGCGACGCGAAGCTCAAGAAGGTCACGGCGAACATCCAGGGGGAGCAGGTGCGCGTGCAGAGCCCCGACAAGGACGCCCTGCAGGATGCCATCGCGCTGCTGCGGAAGGGTGACTTCGGGGTGGAGCTGCAGTTCGGGAATTACCGGTAACCACGTATGAGTCTCAAGTTCGGCCTGGTCACGCTGGGATGTGACAAGAACACCGTCGACTCCGAGCGCTACCTGGCCGATCTCGTCGCGCATGGCGCCGAGCCGGTGCAGGACCTGCGCGACGCCGACGTGGTGCTGGTGAACACCTGTGGCTTCATCGATGCGGCGAAGGCCGAGTCGATCGAAGCCATCGTGGATGCCGCGCGCCTCAAGGACGAAGGCAAGGTGCAGGCGGTGTTCGCCATCGGCTGCATGGTGGAACGCCACAAGGACGAGCTGGTCGAGGCGCTCCCCGAGGTGGATGTCTTCCTCGGCAACAGCGAGACCGATCGACTGGTGCCGGAACTGGTCGAGCGGGGCCTGTTGGGTGGCTCGCTCGTGGAGCATCCGGGCGTGCGCCTGTTCAGTGGCGATCTGGCGCACGTGCGCTACCTCAAGATCTCCGAAGGGTGCGATCACGGCTGCGCCTTCTGCGCCATTCCGCTCATGCGCGGCAAGCACCGCAGCTTCTCGGTGGACGACCTCGTCCGCGAGGCGCAGCTGCTGGAAGTGCAGGGGGCACGCGAGGTGAATCTCGTGGCGCAGGATCTCGCGCACTACGGGCGCGACCGGCGTGACGGCAACGGGCTGCCCGAGTTGCTCGAGGCGCTGGTGCGCGAAACCACCATTCCCTGGATCCGCAACATGTACCTCTACAGCACCGGCATCACGCCGCGGCTGCTCGAGGTCATCGCGGCGAATCCGCGCATCGTGCGCTATCTCGATACGCCCATGCAGCACGGCGCCGACGCGGTGTTGGCGCGCATGCGCCGCCCCGAGCGCCAGAAGACCATTCGCGAGCGCCTCGCGCTCTATCGCGATATCGTGCCCGATCTGGCGGTGCGCACCAGCGTGATCGTGGGCTTCCCCGGGGAAACCGAGAGCGACTTCGTGCAGCTGTGCGACTTCCTCGAGGAGCTGCAGTTCGACCGCGTCGGCGTGTTCACGTATTCCCCGCAGGAAGGCACACGCGCGTACGCGATGGACGATGATGTGGCTGACAGCATCAAGCAGGAGCGAAAGGCGCACATCGAGGAGCTGCAGCGACGGATCACGGCCGAGCGATACGAGCGCTTCCTGGGCCGCGAGGCGCGCGTGCTGGTGGAGCGTGCCGGTGACGAGCCGGGGCTGTGGACGGCGCGCGCTTCATGGCAGGCTGATGACATCGATGGCCTCGTGCACGTGCACGTGCCGGAGGCGCTCTCGAGCGCCCGCATCGTGCCCGGTGCATTCCTCGATGTCTCCATCGATGATGTGGTGGACGACTACGACTTCACGGCCACGCTGCGGCAGGTCGCCGACCTGCCGGCCGGCGCGCCGCAACCCCGGGCGGGGCGTTCGCTCCCGCTCGTGACGGATCTTTCTTCGGTAGGGAGCTACGGTCGATGAGTGCCAACATTCCCATGCAAATCAACACGTCGCGTTCGAGCGAGATCATGCAGCGGTCGCGCGCGCGCTTCCCCGGCGGCGTGAATTCGCCAGTGCGCGCGTTCCGCGGGGTCGGCGGCGATCCGATCGTCGCCGCCCGCGGCAAGGGCGCCCGCGTGTGGGATGTGGACGGCAACGAGTACATCGACTACGTGCTGTCGTGGGGGCCACTCGTGCTCGGCCATGCGCCGGACGTGGTCCTCGACGAGGTGGGGCGCGTGATGCAGCTCGGCACGAGCTTCGGCATGCCCACCGAGCGCGAAGTGGAGCTCGCCGACCTGATCGCCGAGCGCATGCCGCACCTCGAGATGGTACGCTTCACGAGCAGCGGCACCGAGGCGGCGATGAGCATTGCGCGCCTGGCGCGCGCCATCACGAAGCGCGAGCACATTCTCAAGTTCGAAGGGTGCTATCACGGGCACGCCGACGCCTTCCTGGTGAAGGCCGGCAGCGGCGTGGCGACGCTGGGCCTCCCCGATTCGCCCGGCGTGCCGTCGGCGCTGGCCAGCCTCACCATCACCTGCCCGTACAACGACTTGGAGGCGGTGGCGAAGATCGCCCGCGAGGTGCCGCTGGCGGCCATCATGCTCGAGCCGATCGTGGGGAACAGCGGCTTCATCGAGCCCACCCCCGAGTTCATTCCCGGTCTCCGGAAGATCGCTGACGAAACGGGCGCCTTGCTCGTCTTTGACGAGGTTATGACCGGCTTCCGCATTGCCTTCGGCGGCGCTCGCGAGCGCTTCGACGTCACCCCCGACCTTACCGCACTCGGCAAGGTGATCGGAGGGGGATTGCCGGTGGCGGCATACGGCGGCAAGCGCGAGTACATGGAGCATGTCGCGCCCACCGGGCCCGTGTATCAGGCCGGCACGTTGTCGGGGAACCCGCTCGCCATGGCCGGCGGCCTCGCCACGCTGCGCGCCCTGACACGCGACGTGCACGACGGCATCACCGCGCAGACCGCGAACCTGGTGCAGGGGCTGCGCGACATTGCGGCGCGTCACGGGGTGCCGCTCACCGCGAGTCACGCCGGCAGCATGTGGGGCTTCTTCTTCCAGGCCGGCCCGGTCCGTACATACGACGACGCCAAACGGAGTGATGTGGCGCTCTTCAAGCGGTTCTTTCATGCCGCGCGTCGCCGCGGCGTGAACCTCGCGCCGAGTGCGTTCGAAGCGGCGTTCATGTCGGCTGCGCACGGTCCAAGCGAGATCGCCGAAACGCTCACGCGCCTCGACGACGCGATGGGCGCCGCTGTGGCCGAGCGCGACTAAGCATGGAGTCGCGATGAGTCGCCCCGCCGCATCGGTTCCTGCGTGGCAACGCCACGTGGCACCCGGGCTGTTCGGGGCGCTCGTCGCGCTGGCGGGAGCGTCGTGGGCCTGCGCGCCAACGCTCACGCCGATTCCGGCGGCATCACCGTCGGCACCACCGGCGGCACCACCGGCGGCGCCGCCGGCCAAACCGGTGGTGCGGGGGGAAGCGAGCGGCCGGCTGGTCCGCGACCGCACCGTGCTGGTGGCGCTGGACGGCAAGACCAGCCTGGCCGCCGTCACCGCCAGCGGCCGATGGAGGATCGACGAGGATGGCGGCCGCTCCGGCTTTGTGCGAGGCGCCGGTGGCGAACGCTGGCGCGTGGAGCAGCGGGGCGCGTCGCTCCGCATTGCTGGCGATGGTGACGACGCCACGCCGTGGCGGCCAGGCCCCTTCGTGGCCCGGCCGTCCGACGGGGAAAGCGTGCTCCGCTACAACGGCAAACGCTATCGCGGTGAACTGGTGTTCACCGCCACCGACAGTGGCATCCTCGTGGTCAATCGGCTGCCCGTCGAGGCGTACCTTCGGGGGGTGGTGCCACTGGAGCTGGGCACGCGCAACCCGCTCGACGCCGCCGCGCTCGAGGCGCAGGCGATCGCCGCGCGCAGTTTCACCTACATTCGGGTGCCGGCCGGCGATGCTGCGCCGCCGGCCGCTGGCTGGCACGTGACCGCCACGGTCACGAGCCAGGTCTACGGCGGCGTCGATGCCGAGCATCCGGTGGTGGACGGCGCCGTGCAGGCGACCGAGGGGATGGTGCTGCGCTTTGGCGGGCTGCTCGTGGATGCGCCGTACTTCTCGAGCTGCGGTGGCAGGACCGCCGGGCCCAAGGAGGCGTGGCGTGACGCCAAGGAGGAGCCCTATCTCCATCCCGAAGACGACACCGATCCGCGTACCGGCAAGCCGTACTGCGACCTCTCGCCGCGCAACGGCTGGACAGCGGAGTTCGACGCCGGACTCCTGACTGAGGCGGCTCGCCGCGCCCTGCAGGCCAACGGGTCGCGCGATCCGCGACCGGTGACCGTCACGGGTGTCCGGGTTCCCGAGCGCACGCCCAGTGGTCGAGCTGCGGCGCTGGTCATCGCGACCGATCGCGGCGAGATCGCCGTGAGCGCGCGGGACATTCGCTATGTCCTGCGCGATGCGCGTGGCGCCATGCTGCCCAGCACGTATTTTTCCGTGGAGCGCGAAACGCGCAGCCGCGGTGCCCTGACGGGGCTCACGCTGCGCGGCGTCGGCAACGGTCACGGAGTGGGGATGTGTCAGTGGGGGGCGATCGGCCGGGCGCGGGCCGGCGCTGATGCCCGGGCGATCCTGCGCCATTACTATCCGGGGACCGTCGTCGGCTTCGCCGACTGACCTGTTTTCCCCCGGAGGCGTGAATGAAGGACGACGTGCGCATTGCCGTCGTCGGTACGGGTGCCATCGCCCAGCTGACGCACATCCCCGTCCTCGCGAAGATGCGAGGGGCCAAGCTCGTGGCGCTCTGCGACAACGATGCGGCGAAAGCCCGCGCGTTGGCCGATCGCTTTGGTGTGCCCGACATCTTCACCGATTTCGAGGAGCTGCTCGACAGCGACGAACTCGACGCGGTGGTCATCGCAACGCCGAACCACCTGCACGAGCCGCATGTGTTGAGCGCCCTGCGCAAAAAGCTGCACGTGCTCTGTGAGCGGCCGCTGTCGCTGTCGGCCCGCGGAATCGAGCGCTGCCTCGCCGCGGCTGAGAAGAGCGACCGCGTTCTCGCCGTGGGGCACAATCATCGCTTCCGCACCGATGTGCAGGCGCTCGGACAGTTCATCCGCAACGGCGAACTGGGGCAGGTGACCAGCATTCGGGCGGGTTCGCTGCACGTGAAGAAGAATGCCGACGGTTGGCGTCTCCGTCGCGCCGAGTCGGGCGGCGGAGTGTTCCTCGAGCACGGCTTCCCGCTGATGGACCTCGCCATGTGGCTCACGGGCGAGCCCGAGCCCGTCCGCGTGGTCTCCAGCATGCGCCGCGGGCGTGGAGCCTCGGCGGTGGAAGATGCGATGCAGATCTTCCTCGAGTGCGCCAACGGCCTCATCGTGAACATCGATGTGTCGTCGAGTTATGTGAATGACGAAGACCGCTGGTGGTTCGAGGTGCACGCGACCCGCGGCTCGGCGCGCCTGTCGCCGTTGCGCGTGATCAAGGACCTGAACGGCCGCGCCGTGGACGTTTCGCCCACAGGCGCCGCGTCGCGCGAAAGCGCGTTCCAGCAGAGCTATCGTGCGGAGCTGGCGCACTTCCTGGCGATGATCAACGGCACGGTCACGTACGAATCGCCAAGCGAGCAGGTGCAACTGCAGAAGGTGGTGGAAGCCATCTACAAGGCGGCGGACGACGGGAAAGAGATCCGCTTCTGATGGGACGCTGGCGTGCGATTGGAGCGTGGGCGGTGCGCGCGGTGGCGGTGCGCGCGGTGGCGCCGCTCGCGCTGCTGGCGACCGTGGCCGCGGCACAGGCTGCGCCCTCCGAGGTTCCCGACAACGTCCCCCGCACGCCACGGCCGCCGGCACCTGGGGAGTCGCCGGCGCTCGATAGTGCGCGCGCCGAACGTGGCAAGGCACTGTCGTTCGCGATCTACACCTATGGCCCCGGCGACGAAGTCTTCGAGCGCTTTGGACATATCGCGCTCAGCATGGCCGACGCCACGACGGGCAACGATGTGGCCTTCAACTGGGGGATGTTCGACTTCAATCAGCCGAACTTCCTCGGCCGCTTCCTCACCGGTGACACCCGGTACTGGATGGAAGGCTACCGCACGTTCGAGTTCAACGCGGTGTATCAGGGGCAGAACCGGTCCATCCGCAGGCAGCTGCTGTCGCTGACGCCGGTGCAGAAGGGCGCGCTGCAGGACTTTCTGCTCTGGAACGTGCAGGAAGACAACAAGTACTATCGCTACGACTACTACAACGACAACTGCTCGACGCGCGTCCGCGACGCGATCGACTGGGCATTGGGTGGCGCGCTCAAGCCCCTGCTCGACTCGGCCGAGACGCGCTACACGTGGCGAGGCGAAACGGCGCGCATCACCGGCGACAATCTGCCGATCTATGCCGGGATCGAGATTGCCCTCGGGCAGCACGCCGACCAGCACCTGAGCAAGTGGCAGTCGGCGTTTCTTCCCGAGCGGCTCGCCAACGACTTTGCCGGGGTCACGCTGCCTGATGGCACGAAACTGATCGCGCAGGACAGTGTGCTGTATCCCGCGAACTCGCGCGCGCCTATGCTGAGTGAGCCACCCGCGTGGCGGTGGCGGGCGCTTCTCGCCGGGCTGGTCTTGGCGTTCGGCGTGTTCTTCCTCGAGCGGCGCGTGGGCGCGCGGGGAGCCGTGACCGCGTTCGGCACGCTCTGGTATGTCGTGGGCGGTGTGCTGGGCACGGCACTGCTGCTCGCCGCGACGGTCACCAAGCACGAACCGTACATGGGGAGCAACCTCTCGCTCTTTCAGGTGCAGCCGCTCCTGCTGCTCACGGGGCTGCTCTGGTGGGCCCGCGGGCGTGACTCGCGCGCCGGACGCGCGGCGACCTGGCTGGCCGTGCTTTCGGCCGTCATCGCATTCGTCGGCCTGCTCGCGCAGCACCTTCCGATGCTCTTCCATCAGCACAACGACGTGGTGTGGATGTTCATGGCACCGGTCACGGTTGCACTGGGCTACGCCGCGTCATCGGCGCGCACCGGATCGACGCGATGAGTCCGCGCGCGCCGGGGCGCGTCGCGATTGGCATCGATGTCGGCGGCACCTTCACCGATCTCGCCGCGCTCCACGACGACGGCACCATCACCACGTCCAAGGTGTTGAGCGTGCCCGCCGACCGCGCGCAGGGCGTCATCCACGCGCTCGACGTGTCGGGTATCGCGCCGCTCGCGGTCGCGCACATCGCGCACGGGACGACCGTGGTGACCAACCTCTTGCTCGAGCGGCGCGGCGCCCGTGTCGTGGCCTGTGCCACGCAGGGCTTCACCGACGTGCTCGAGTTGCGACGCCAGGAGCGTGCCGGTCTGTATGACCTCACCCTGCAGCACCCCGCGCCGCTGGTCCCGTCCGAGCGAGTCGTGGCGGTGCCGGAGCGCATCGCTCCCGAGGGCGTGCTCACCGCGCTGACCGATGACGCGGCGCGCGCGGTCGTGGACACGGTGCTCGCGCTCGAGCCGGATACGGTGGCGATTACGCTGTTGCATGCGTATGGCGCTCCAGATCACGAGCAGCAGCTGGCGACGGCCTTGCGCACCGCCGTGGCCGAACGGGGGTTGTCCACCGACGTGATCACGTCGCACGAGGTGCTCCCCGAGATTCGTGAGTATGAGCGCATGGCCACCACCGTGGCCGAGGCGTACGCGCGACCGAGTGTGCGCCGCTATCTGGCCGGACTCTCGTCGCGACTCGAGGAAGCGGGCCACCCCGCGCCGCGAGTCATGACCTCGGCCGGCGGCACGCTGTCAGGTTCCGACGCCGCCACGCACGCGGCAGCGCTCGCACTCTCGGGACCCGCGGGCGGCGTGACCGGCGCGGCCGCCATCGCGCGCGCCCTGGGGATTCCGCGGGCGCTGACGATCGACATTGGCGGCACCAGCGCCGACGTCGGGCTGATCGACGACGGCGAACCGCTCGTGGAGCGCGGTGGCGGCGTGGGCGGCATTCCCATCGCGCTGCCGCGCGTGCTGGTCGAAGCGGTCGCCGCCGGCGGGGGCAGCCTCGCCTGGCTCGACGACGGTGGCGCCTTGCGCGCCGGCCCGGAGAGCGCCGGCGCCGCGCCCGGACCCGCGGCGTACGGTCGGGGCGGCGAGCAGGCCACCGTGACCGATGCGCATGTCGTGCTCGGAACGATCGCGGCTGGCGAGTGGAGCGGCGGCGTCACCATCAGCCGCGAGCTCGCACGCAAGGCCGTGTCGCGCATCGCCGAACCGCTCGGCGTCACGGTGGAGCGCGCCGCCGAAGCGATCATCGCGACCGCCGACGCCACCATGGCGCGAGCGCTCCGTCGAGTGAGCGTGGAGCGCGGCATCGATCCGCGCGGTATCCCGCTCATTGCCTTCGGCGGCGGTGGGCCGCTGCACGCCTGCGGATTGGCCGAACGGCTCGGCATGCGCGGCGTGGTCGTGCCGCCGCACGCCGGCGTTCTCAGCGCGTTGGGGCTCGCCCTGGCACCCGAGCGGCGCGAGACGCTGCAGAGCTGTGTCACCACGGCAGAGGCACTCACCGATGAGGCGCTCGCCGCCATGCTTCAGGATGCCGCCTCTGCGCTCGCGCGTGGGGAACCCCATTTCTCGCCGCGGTGGTGGTTGCGCGCGCGGTATGTGGGACAGGGATACGAACTCGATGTCCCGGTAAAACCGGGCGACGCGGTCGCGGATGTCGGGGCGCGCTTCGTCGCGCGCCACGAGGCCCGCGCCGGATTCACCCTCGACCGTCCCGTGGAGTTCATCAGCGCGCGCACCACGCTCAGCAGCGATCCGTGGCCCGTGAAACTGGCGCGCCCGGAGCGCACCGGCGAGCTTCCCCTGGACGTGGACGACGGTCGCGCCATGGCGCGCACGATCGTCGGCAACGCGGTGGTGCGCCTTCCCGATGCCACCATGCGCGTCGCGCCCGGCTGGGCCGCGCGCGCCCTGCCAATCGGTGGTTGGATGATGGAGCTCGCATGAGTCCTCGGGACTTGCTGGCCAAGATGGGAAGCAGCGCACCGGTGGGGCGCATTCTCGGCACGCCCGTGCCGATGCTCATGCCCATCGACGGCCCGACGTACGTGCTCGTCCTCGGCGAAGCGCCAGGACCACGCGGCGCCGACAAGAGTGGGTTTCCGTTTTTCGGCGACGCGGCCGGCCGGCATCTGTACACCGTCTTTGAGCGACTTGGCGCCGCGACCTTACCGCCCGGCGTCGCGTCGGTCGAGTGGGACGGTGCCCGGCTGACCGCCGAGGGATTTTTTCCGGCGGTGCACGGCGTCGCGCTGACGAATGCCTACGATCGGTGCCCCACCGATGATGGGGCGAGCTTTCGCGCACCGGTACGCGCGGAGCTCGAGAGTGCGGCGAATTTCTCGCGCCTGCTGCGCGATCTCACGCAGCTCAAGGCGAATGGCCTCAAGGGGGTCGTGACACTCGGTCGTGTCGCGACGCGGACGATGGATGTGTTCTTCAAGAAGCATCCGATGCCGGAGCTCGTCCGGCGCTCGTTGCCCCACCCGTCGGCGCAGGGGCTGCTCTCGATGGCGCCCAATCGTGGCAAGGGTGCCAAGATGAGCGATCTGCAGGAGGCATGGATGGTGCGTTGTCAGTTCACGCTGCTGCAGGCCGGCTATCCGGTGCCGCCGGCGGCGACGCCCACCGTGGAGTCGCACGCGTGAGCGGCCGTGCCCCTGCCGTGTTCGACGCGCTCGAACTCACCGTTTTTTCGCAGGGCGTTGCGATGCTGGCCGAGGAGATGGGCGGCCTGCTCGAGCGCAGCAGTATCTCGCCGAACATCCGGGAGCGGCGCGATGCGAGTTGCGCGCTCTTCGATGCGGCCGGCCGCATGGTCGCGCAGGCCGCGCACATTCCCGTGCACCTCGGTGCGATGCCCGAGAGCGTGGCGGCGGTGCGCGCGGTGGGCGTGCGTCCGGGCGATGTGTTTCTGCTCAACGACCCGTCGGCGGGTGGCTCGCACTTGCCCGACCTCACGATGGTCGAGGTCATCGCGCACCCCGACGAGCCGGCGCAGATCATCGGCTACGCGGCCGTCCGTGCGCATCACGCCGACGTCGGCGGCATGAGCCCGGGCTCGATGCCCTTCGGGGCAACGGAGCTCTTTCAGGAGGGGCTCATCGTTCCGCCCGTGCGGCTCGAAACGGTAGCGGGGCCGAACGACGATGTGATGCGCCTGGTGCTTGCGAACGTGCGCACGCCGGGCGAGCGGGAAGGCGACCTGCGCGCGCAGCGGGCGGCGTGTGCGTCGGGCGCGCGCGGCTGGCAGCAACTCTATCGCCGCATGGGTGCCGAGACGCTCGCCGCGGCCGTGGATGCGCTGCTCGACTACACCGAGCGCCGAGTACGGGCGCGCCTCGCGATGCTCGAAGGTGCCGAGGGCGAGGCCGCCGATGCGCTCGAAGGTGACGGGGTGGTGGATGCGGCCATTCCGGTGGTCGTGAAGGCGCGGATCGCCAATGCCACGCTGCATCTGGATCTCACCGGCACGAGCGGCGCGGTGCGCGGCAACGTGAACGCGCCGCCAGCGGTGGCGCGCGCGGCCGCGGTGTTCGTGCTGCGCGTCCTCTGCGACGATGATGTGCCCGTGAACGACGGCGTGGCGCGCGCGTTGGACATGCACATTCCCGACGACTGCGTGGCAAACGCCAAGCGGCCGAGCGCCGTGGCGGCCGGAAATGTGGAGCTGTCCAACCGGATCACCGACGTCGTCTTCGCTGCGCTTGCCGACGCCGCGGCGCGTGCCGGGCATGAGGATCTCGTGATTCCCGCGGCCGGGCAGGGGACGATGAACAACGTCACGCTGGGCGGTCCGGGCTGGAGCTTCTACGAAACCTTGGGCGGCGGACAGGGCGCGAGTGTGCGCGGACCTGGCCCTGATGCGGTGCATGTGGGGATGAGCAACACGCGCAACACGCCAGTCGAGAGTCTCGAGCGTGCGTATCCGCTCCGCATCACCGAGTATCGCGTGCGGCGCGGCACCGGTGGCGCCGGCGCGCACCGCGGCGGTGACGGGGTGGTGCGCCGCTATCAGGCGCTGGTGCCGTGCACGGCCACGCTGCTCACCGAGCGTCGCACGATGGCGCCCCCGGGGGCGAGTGGCGGCGGCGCCGGCACCAGTGGGCGGAATCTGCTCAATGACACGCCGCTGCCCGCCAAGACGCGCATTCCGATGCAGCCCGGCGATGTGCTGACGATCGAAACACCAGGTGGCGGTGGGTGGGGCGCCGCCTAGCGCTGCATCTCGGCTGAGCAGGCCTTACTGTTGCTGCTGCGCACTTTGACGACGAGATACACCAGCGGCACGTCGCCGGTGGGCGCGATGGCGTGGCCGGTGCCTGCGGGAACGCGAATGAAATCGCCGGGCTCGAGTGCCGCCACCCGCTTCGCGCCGATGCGCTCGGCGCGCCATTCGCCGGCCGCGATGCGGACCCGCTTGCGCAGCGTCGTGCTCGTCTCGATCTGGCCATAGCCGCTCTGCACGAAGAAGAGATCATCCCACGCGCAGTGCATCTCGATCTCGCTCGGCTGCTCGCGGCGATTGTAGAGATACTGCGCATTCCCGTCGCGACTCGAAATCGCGAGGCTGCCACGGGAACCGGAGATCTGACTGCGCGCGGCCCCTCGCCGGAGGTCCTCGGCCGCCACGCGATCGACGTGCTGCGCGGACAGCCGACTGGGCACGACGAACGTGGCGGTCGTCAGCACCAGACGCAGCGCGATCCCCACCGATCGAGCGGACATGAGGTCACTGCCGAAGGCGTGAGACGCCGGTGAGCCACGTCACCTCGTTGGCCATCGCTCCAGCCGCGGTGCGCGACGCGCGAATCAGTTCGCCGTCTGACACGCGCACCCACCAGAGGTCGGGGCGCGCGCCGTAATCCAGTTCGACGCGGTAGCAGGGCGTGGCCACGCTCTCATGGGCAAGCGTGTCC
This sequence comes from Gemmatimonas sp., assembly GCA_039809645.1. GTDB lineage: Bacteria > Gemmatimonadota > Gemmatimonadetes > Gemmatimonadales > Gemmatimonadaceae > Gemmatimonas. Next base: position 27,883 of record JBDHVK010000001.1, read on the forward strand.
ACCTGCGTCACGCGAACCTGGAGCGGTTGCACCCCATCCAGCACCTTCGGCGCGTTGCCGAAGAACACCATCGGCAGCTCCAGGCCGACGCGCAGCGGGAGCGTGCGAAGCAGCAGCGCGAGATGCGCCTCCGAAAGCACGAGCCGCGCGCGCGGATCGAGGTCTCGCGTCGAGAACCAATAGCCACGCCCGCTCGGGCGATTCGAATCCCAGAGCGAGCGACGCATCTCGAACTCCTCCTGGAAGAACACGCGCGGCAGGGTGTCCGTGCCGAGGATCTGCGTGGGCGTGTACCGGAAATAGCGGTCCGATCCACCCGCGTGCACGCGGCGCTGCAATGGACGCAGGCTCTTCGGTTCGAGAATGATGGAGTCCATCTGCAGCGCGCCGGGCGATTCTTCGATACGTGTCGTGAGCAGCCAGCGCAGTGCCCCGCGGTAGTGCGACGAGTCGAGTTGCACCTCTACGCGAGCCCGACTGACGACCTGCCCGCTGGCCCCGCGACGCAGCTGGGTGTACCGCCGCGTCGCCGGAATCAGGCGCACCTGGGCGCCTGGTTCGAGTGGCGCGCCGGGCGCGCGCACCTCGTCGCCACGGGCGGGTGCCTGCGCACTCGCCACGCTCGGCCACGGTTGCAGCAGGCGCGATACCTCGCTCGCGGCGGACGCCGGTGGCGGGGCAGCGCCTGGGGTGGCAGCAACGAGCGCGGCCGACGGACCGGTTGCCCTCGAAGGCGGCCCGAACCACTGCCACGACGCAAACGCGCCCACCATGAGCATCGCCGCGGCGGCGATGCCGACCAGGGTGCGCGTGCGTCGCGTGCGGGCGGCAAATTCCTCTTCGGCGAGCAGCATTCGCTCCACCACCACGCCGAGGTCCCGCGACGCGTGAATGCGCTCCAGCAGCTCGGGCGGCGGTGCGGCTGCAGGCTCGCGAAGGTACCGCTCGACCTCGGCGAGGTCGGGAGGCAGCGGGCGGTCGAATCGGTCATGCTCAGTCACGGGACGCTCCCACGCTCGCGCGCAGCTGCTTGATCGCGCGATGCAACCGCACTTCGGAGGTGCCCACACTGATGCCGAGCAGGGCGGCAATCTCGGCGTGGGGTAGGTCGAGCATCACCCGCAGCACGAGCACATGCCGCATCGGCTCGGGGAGCGCCGCCACGGCGTCGTGGGCGGTCCGCAATGCGACCACGTCGCGCGCATCGTCCTCGACGGCGGCGTCGAGTGCTCCGCGCGCCTCATCCAGCTGCAGTACCCGCCGCTCGCGTCGATTGCGCATGAGCGCCGCGCGAATGGTGAGACGCGTGATCCATCCGCTGAACTGCCCGCGCTCATCGTAGCGTCGCACCAGCTCCGGCAGCTTCACGAACACGTCGTGCACGACATCCTCGGCGTCGGCACGCGAGTTGGTGAACCGTTCGAGCACCTGCAACAGGCGCCCCGCATGCGCGTAGTAGCACGCGGCCAGGGCATCCGGGTCGCCCTCACGCAGGGCACCCAGATCGGGCGGCAGGGCCGGGACGGTTCGCGCGCGCTCAGCCAGGGAAGGAATGGTCACGGGTCAGCATTGAAGTGCCCTACAATGCACCCCCGCCCCGAAACCTTACACCCCCATTCCGAGTCCTTCCCACGCCGCCAGCACGCGCAGCGTGCCGCCCTCGCGAACGACCTGCTCCCGCCCCGCCTCGACGAGTCGCTCCACGGCCTCGTCGTCCCGGTCGGGATGGTGATGGAAGAGGACGAGCGTCCCGGCGCCGCACTCCATCGCGAAGCGCACCGCTTCGGCCGACGACGAGTGCCCCCAGCCCCGATGCTGCGGCAGCTCGTCCGCGTGATAGGTGGCATCATGCACGAGTACCGGCACGCCCCGCATGAACGCCGCCAGTTCCGCACGCCAACGCGCCACCGCGGGGTCGGTTTCCGCGTAGCCCAGTTCATTGTCCGGGGCATAGCCCACCAGCGGTCCCTTCGCGTCGTGCACCAGGAACACCGCCGCGTCACCCGGGTGACGCGCCGCGTGCCGGGTCACGTGCAGCGTGCCCACATCGATGCGGTTGCCATCCGGCCAGTCACAGATCTCGATGGCGCGCGTCAACCCGTCGACGTGCGGGAACATCGGCGGTGCCACGAGTCCGGTCACGAATGTCGGGACGCTTTCGTGTTCCTGATCACCGCAGCAGATCTGGATGGCCCGCTCCCGCCCAAACAGCGGCGCAAAATGCGCCAATCCCTGCACGTGGTCCATGTGTCGGTGCGACAGGAATACATGGACGGCGCGCTGCGCTTCCCCGTGCTGCATCAGGTGCTGCCCCAGCAGCCGGATGCCGGAGCCGGCATCGAGAATCACAATGGGACCGTCGGCCCCGCCGTGGGTCGCTCGGACTTCCAGGCAGGGCGTATTGCCGCCGTAACGGACGGTCCGGGGCCCCGGCGAGGGGCAGGTGCCCCGCGTGCCCCAGAAACGAATGCGGACCCGCGGGGCTGTCCCCATAGGCGTTAATCGAAAATCAGAGTTTCGGACGGGCGCGCGCTTCGAGCGCCTGCCGGTTGGTAATCGTCACGACGCGCCGTTGCACCGCGATCAATCCCTTCTCCTGGAACTCGGCCATCGCGCGGGACACGGTCTCGCGGCTCGCGCCGATCATGTGCGCCATCGTCTGGTGCGTGAGCTGTTTCACCAGCGTCGCCGGCTCGCCGGGCGTGGCATGTTCGAGCAGCACCTTGGCCACGCGACCCGGTACATCGAGCAGCACCAGGCTGCCGATCGTGCCATCGGCCTGCCGCAGGCGGCGCGAGAGCTCGACCATCAGCATCCAGGCGACCTGCGGGTTCTGCTCCACCTGTCGACGGAAGTCGGCGCGGCGCAGCACGAGCAGGATCGATGGCTGCGTGGCCACCACATGCGCCGAACGGGGACGCCCGTCGATCAGCGCGAGTTCACCGAAGTGATCGCCCACCGTGAGCACGTTCAGAATGACCTCGCGGCCGTCATCGCCCACGAGGACCACCTTGACCTCCCCGGCGCGCACCACGAACAGCGCATCGCCCGCGTCACCTTCGGTGACGATCATCGAGTTCTTCGCGAACCGCTGCTCGCGCGTGAGCTCGGCGAAGCCGCGCACCGACGGACGGTCCAGCTCCCGGAAGAGCGGCACCGTCTGCAGGAAATCAGTAATACGATCGAGCGACACGCTCATCGTGGGAGGCGTGAAGCGGAGAGGGGGCGTGCCGAATGTCACCATGGGTTCCCTCAGGTCGGCGGGAGCCCGGCGTGTGCCGAACACCCAGAAGGTACGTTGGAAGTGCGGGATCAGCGAACTGGCATCCCGGTCCCTGCGCCGGATGGTCTCGGTTATCTTTCGGTGATACCCGCACCAGCCCCACAGGTCCGCAGCCGCGGTCAGTGATTTCCGACCCGCGCGAATCCTATCGACGCAGGTCACGTGCCCGCAGTGACCAGAATCACCGAAAATCCCCGATGATATGCTGAGCCATCTTCGCGACCGCATGGCCGAGGCGCTGACACGCGCCACCGAAGTGGAACAGCTGCTGGCAGATCCCGAGACCACGAAGGACGCGCCGCGGCTGGCCGAGCTTGGTCGCGAGCACCACCGCCTGGCCGACGTCGTGGTCAAGGCCACGCGCCTGCAGAAAGCGGAGCAGGAGTTGGCTGAAGCGAAAGAACTCGCCGCCGGCGACGATCCCGATTTCGCCGCGGAAGCACGAGCGGAGGTTGAACGACTCGAGGCCGAGCGTGTGACGCTGGAGAAGGAGCTGCTGCCGCTGCTCATCCCGCGCGACCCGCTCGACGACCGTCCGGCCATCGTCGAAATCCGTGCCGGCACCGGCGGCGATGAAGCCGGCCTCTTTGCCGGCGATCTCGCGCGGATGTACACGCGCTTCATCGAACGCCGCGGCTGGAAGATCGAGCCCATCTCCTATTCCGAGGGAAGTCTCGGGGGCATCAAGGAATCGGTCTTCAAGGTCTCGGGCGATGGCGTGTTCGGCGTGCTGCGCTGGGAATCCGGCGTGCATCGCGTGCAACGGGTACCGGCCACCGAAACGCAGGGGCGCATTCATACGTCGGCGGCCACCGTCGCGGTCCTCCCCGAAGCCGAAGAACTCGACCTCAAGATCGAAGACAAGGATCTGCGCATCGACGTCTTCCGCTCCTCCGGCCCGGGTGGACAGAGCGTGAATACCACCGACTCGGCCGTGCGCATCACGCACATCCCGTCGGGCATCGTGGTGTCGCAGCAGGATCAGAAGTCGCAGCTGCAGAACAAAATCAAGGCGATGCAGGTGCTCCGCGCACGTCTGCTCGACCTCCGGCTCGCCGAGCAGGAGGCCGAGCGCTCGCGGATGCGCAAGTCGCAGGTGAGCACGGGCGACCGCTCGGCCAAGATCCGCACGTACAACTTTCCGCAGGGACGCGTCACCGACCATCGGGTGGGCGTCACGCTGTACGACATCGATCGCGTGATGAACGGCGATCTCACCGAGTTCCTCGACGCACTGGCCCTGGCGAACGCGGAAGAGAAGCTCAGTGCCTGAATCGTCCGTGCCGATATCGGTGCGGGCGCTGCTGCAGGAACTTTCGAAGCAGTTCGCTGAGGCGCCGCGTCTGGAGGCCGATGTCCGCGGCGATGCGCCGCGTGAAGCCCAGCTGCTCGTGGCGGGCGTGCTCGATGTGACGCCCGGGGAGGTACTCCGGCGCCACGCCGCCGATGACACGCTGCCGGCGCCGCTGGCGGCGGCCGTTCGCGCCGCTGCCGCTCGGCGGGTGCAGGGGGAGCCGCTGGCGTACTGCGTTGGGCGGGCCGCATTCCGTGAGCTGGTCCTCGCCGTCGATCGACGGGTGCTCATTCCCCGCCCGGAAACCGAAGTGGTGGTGGAGGCGGCGCTCCGGATCACGGCCAACTGGCCGGGGGGCGTGGCGGTCGACATTGGAACCGGCTCGGGTGCCATCGCGCTCTCGTTGGCAACGGAAGGGCGTTTCGATCGCGTGATCGCGACGGACGTCTCCCTCGACGCCCTGACGGTGGCCCGCGCCAACGCCGCGACCGTCGGTCTCACCGTCCCGCTCGAGTTTCGGGTCGGCAGCGACCTGGCCCCCGTTTCAGAGCTGAAACCCAGCGGCTCACCCGCCCGTGTGATTGTCTCGAACCCACCGTACATTGCCTATACCGAGGCGGCCGCCCTTCCGGCGAGCGTCCGGGCGTGGGAACCCCCGGTGGCGCTGTTTGCCGATCATGACGGGATGGCGCGCTATGAGGCCCTGCTGGCCGGTGCGCCGGCCGTGCTGGAGCCGGGCGGGTGGGTGGTGCTGGAACTCGATGCCACCCGCGCTGAGCGCACCGCCGACCTGGCGCGCGATCAGGGGTATGACGAGGTGCGACTCGTGCAGGACCTCACGGGTCGCAACCGGGTGCTGCTGGCCCGGTGGATATCCTGAGCAGTGCCGTCACCGGCTACACCACGCAGGCGATCTCTGACACGGCCGAGGAGGCCGATATCATATGCTGGAAGACAAGGCGAAGGATCTCGGCCGCACGATCGGCCAGAGCGACGAATACAAGGCCGTGAAGCGCTCGAGTGAAGCGCTCAACAGCGATCGCGAAGCGACGCAGGTGCTCCGCCAGATGGAGGCCATCCGCACCAGTGCGCAGCAGATGATCGACCGCGGCGAAGAGCCCACGCCCGAAATGGAGCAGCAACTCGACGCGCTCCTGCAGCAGGTCCAGGTCAACCCGGCCTATCAGGCGGCGATCTCGGCCCAGGACAATTTCGACAAGCTCATGCTGCGCGTGAATCAGTGGATCGCCGATGGCATCCGACAGGGCGCCACCAGCCCGATCATCCTCGCCTGACCCGGGCGGTATGACGGATTCGATGGGGCACCCGCGCCGCGGCCTGTTTCTCGCTCTCGAAGGCGGGGAAGGTGTCGGCAAGACGACGCAGTGGGAGAAGCTCACGGCCATGCTGCACGCGCTTGGGCATGATGTGGTGCCGGTGCGCGAGCCAGGGGGCACGTCGGCGGGTGATGCCATTCGGAAGCTGTTGCTCGATCCGCAGTCGCAACTGACGCCGGAATCGGAAGCGCTGCTCTTCGCCGCGTCGCGTGCGCAACTGGTGCGCGAGGTGATCGAGCCGGCGCTGGCCAGTGGCACCATCGTCCTCGTCGATCGGTTCCTGCTCTCCACCTACGCGTACCAGGGCGCCGGCCGCGGACTCTCCATCGAGTCCCTTCGCGCCGCGAACGCGGTGGCCACCGGCGGGCTGGTACCCGATCTCACACTGCTCCTGTCGGTCCCGCTCGACGTCGCCATGGCGCGCATGCAGGCGCGCGGGGAGGCCGACCGGCTCGAGCGGGAAGACGCCGGATTCCACACGCGGGTGCGCGATGCCTTTGCTGCGGCACTCGCCCCGGCATGGCAGCAGCAGCACCCGGAAATCGGCCCGGTGATGGAAGTGCAGGCGCTCGTGGATCCCGATGCCGTCACCACGCGTTGTCTCGAGATTCTCGTCAAGCGCTGGCCAGAGCGATTCGCGATGGCCGCCACGGCCCTGTTGGACGATCCCTATGCCTGAAGTGCTTCCCGACGCGCCCCGCCCGCCGCGCCGCCGTGTGCGCGGCATCGTGGCCGCGCTGATCTTCGTGGGGCTGTTGTCGCTCGGCGGCTGGTGGGCCGGCCGTGACCTGACGGCGGCCGTGCAACCGTCACGCACGCCACTGGGAGGCGCGCGGCTTTTCGACCAGGTCGTGGCGGCGGTCTCGCGCAAATACGTCGATTCCATTGCCCCCGACTCGATCTACTCCAAGGCCGTGAGCGGGATGCTGCGTGAATTGCAGGACCCGTACACGACCTTTCTCACCGACGAGCGCATGCGCCGCCTGAACGAGCAGATCAGCGGCACGTATGCCGGGATCGGCATTCAGGTCGACATCCGCGACGGGTGGCCGGTGGTGATCGAGCCGCTCATGGGCGGCCCGTCCGAGCAGGCGGGGATCCTCGCCGGTGACCGCATCGTGATGGTCGGCAAGGAGAGCACGCGCAACTGGACGCGCGACGAGACGTCGCGAGCGCTCCGTGGGGCTCCCGGCAGTGCCGTGACCTTCACGGTGGAGCGGGGCGATCAGCGGCAGACGTTCACGCTCACGCGCGACAAGGTGCATCTCCGCGCCGTGCAGCGCATCGCGCTGCTGCCCAATGGCGTGGGCTATCTCGACGTCAATGTCTTCAGCGTGGAGACCGCCGCGGAAGTGAGCCACGCGGTGGATTCGCTCGTGAAGCTGGGCGCGCGGTCGCTCGCGCTCGATCTGCGCGGCAACCCGGGTGGGCTGCTCGAGCAGGGCGTCGGGGTCGCCGAGCTGTTCCTCGACCGTGGCCAGAGCATCGTGCAGCTCCGCGGGCGCCCCGGCTCGACGGCACAGGTGTTCACGGACTCGCAGCCACAGCGCTGGCCCACGCTGCCGCTCGCAGTGCTGGTGGATCGCTCCAGCGCAAGCGCGAGCGAGATCGTCGCTGGCGCGCTGCAGGATCACGACCGCGCCGTGGTGCTGGGCGTGACGAGCTTTGGTAAGGGGAGCGCGCAGAACGTCTATCCGCTCACCTCGGGTGGCGGGTTGCGCCTCACCATCGCGCGCTGGTACACGCCGGTCGGCCGCAGCATCAATCGCCCGCCGGCCCACGATCGCGACGAAGAGCCGGATACCGGCAAGCTCATGTTGCCCGACACCATCAAGCCGCGCTTCCGTACCGACAACGGTCGCACCGTATTCGGCGGTGGTGGGATCACGCCCGACGTGATCGTCGGCGACACCGTCACGCCGACGCCGGTGCAGGCCCTCGCCCGTGCGATGGGCAAGCATGTGGGTGAGTATCGCGATGCGATCTCCACCGAGGCGCAGAAGCTCAAGCGCACGCTCAAGGGGCCGGGCGATCCGGTCACCCCAGCCATGCTCGATGCGGTCTTCGCCGATCTGACCGCCCGCAAGGTGGCGCCGCCCCGTGCGGTCTTCGATGCCGCCACGCCGTGGATCTCGCGCTCACTGGGCTACGAGATGACGCGCATCGCCTTTGGCGCCGACGCCGAATTCCTGCGTCGCACCCAGGACGACCTGACGCTGCAGCGGGCGGTGCAGGTGCTGCAGGGCGCGCGCACGCCGCGCGATGTCTTCGGCGGGTTGGAGCGTCGTGCGGTGAGTGTACCGGCTACGCCATAGCGGCGAGCAGCCGTCCGGAAGAACGGCTGCTTACTGCCCTGGCAGCTTCGTCGAGACCTTGGCGCCCTTCGGCACCTTGAACGAGAAGGCGTTCGCCGGTAGCGACGCATCGGGGGTCCACGACGTGAGCGTGATGGTGCGGTCGATCCCCTGACCGTCGATCACCTGCACGCGCACCGGGCGGGCGCTGGTATCATCGAGCCAGAGCACGGCTTTGGAGAAGGGCACCGAGCTGGCCGTCTTGGGCACGAGCTGCACGCGCGTGGTGCTCTTGCCATCGATCGGGCTGCGTTCGCCGCCACTGATCGTGAACGCTTTCTTCGGGGTGTCGAGCAACTGCCCCAGCAGGTCGGCGACGATCGCACCATCGGCCGTACTCGGCAGCTTGAGCACCTGGCCAGGCGTGCTGCTCGGCAGATACACCCACAGGTTCTTGCCGTCGTCGATGATCTGATCGCCGGCTGGATCGGTGAAGGTGATGGACACCTTGCCCGGACGCTGCTGCAGGAAACGCCCGCGCGACGTGGCGGTCTTGCCAAGCACCGGGTTCGTGATCTTCTGCTCGAAGTTCGCATCGAGCGTCTTCGTGGCCGCCCACGCCTTGGCGACCTTCTCGTACGCCGCATCGGCCGCTTGCGCCCGGACGAGCGCGGGCGCCGCGGCCATGGTGAGCGCGATCACCAGCGTGGATGGCTTCATCGGAATGGTCATGGCTGGTGATACACCGTGCCTATCGCCGCGCGTTCCCTCTGGTGCCGCGCGAATGTTGGCTAGAGCGCGGTCACGGAACGCCCGATCGCCGACGCAATGGTACGCAGCTGCTTGACGAGCTCGGTGAACTGGTCGGGATACAGCGACTGCGCACCGTCCGAGAGCGCCTTGTCGGGCGTCGGATGCACTTCGACCAGGATGCCGTCGGCACCGGCCGCCACGGCGGCGCGAGCCATCGGGGTCACCTTGTCGCGCAGCCCGGTGCCGTGGCTCGGATCAGCCACGATGGGGAGGTGCGACAGCTTCTGCACCACCGGGATCGCCGTCAGATCGAAGAGGTTGCGCGTAGCGCTGTCGAAGGTGCGCACCCCGCGCTCGCACAGAATCACGTTCGGATTGCCTTCCGCGAGGATGTACTCGGCGGAGAGCAGCAGATCGTTGATCGTGGCCGCCATGCCGCGCTTGAGGAGCACCGGCTTGCCGAGTTTGCCCACGTGCCGCAGCAACGAGTAGTTCTGCATGTTGCGCGCGCCGAGCTGGATGCAGTCGGCGTATTCGGCCACCAGATCCGCGCCGCGTTCGTCCATCGCTTCGGTGACGATCGCGAGCCCGGTTTCCTCTCGCGCGAGCGCCAGCAGCTCGAGTCCCCGCTTGCCAAGCCCCTGGAAGGCGTAGGGACTCGAGCGCGGCTTGAAGGCGCCACCGCGCAGCGCGGCCGCGCCCGAGGCACGGACCTGACGGGCAGCGGTCAGGATCTGCTCCTCCGTCTCGACCGAGCAGGGGCCCGCGACGATCGGCACGTCGTTGCCGCCGAAGCGCACGCCCGGCGCGATCTCCACGATCGTCTGTTCGGTCTTCCACTCGCGTGCCGCCTGACGATACGGCTTCTGCACGATGAGCACGCTGGCGACGCCCGGCAGCCCCTCGATGTAGGACCAATCCACCTTGGCGTCGTCGCCAAGGAGACCGATCGCCGTGCGAACTTCGCCCGGCATGGGGAGCGGCTTGAAGCCCTGACGCACGATCTCGTCGCAGACACGATCGATGTCTGGCTGAGTGGCGTTGGGCGACATCACGACCAGCATGAGACGTCCTCGGAAGACTGCTTAGAAATCGATGGACCAGCCGTCGTGCGCGAGCACGGTGGGGCCGGCATAGTGCTCCGCGACCTCACCGCGAATGTCCACGGTCTCGACCGGCGGATAGAAGTGCGTGAGCACGAGCCGCATGGCGCGGGCGCGGGCTGCCAGACCGCCAGCCTGCCGCGGCGTCAGATGGTCGCGAATGGCCATGGCATCGGGCAGGGAACACTCGGCGAGCAGCAGGTCGCAGCCAGCGGCCCAGTCGCCAAGCGCCTCGCTCACCCCGGTATCACCGGTGTAGACGAGGCGGGTTGTTCCCTCACTGATGGAATATGCCACGCTCTCGGCAGTATGCGGTACCGTTGTGGTTGCCAGATCGGCGCCCGGCAGGTGAATCACCTCGTCGGGCGCGATTTCGCGAACCGTCAACGGGAATCCGGGCGCCAGGAGCCAGCTCCCATGCACCGCGGCGAGGCGTTCGAACAGGGAGCCGGTGCCGGGCGGCCCGTAGATCGTCACCGGCTCGCTGCGCGCCGGCAGCTGCCCCCACCGCCAGCCCATGACGAGCAGTGGCAGGTCGCTGATGTGATCCGTGTGAAAGTGGGTGAGCGCCACGTGCGTGATGCCGCTCCAGTTCACGCCCAGCTGCGCCATGCGGTGCACGGCACCGCTTCCGCAGTCCAGCAGCAGTCGCGTGTTGCCGGCCTCGATCAGATGCGCCGCCGACACGCGGGACGCGTGCGGGGCTGCCGTACCCGTGCCAATCGTGGTAAGTCGCATCAGCCGGTCAGAGAGTCGCGCAGCCGCTCACCGGCCGCGGAACACGATCTTGCGGAACGTGGGTGCCCCGTTGCCGGCACTGAAGCGTGCCAGATAGACGCCCGGGGCGACCGTCCGACCGTCGTTCGCGGTGCCGTCCCACACAAAACGGTTGTCGCAATTGCTCGACGCACCCGGCGCCCCGCGACCGTAGCGGCCGGCACTGAACTGCGTGATGCCGTCGCTGGCCGGCACGATGGTCCGCACCAGATTCCCGCGCATGTCGCGCACCTCGAGACTGACGCGTGCGCCCGGACTGCCCACATCGAACCAGAAGCAGGTCGAAAACGCCGTTGGCGAGGGGAACGGGTTGGGAAAGTTCTGATACAGTACCGTGTTCGTCGGCAGCGGCGGATCGGTGATGACGATCGAGCCTTGCCCATTGGCGCGTACCGATTCACCGCCGCGCAGCGTGGCGCGCAGATTCCATCGATACGACGTATTGGCCTGCAGATCGGTCGTCGGCCGGAACGTCGTGTCTCGCAGTCCGCTCGCCGACACCTCCGTGCCCCCCGACGAGGTGTTGATGATCTCGAGGTCGTAGCTCCAAGGCCCGGACGGTGGCGACACCGGGGCACTGCGCCAGACAAAGAGCGGGCGCCGGATATCGAAGCCGTTGCCGCTTGGCGAGTTGGGCGCCACGATGGTGAGCCAGGTGGGCACCGTGCGCGGGCCGCCAGCCGCCGACTCGACGAGCTGACCATCGCGACCGCGCACCCGCACGCGCCACCACACCGGTGCATCGCTCGGGAGCGGCTTCGAGGTGGTCACGCTGAAGACGGTATCCGTCGATGCAAAGGCGCTGTCGACTGCGACGGTGGCGAAGTCCGCCGACAGCCCCACCTGCAACGTCACCTGCAGCGGCAGCTGCGCGCCAAGCCCGGTGACGCGCACCTGAAACGTGGGCGTCACCGAAGCGAGCACGTTGTTTCCCGCCGGCGCGCCCACCGTGACGGTTTGCGCGCGGCCCACCTGCGCGCCCACCATCACGAGGACTCCGGCGAGCACGCGCCCCAATCGGATCAGGAGCTGGCCTCGGCGCTGCCCTCGGCCATCGCCTCGGCGACAGCCTCGGGGTCCACCGGATCGACGCTGGCCTGCGCATCGCCGCCGCCGCTGGGCTCGTCATCCACCGACGGCCCGTTGCGCAGACGCACACTCACGATGCTCGACACGCCGGGCTCCTGCATCGTCACACCGTAGACCGCGTCGGCCGCTTCCGACGTCGTGCGCGGATTGTGCGTGATGACGATGAACTGCGTCCGCGACTTGAAGTCGTTGAGCATCTTCACGAAGCGGCCGATGTTCTGGTCGTCGAGCGGCGCGTCCACTTCGTCCATGAGGCAGAAGGGGCTCGGCTTGGTGAGGAAGATGCCGAAGAGCAGCGAGAGGGCGACCAGCGCGCGCTCACCGCTGGAGAGCAGGTGAATGCGCTGCGTCTTCTTGCCGCGCGGCGACGCATGCACTTCGATGTCGCAATCGAGCGGCGCGTCCGGATTCTCGAGCCGCAAGTCGCACTCGCCACCGCCGAACATGCGCAGGAAGATCTGTCGGAAGTTCTCCCGGACCTGGGCAAACGTGGCGAGGAAGAGCTCGCGCGCCGTGCTGTCGATCTCGCGAATGGCCTGGTGCAGCGACTGCTTCGCGTTGACGAGATCGTTCCGCTGACTGGTCAGGAACTCGAGGCGACGTTGCTCCTCCTCGTGCTCCTCGATCGCCAGCGGATTCACCGGCCCCAACTCGTCGAGCGATTCCCGCAGCGTCTTCGCTTCGGTGCGCAGGGCATCGGTCTCGAGGTCGAGCTCCTCGAAACCGGTGAGCAGGTCTTCGAGCGAACGGCGCCACTCGGTCTCGAGGCGCTCGCGAATGGCGGCGCGACGACCGGCCAGCTCCGTGTGGCGCAGCTGCGCGCCATGCAACTGTTCGCCGAGCGAGGCGGCCCGTCGGCGTGTCTCGTCGAGCGTACCCTCCACCGCGTCGTTGGCCGCCGTGGCTGCCGCCACCGCCCGCTCCGCCTCGGCAAGGCGCGCGTCGGCGTCGGCCAGATTCTTCTGTTCCGTCTCGAGTTCGGCGCGCCAGCCATCGAGCTGCTGCGCGAGCTGCTGATCGGCGTCGGAAAGCGTCGACAGCTCCTTCGCCAGCGACTCGATACGAGCGGCCGCGGTGGAGTCTTCCTCCTCGAGGCGCTTCTCGCGATCGATCGCCACACTGAGGCGCGCCTGGGCCTGGGCCTGCGCAACCTGCCACGTCGCACGCGCTTCGCGAGCCTGCTCCTGCTCGCGTTCGGCGATGCTCAACGACTCCCGCGCCATGGTGATATCACCATCGGCCTCGCCCGCACGTGCGTGCAGCGCTTCGGCCTGCTGCGCGAGCTGGCGCGTACGCTGCTCGAGCTCGTCGAGCCGGCTCACCAGCTTCTCCGCCAGGGCGTTCGACTGCGCGAGTTCACGCTCGGCGCGCTCGCGGCGACGTTCGACTTCCTGCTGCACTTCACCCGCGCGCCGCGACTCCTGCTGCGCGCGATTGTGAGCCTCCATCGCGGCTTGCTGTGCGCGTTCCGCTTCGCCGAGCGCGAGCCGCGCCGCTTCCGCGGTGGCGGCTGCGGAATCGCGACGGGCATCGGCGGCCGCGAGGTCGGTTTCGAGCCGGTTCAGCTCGGCGCGTCGCTGCAGCGGTCCCGGTCCGGTGGCCGTGCCGGGGAGAAACACGGCGCCGCGTTCATCGACGAAGGCTTCGCCACCATCGAGCGCCCGCACCTTGCCGAGCAGCGCACGGACCCAACGGCTCGCCGCACCACTCGACTGCACGGAGCCGGCAAGCGCATCGGCGTCGGCGCCGAGTTCGGTCACCACGTCGAGCGGCAGGAGCAGCAGCGGGCCGGGCTGCGTCTCGGTGTGCCAGCGGCGCACGGCGCTCGCGACCTCGGCATCACGCACGACAATCGCGTGCATCGTGGCGCCGAGGTACCGTTCGACCAGTCGGGCCGCGTCGCCATCGGCCGACAGGAAGTCGGTCAGTGGGCCAAGCACCGCGCCGTCGCCGAACCGTTCCTTCTCGCGCAGGAGCTTTGCACTCGACGGTGCCAGCCCGACGCGTTCGCGCTCGAGCGCCGCCAGCGCATTCATCCGCCCTTCGAGCGCCGTCCGTTCCTCCACCGCGCTGGCAAGCGCCGCGCGCGACTCCGCATCGGCCGTGCGCGCCGTCGCGGCGGTCAGGCGCGCGCCTTCGAGCGCCTGCATGGCGTCGTGCGCCGCCGCATGGGCCACCGACACGGCTTCACGCGCCTGAATCAGCTCGCGTTCGATGACATCGCGCGCATCGGCGAGATTCTGGCGCTCGATCTCGAGCACTTCCATGCGCTGCTGCGTGTCCGCCTGCTCGCGCGCGGCGCTGTCACGATCCATCTCGATGCGGCGAGCCTGATCGCGATGCTCGCGCACCTGCCGCTCGAGCTGATCGAGCGCGGCGCGCGCCTGCTGCACCGCCTCACGGGCCGTCTGCTCGGCGGCCAGCCGTTGTTGCAGCGCCTCGCCCGCCTCGCTCAACTCCCGCTCGAGCGTGGTTCGATCGGTGGCGGCGCGCTCGCGATCTTCGCGCAGGCGACGACCGAACGCTTCATTCTCGATACGCTCCTGTTCCGCCCGCGCCTTGCGTTGCGAGGTGCTGCGCTGGCGCTCTTCGGCCACCGCCAGCTCGCGTTCGAGCATCTGCGTCCGATGGCGCTGCTCCGCGGCGAGGCGCGCCACTTCCTGACGCGTGGCCTCGGCGGTGGCACGCGCGGCGTGTGCCTCTTCGCGCTGGGCTTCGGCAGCCGCAATGGCCTCTTCGGCGCCCGGCATGTCCGCCTGCAACTCGGACAGGCGCCCATCGAGCGCCTCGAGTTCATCCTTCCACGCTGCCATCTCGCGCACCGCCAGCGAGATCTCCACCTGGAAGCGGCGGCTCGTGAGTTCCGCGTGCCGTTCGGCGCGGCGGCGCTGACGCGCCAGTGATCGCACCTGGCTCTGCACTTCGTTGATCAGGTCATCGAGACGCGCAAGGTCGGTCGTCGTTTCCTCGAGACGACGCTCCGCACTGCGGCGACGATCACGATACAGTCCGACGCCTGCCGCCTCCTCGAAGAGCTCCCGGCGCTCGTCCGGGCGGTCGGAGAGCAGGGCATCGATCATCTTCGATTCGATAACGACGCCCGAGTCGGCGCCAAGACCCGTGCCACGCACGAGATCCTGAATATCGCGCAAACGGCATGGCGCCCGGTTGAGGAGATACTCGCTCTCACCGGAACGCAGCAGACGCCGCGTGATCACGACTTCCTTGAATGGAATTGGCAGCTCGCCTTCGGTGTTGTCGAAGTGGAGCGAGACCTCCGCCATGTTGACCGGCTTGCGCGCCGAGGAGCCGTGGAAGATGACGTCTTCCATCTTGGCGCCACGCATCGCGCGCGCGCGCTGCTCGCCCAGTACCCAACGCACGGCGTCGGAGACGTTCGATTTGCCGGACCCGTTGGGGCCGACGATGGCCGTCACGCCCTTCTCGAACACGAACTCGAGATGATCGGCGAAGGCCTTGAAGCCATGAACTTCGAGCTTCGTGAGACGCACTTAGAACGCTCTCCCCGTTCGATAGACGAGCACGGGCGCCACGCCAGTGGCGCGCAAGGAATCGGCAAGCGGCACCGCTTGCGCCGGCGTCTCGAAGGCGCCGGTATAGATGTTGGCATTCCCACTGGGCTGGCGCAGCGCGTAGGCCACGATGCCGCGTCCCTTGAGCGCGCCGAGCCGGACTGGCGCCAGCGCCGTCGTCACATTGCTCTCGAGGCGCAGCGCATAGGGCACCGTCACGATGCTGCCCGCAGAAATCAGCTTCTGGTTCCGCATTCTCGTGAGCAACGCCTCGGCGTCGCTCTTGGTCGCATGGGCCCCGACCGTCACGCGATACCACAACTCCGTCCCTTCGAGCACTGGTGTCAGCGCCAGGGCCTCCAGCGCCATCACCTTGTCGTCGGGTAGGGCCGCCGTGCGCGTGTTCGCCGTGGCGAAGTACACCGCATAGCGGGCGGCGGCGAGGGAATCGGCCGGATTTTCGACCGGCGGCGCCGCGATGGGCTTCGCCGCGCTGTCGCCTGCGGCCGACGCCGCGCTGTCCACCGGCTTGGTGGAATCCACGCGCGGCACCGAGTCCATCCTGGTCGGCGGCACCAGCATCGTGGCGCTGTCGGTGGTCGCCTCGGCGCCTCCCAGCAGTCCGGCGGGAATGCGCGCCTTGATCTGCGGCCAGAACGCGCCCACGCCCACCGCAATGGCGGCAATGAGCAGCAGCAGGGCGATCAGGTTGCGCGTGCGACTCGACTCGTCCTTCGACGCGCTTTCGCGCGCCTTCACCGACTGCGGCTTGGGGGTGACGATGCGCTCGGGCGGCGGCTGGGGCGGCGGGGGCGGGGCAATGAGTGGCACCCCCACCGGCGTGGGAAACGCCCATTCGCCGACGGGCATCAGCGTGCCGATGTAGCCACAGAGGTCACCGAAGCCACCGGCCGTCGGGCGTGCGACCACCACGAGCAGCGCGCCGACCTGATGAAAGCCGGCCGCGAGGCGGCGCCAGCGGTCGTTGGCGTACACGCCCTCATGGTCCACCGGCTCGGTGCCGGAGGGCATGAGGAAGATGTTGTCACCGCCGAGCATGGGGCGCGCGATCTTGTTGAGCGACACGCCGTACAGGAAGCTGTCGGCGATGCCATGCGGATCGTCTCCCGTGAGCAGCGATTCGATGGCGGGCGACTCACCAATGAGGTCGGCAATGGCGACGCGCCGGCGGGCACTCTGCATCCGCGCCACCCCAAGCGCGACTTGCGCGGCCACGCGTGGATCGCTGGCGGCGATCACCACTGCATACACATTGTCGAGCAGCGGCGCGAGGCGACGCCCCTCGAGCTCCCACGGCTCGGGCGGCAATCCAGGCGCGGTCATGGGGCTCCCTCGAAGATCCAGTAACTCTGGCCCGATGCTCTTCCCACGCGCTCGGCCTCGGCGCGCGACGGGAAGGGGCCAAGGACGACGCGATACAAGGTCTTCCCGGCGCGTTCCGAGGTGGTGATGCGCGGGACCTGACCGTCGACCCGAATACGCGCGGCGACCAGCTTCGCCTGCTTCTCATCGAGCACGGCGGCGAAGCTTACGGTGAACGCGGGCGTACTGGTCGCGCTCGAGTCATGCGGCGGCGCGGGCGCAACCGTGCTGTCGGCGGCCGGCGCAAAGTCCGACGAATCGCGCGGCGCACTGGTGCGGAATTGCACCGGCTGGTCGAGTCCCGCGGCGCGTGGGCGGAATCCATTCCAGCGCATCGTGTACCAGAAGTCGCGTGCGCCACCGGGGATGGTGCGCATGTCGGCGAGTGTGCTGGGATGCGCCAGTACCACATCGTCACCGCGTTCGTAGGCGATGCTCGCATCGGCCATCACCAGCGGCAGGTCGTTGCGCCACGTCGTACGGAGCACGCCGACCACCGCATCACTGCCCAGGCTGACGACGAACACCGAATCGCCGCCGCCCTGCGCGAGCAGCACACGTCCCATGGGATCCATGCGAAGCGCTCGTGCGGGGCCGGGGAGCTTGATCTTACCCTTGATGCCTTCCTCGAAGCGGTCCACGATGCGAATGGCCTCGTCACCATCGAGCGCCACGAAGAGCCGGTCACCGCTGGGCGTCGCGGCGATCGCCCGCACCGGGTCGCCCATGTCCACTTCGAGCGCCTTGCCGAGATCTCGTGAGCGCACCGCAATCACTTCGTCGTTGCCGCCGAAGAAGACGCGATCACCGACGGCACCGGCCGTGCGCGCGAGCGACGGAGCGAGCGACTTGCTGTCGCCACCAATGTCGAACGAGAGGCTATCCGCAACCGCCTGATTGGGCGGGCGTACGCGCCACACCACCGCACGATCGCCCTTGGCACCAGCGACGATCAGCGACCCGTCGGCTTGCGCGTAGAGCGCATGCGCGGGGAGCGGCGGCGTAAAGCGCCAATCGCCGCCGCTCGGCGTGTAGCGGGTGAGTTCACCGCGCTGCGTCAGTGCGTAGATCGCCCCGCCGTCGGCGGAGGAAACCGCGACGACCGTGTCGATCCGCGAGGTGGTCACCGATCCGACGCGGAGATCCACGCGCACCGGCGCGCCCGACGTGTCGAGCGCGGCGAGATACCCATCCTCGGACCCAAAGGCGATGATGCGCGCGAGCGCCGGAACGCGCGACTGCGACCGCCAGACCGTGGAGTCGAGGGCAGGATAGCGGGCGGCCGTCAGGACACCGCCCCCCTGCGGAACACGCAGGACGACGGGGTCGGGGCCACCGGGAATCACGGGAGGGGCGCCGGCTCCGGAAGGGTGTGACGAACGATCGGCACAGCCGACGAGACCGCCGCACGCGAGAGCCAACAGCGCCGACGCGAGGAGCGTGCGCACGGGGGTAAAGTACCCGCCCCGAGCGGGGGGAGGGAGGGGTTGCGAAACGTCCGCGGCGTCTGCTCAAGCCTGCGCGGTTACAGCAGTTGAGGTCGCTCACCGAACCGGCTCCAGTGTTCCTAAAAAGAGAAAAGGTGACGCAAGGTTCACCTCACCACATATTCGGGCCGTGAGCCCTCCCGCCCCTGCGCCCGACTCGTCCGGTCCCTCGCTCACCGAGCTCCTCCGTACCGCGCAGGCGGGAGATCCTGCGGCGCAGGATGCGGCCGCCAGCATGGTCTACGATGAATTGCGGCAACTCGCGTCCGTCTATCTGGAACGGGAGCGCCACGACCACACGCTGCAGCCCACCGCCCTCGTGAATGAGGCGTACCTCCGGCTGCTCGGACAGGACACCCCCTGGCGCAACCGCTCGCATTTCATCGGCATTGCCGCGCAGATGATGCGCCGGGTGCTCGTGGACCACGCGCGCCGCAGTGCGGCGGACCGGCGGGACCGCGCCAGCACCGTGCGTCTCGAGGACGTCGGTCCGCTGCCGCTCGAAGCGCAGGTCGATGCGCAATCGGTCATCGACGTGCACGACGCGCTGGAAGAATTGGAGCGCATGGACGCCCGTCAGGCCAAGGTCGTCGAGCTCAAGTTCTTCGTTGGTCTGTCGCTCGACGAGATCGCCGACGCCCTTGGCATCAGCGCCGCCACCGCCAGTCGCGAGTGGGCGCTCGCCCGCCGGTGGCTGCAGCATCGTCTGCGGAGCGAGTGAGGGAGTTTCCAGAGCCTTCACGCGTTGTCGGTATGAACCCGTCCCTCGGAGCCGTGGAGCAATGACCGCGACGCTGACGCCGGACGAATGGGCGGCGCTCAAGGCCTGTTGGGAGATTGTGCAGGCCCTGCCGGCTGATCAGCAGGCGACCTATCTCGCGCACGCGCCACTCTCTCCGGCCGCGCGCGAGACGCTGCGGTCGCTGTGCGAGGTCGACGACACCGCGCCCGCACATGTCGACCGGCCCGCCCACGAACTGCTGGGACTCCCGTCGGCCCGACCGGCGCCGGCACCCTCGATGGTGGGCCGGCGGCTGGGCGCCTTTCAGGTCCTTCGCCTGATCGGTCGCGGCGGCATGGGAGCGGTGTACGAAGCCGAGCGTGTCGACGCGGAGTATCGGCAGCGGGTCGCCATCAAGACGGTCTGGCGGGGAGCGGACAGTGACGTGCTCCTCCAGCGGTTCCGCTCGGAACGGCAGATTCTCGCCGCACTGCAGCATCCCAACATCGCGCAGCTGCTCGATGGCGGCAGTACCGCCGAAGGGACGCCCTGGCTGGCGATGGAGTTTGTCGAAGGGACACCCATCGACGAATGGTGCGACGCGCGCCAGCTCGGTCTGTCGGCACGACTCGACCTGTTCCGTCAGGTCTGCGCCGCCGTGCATCACGCGCATCAGCGGCTCGTGGTACACCGGGACCTCAAGCCGTCCAACATTCTGGTCAACGCCGAGGGGACGGTAAAACTGCTGGACTTCGGCGTGGCCAAGCTGCTGGCGCCCGATGCGTCCGACGGCACGCTCACCGGCGCCGGACTCTCGCCGTTCACCGCTGCCTACGCGGCCCCGGAACAACTCGGCAACGCACCCATCTCCACGGCGACCGATGTGTACGCGTTGGGGGGCATTCTGACGCTGCTGCTGGCCGGCGCTCCGCCGCGCGCGCTCGCCGGCGGGCTCACGCCGGAGAAGTTCGCCGCCCGGCATTTGCAGCCGGCCCGCTCTCCCAGCCAGATCGCGCAACAGGCACCATCCGATGTCGCCCGCGCGCGCGGTGTGGCCACGGCTGCCCGGTTGGCCGCGTCGCTTCGCGGCGAGCTCGATGCGATCGCCGGCATGGCGCTCCGCGCCGAGCCGGTGCGTCGATATGCCAGCGTCGAGGCATTGAGCGACGACGTGCGGCGCTATCTGCGGCGCGATCGCGTCATCGCCCGTCCCGATGGCACCTGGTATCGGCTGTGGACCTTCGTTCGCCGACGTCGGGCGTTGAGCGCCGCGGTCGGGGCGACGTCGCTCATGCTGGTGGTCTCCAGTCTCGTCACATGGCGCCAGTCGCAGGCGGCCGTCGCCGAAGCGCGTCGCGCCGAGCGGGCCGCCACCTTTCTCTCGGGACTCGTCACCGGCTCGAATGCGACCTCGTACGATCCCCTGGTGCGGCTGGCGCCTGGTGGTACCGTGGCGCAGCTGCTCGACAGTGCGCTGGTGCGCATTCCGCGCGAGTTCCCGAACGATGACCGGATGCGCGCGCGCCTCTACACGGCGATCGGTGCGAACCTGCTGAATCAGGCGCGCGTGCAACCCGCACTGGCCGTGCTCGACTCGGCGCAGCGACTAGCCGGCGCGGCGTACGGCCGGCGCAGCGTGGAGTACGCGAGGGCGAGTCTGGAGTACGCGGCGCTGCTGCTGGATCTCGGTGGGCCACCGGCAACCGAGGCGCTGCTCAACGAGGCGGAAGCCATTGCGCGCGCCAACCCGGCCGAGCAGGATCTGGCGGCGCGCGTGGCCCTCTTTCGCGCCTCGCGTGCCATGCAGCTCGGTCGGATCAGCGAGGCCGATTCATTGGCCGCGGCCGTGCTGGCCAGCGAACGGGGGGGCGCGCGCAGCATGCGCTCGTTGCGTGCCGAAGCGGTGCGCATGTATGCCTCGAGCTGGATTCGCCGCGATCCGCGAGACTATCTGCGGCGGGCGCGTGCGGTGCAGAAGTTGGCCGATTCCCTCGGCCTGTCGGCCACGAACGAAACGATGAGCGCCCGCAGCGCCGAGTTCGAGTCGCTGCTGGTGCTCGGACGGACCACGGACGCGGAGGCGGCGCTCAAACGGTTGCGCGCCGGTGTGACGTTGGACGCGGATACGACAGCGTCGGCCCGCGCGCGCTACGCCTATCAGCGCGCCTACCTGGCGTCGGTGGCTGGCGATTCGGTCGCGCGCCGATCGTCAGCGGACGAACTGCGCGCCGTGCTCGCGACCAACCCCACGCTGGGCGCCGACGTGCGGCTGCAGTACATGGGGACCATCGTGGATGAGGCGCTGGCGCGGCACGACACCACGGTGGCGCTGGCCGCTGCGCGCGAGTGCCGCCGTCTCTCCCTGCCCACCGAGTCGCCCATGATACTCTCGTTCGCCGCCTGGTATCTCGGACAGGCGGAGCTGGCCGCCGGGCATGCGCAATCCGCACTCGACGCCGTGCTCGAGGGGCAGCAGTGGGTGGCGCGTGCGCCGGAACTCGCCAGCATGAACCCACTGCTGCGGCGCGTGCAGGTTGGCGCCCTCACGGCCCTCGGACGTGCCGGCGAGGCCGATAGCATCCGGGCCAGTGTGCCCAAGCCGGGGGCGATTGCGCCGTGCACGCCGGGCGGGAAGTGGAAGGGGTGTCCGGATCTGCCGCCCTGACGGCCGCCGACCGTGAACGCTACGATGACCAGAGCTTCACGCCTTCCGCGATGCTGACGAGCGCCCGGTGGAACCGGCGCACGAGCTCCACTCGATTTTCGTAGTTCGCGGCAGTGCGAACCGCCGTCACGTTCGTGTCGGGAGCCTGGAAGGCGAGGCCATATCGGTGCAGCGACTCCCGATGCAGCGACGTGGCGCTCTTACGGAGTACGTCGGCAGTGCGCGGCGGCTGGCCAGTGGCCTGATCGGCCAGTGTGATCAGCCCGCCCACGACCTCGGCCACGCCGCGGATGTGCTGCTCGCACTTGTTGCCTTCGCCATTGACGGGCAACAGGCGGTACGCTTGCGTCAGCTGTCGATCAGCGTCGCGAACGGATGCCGCGGGTGATGCAGTCGCTGCCCCGATATCGATGCGGCAGATCCGCCGCCAGAGTGCAACGGTGGACTCGGTGGCCATGTACAGTCGGTCGACCTGACGATAGAACGGGTCGTCCGCTGATTCGATGGAACCGCTCAAATAGTGCCGAACGCGGGCGAGCTCCGGCTGCGCGCCGGCGAACGTGCCGTAGACGAGGCCCCGATCCATTAGAGTCGGTTCCCTGGGTCAGTGATCGATGGTCAGTTCGACGGACGCCGGCTTGATGCCGGTGATTTCGTCTTCCACGCGGCCGCGGCGCAGGTTCACGTGCGTGCCCGTACCGGTCGAACGACCGACTTCCAGCAACCCGTTGGAGAACGAGAACCACAGCGCGGCGACGCCGTCGGTCATCGAGCACGTGCCGTGATGCTTGAACATCTTGTACGACTTGCCTGTGGTGTCGGTAATGACCGCGCTGATCAGATCCGGTGTGCCGGCCTGCCCGTTCACGACGACCTTGCCGTCGCGACTGATCATCACCGACAACGCGCCAACCGCCTTGCCACGGAACTTGACGCTGACGGAGCCATGGCGAAGCACCAGTCGCGTGCACTGATCGGCGACGCGCGTGGGAATCACGTCCGGGTGGTAGCCGGGCCTGCCGGGAGCGCCGCCCAACGCACGTGGACGGCGCACTTCGACGACCGGTCCCTTGAAGGTGCGATCGATGGAGCGATGATGCACGATGCTGCCACTGCCCGCGTCATAGATCATCCCGGGTGACAGAGACGCGATGCCGACGTGGGTGATCGTGCCGTACGGATAGTTCCCGAACGTGTTGCGATAGAGGACGATGTCCCCGGCCCGCGCCTCGCCGGTCACCAGATCGCCGACGTCGCTCCCCGCGAGTCCATCGGCGGTGTACAGTCCGCCGACGAAGCGAATGCCGAAACGTCGATAGAACTCCGGGTTGCCGACCACCGGGAGCGCGATCCCGACCCCGTCGAAGCACCAACGCACATAGGCGGCGCAGTAGGCCTCGAGCGTGCTGCCGTGGTGCACCTCACTGAACGTACGGGCAAACGGCTGGTGGAGCACCGACTGCGCGCGCGCCAGCAGCGCGTGCACGATGGAGCCGCGTGCCGGCTGTTCCAGCCGCGACACGGGACGATGAGCGTTCATCTGCTTGTCGTATCCGACTGTCGGCATCGTCAGGCTCCGTCGTGGACAGAAATGCGCAGGTAAGCGCGCGAATACCTCCCAGGAGAACGCGCAAACGGCGGCCAAACTCCGTCATTCAACCGCATTCATTGACGCGCGTCCGACGCGTTGTTGACAGCATGAACCGATGCGGCACATGTTTGCCGAAGACGTCGCACGCGATCGCTCCACGTGGAGGCACGACGCGGTTGCATGACACGAATGTCGTGCGCGCACGTCACCGTACCGGCGCTCGGGCTCGGTACCACCATTTGCCGTTCGATCCCGGAGGAATCATGGGCGGAGCACTCGGACACATCGGCGCCTCTCTCGCATCGGCCACGAAGGGGCTGAACAACATCTCGCCCATCATGCAGCAGGCGCTCTCGCAGATCGCGCAGTCGGGCGATCAGCGCGCGGCGTTCAACGCCATCCTGCTGGCCACGGCGGCCAACGCCACCAAGAAGCCGAATTTCAATCTCGAGGTCGAGATCAACGATCTCTGGATCCGGCTCGGCAATCTGCGCAGCACCGCGCCGATTCCCACGGGTGGGGCGTTCGCGCAGGTCGGGCAGGTGACCGCGCAGCTCAGCTCGATTCTCTCGCAAGCCGTCGGCAACATCGACGCGGCCGTCGTGAACATCGCCAAGACGGTCAAGTAGCCGCGATTCACAGCTGGTGACGATACACCATCAGGGGCATGCGTACCGCCACCTGATCGTACAATCCCTGCGATACGGTGTTGGTCACGAGTGTGGTGCCGTACACATGGTCGGCACCCAGGACGGCGGCACGCGCGAAGACGGCCTCCACGAGCGCGCGCGCGACACCGCTGCGTCGGACATCCCACGCGGTGAACACGTCGGAGAGCAGGCAGACCGGTTTCGTCCACCACGGGTGCGGATGCAGGAGGTAGTGGGCAATCCCCACCAGTCGTTCGCCCGCAAAGGCGCCGAGGCCGTGCATCGCGACCGTGTCCTGCATGAGCCGGTCCCAGGTGTCGGCAGGCGCATCCTCCGGCCACATGCCGTGATAGCCGAGGTACTCCAGCCAGAGCGGGCGCCACGCCTCGTGATCGGCGGGCCCGAGGGGCCGAATCGCGACCGCGGTCACGGCTCGCAGCGCAGCTTCTTCTCGAGGGCGGTGCGGTTCTCCCGCAGGGTCGCCGGCGTCGCGGCGCCGGCGGTCGCCTGGGCGAGCAGCGTGCAGGCCTTCGACTTGTCGCCGAGAATGGCGTACGACGTGCCCAGATAGAGCGAGGCCCAGCCAAGCTCCACGCCATTGTGCAAGCGCGGCAGCAGCGCCTGCACGTCGCGAATGAGCGACCTGGCGCGCGCACGGCGCGTGCTTTCATTGCGGCTCGTCAGGTCGGCCTGCGCATCGCTGATGACCGTGGTGAGCGCGATCGACGCCTCGGCCTCGGCCGACAGGCGCGGCGCGCGAGCCGAGTCGCGCTCGTCGCGCGCCGTCGCCGCCTTTGGACGCGTGGTCGAATCGGCGGCACGACGGACGCGGGATTTGGTGTCACCGGTGTCGCGGGAGACGGCGACTGGCGCTGACGTCGGCGAGCGAACCGGAGCCGTGGCCATCGTTCCCCCACTGGCCCGTGCCCGCGCCATCGTGCTGTCCGGCTTCTTCGTGAGCGGACGGGTCGTGTCCATGGCATCGGTCTGCGCGGGCGTGCCCGGACGCGCGGCCGTTGGTGACGCCACGAAGGCAGTGTCCGCGACGCTCGCCGCCGGTGCTGCCGCACTCGGGTCGGCGTTGGTCGCGGCCACGCGCGGCGCGGCCGGCTCGCGCCTGGCGAGAACCACGGCGATGAGCAGGATGGCGGCGATGGCGCCGACGAGCACGAACAGCGGAATGCGACGTCCCTTGTGCGCGAGCGCGAGCTCCACGGTGGTTTGGACCGCGTCGTCGGAGCGCGCCGCCGGAGCCGCGGTGCTGAACGCCGACGTCGACGTCTCGAGGAGCCGCGCTCCGCTGCCGACGGTTGTTTCACCCAGCAGCGTGGAGCGGGTAACCGAGCGCGTCGTGGAGTCGGCCGCGTCAGGCTGATCCGCGAGTGAGGTGTCAGGAGGTAGGGTGCCTTCGTCGTCCAGTGACGGCACGGCCGCCGGAGTAGGTTCCGTCTGCGCGAGCAAGACCGGTTCCTCCGTCTGCGCCAACAGCGCGGACGCAAGGGTGGGCGGCGTGAAGGCCATCGTCGCCGATGGACCGTCGATGATCCGTCGGAGTTCGCGCGCGAAGGCGACCGCTGACTCCGGACGGACGGCAGGATCGCGCACCAACGTGCGGGAGAAGAGCGCCTGCAGCGGCGCCGGCCACGCGATATCCGGTCGGACCTCGATGAACTCTCGCGCCGGCGCCGACAGGCGTGCGAGCATCTCTTCCTGCTCGGAGCTGCCCACGAAGGCGCGCGCGCCCGTGAGCATACTGAACGCCAGCAGCGCCAGCGAGTACACATCGCTGCGGGCGTCGAGTGCCTGACCCAGCAGCTGCTCGGGACTCATCCACTTGGGGGTTCCGATTGCAAACCCGGGGGCGGTCTTGCCTTCGGCGTCGGAATCCTCGAGCAGCTTGGCGATGCCGAAGTCGAGAACCTTCACCCGTACGCTTCCATCGTCTTCTTCGACGACCATCACGTTCTCAGGTTTGAGATCGCGGTGGACGATGCCCAACCGATGCGCGGCGTTCAGGCCCTCGGCGATCATGTGCACGATCGCCGCCGTCTCGCTGAAAGACAGGGTGCCACGCGCATCGAGCAGCTGGCGCAGCGTTCGGCCGTTCACGTACTCCATCACCAGAAACGCCCGCCCGTCGGTCATGAAGCCGAAGTCCGTGACGCGGGCGACCCGATCATGATTGATACGGCTCGCGGCCTCCGCTTCATGGCGGAAGCGCCGCACGACCGATGGATCCGTCGTACCGGCATCACGGAGCACCTTGATGGCAACCTGTTGCGGAAGACGGACATCGCGCGCGAGGTAGACGGCGGCCATGCCCCCTTCGCCGAGCAGATCGGTAGCGACGTACCGTTCACAAAACAGTTCGCCGATCAGATCGTCGCCCGTCACGGTCGCACGAAGCGCCGACCCGTCGCGCGGGCAGAACGTGGCCGCGTCGGGAAACGTCTCGCCACAGAGCAGGCAGGTCTTGGACACCTACTGCGCGACCTGTGGTGCACAGGTGAACCCGCCCAGCCATCCCCGCTTGAGGACTGGGGCGCCCGACGCATCGAGGAACTCGAAGTCGATGACGATGGGGACCCCGTTGCGCTTGTTGGCCGGCGCGGGCCAGGTCACGTGCACGATGCGTCCACTCGACTCGCTTGCACCCTTGGCCACCAGACGGAACAGCGCCCACTCACCGGTAGCCGACGCGATCAGCGTGGGTCGCTCGTTGCCGAAGCGCGCCTCGATGGAGGCGGAATTGCCCTCGGGCAGTTGGGGCCAGGTGACCACGTTCTGCGGGCTCTTGCTGTCGAAGCGCGACTCCTTCGGCCCGTGCTTGAAGATCACCAGCGGCGTTTCCGCACTGGTCTGGGCGATGGCCGTCCAGCGCAAGCGCGGCGTTGGATTGATGTCGTTGTAGAGCGCGTTCGACACGATGGCCGCGCGATTGAAGAACTCCACGAAGCCGGGAAGCAGTGAGACACCGCGTACCGAACGCGCGACCCAGCGGCCATCGCGCTTGACGAGATATGGCGCGAGTTGCTCTCGATAGAATTGCCACAGCTTCCCAGTCCCGGGTGCGAGCAGCGCGTTCACGTCGGCCATCGAGGCCTCGGCCGTCGCGTTCGGGTTGAAGGGATACTTGTTGAGCATGGGTGCCATCTCGGTGCAGAGGCGCGCATTGCGATCGTTGAGCGCCTGGGCCGCGGGGCTCGAAGCCGGCTGTACGTCGGCCACGCGCGTGCCCCGCGGACGCTGCGCTGCCGCAGTGCGCAGCACGCCGTCAGCGCCGTTGATCGGCTCGAGCAGCAGGCGCTCCACCGGCTGCGCCATGGAGGGGACGGTCGTGAGGATGAACGCTTGCGAGACCCGCTTGGTCGCGGCACGCGCGTTCGTCACGCTGCCCCCGGCCGCCAGCGCGGCGCGATTGAGCTCCTCGGTGGAGGCACTGTCACCAGTGTACGGCACGTTCGCCACCTGGGCGATGGCCCCCTGCAATCCGAGCAGGCCGTCCACGTAGGGCTGATTCTTCTCCGACACGATGCGCCCGACGACCTCCGGTGGCGTGACCGCGTGCACCGGTTGGAAACGGGTCCGCGAGAGCGAGTCGAAGTTGGTGTTGAACGCCGTGACCTGCAGCAGTTCGAGCAGCGGCGAGTTGTTGTTCGACAGCACCTCCAGCTTGTACGCGGCGTCCTTGAGGGACGACGGGCGCACCACCACTGCGGACTGTACGACCTGACGCCAGATGCGCGCGTAGTCGTCGGCATAGCGCAACTGCAGCATGGACTTGTCGACCGACTGGCTCTTGGGATACTCGCCCAGCACCCAGAGCTCGCCATCGTAAGTGCTGTCGCTGACGAGTCGGGCCCGCATCAGCGCCGCGCCTCGGGCGGTGAATGATCCCGGCACCTCGGTCATCGACGTGAAGACCCCAGGCGTCTGCCGCAGCTTGAGCGCCGGCACTTCCTTGTCCGTACGCGTCAGCATGTTGCGATAGATCTGCTCGCCACCGGCGAATCGGTGCAGGAAGTCGCGCGTGCGATTTCGTAGCGGAAGATCAGGATTGCGCGGCCAGGGGTTGTACCAGGGCAACTCGCTGGAGTAGAAGTCGAACTGCCGCATGGACAGCTCGGTCACGTCCGCTTCCAGCGTCTGACCGCGTCGCCCGCTCTCGTACAACACCGGGGACAGGAACTCCTTGGTGCTGCGTGCCGACTCCGACGTGGTGATCAGGTACGCCTTGAGCCAGTTGTAGGACTTGGCGTAGTCGTTGGTCGGGCCGGGAAGTTCGGGGAGGGCCTTGAGCGAGTCGACAAGGGTATTGAATCCGGTCTGGAACAGCGCGAGCCGGAAGCCTTCATACCAGATCGGGCGCGCAGCATCGAAGAGCGCCGGGCCCCGCCAGAGCCCGAAGCGCATGAGGAGCGGCGGCCCCTCCTGCATGACGGCGCGAATGGTATCCAGGCGTGCGCGCAGCAGATCAAGGCTGCGCAGCGCCTGTGCACTCGGATAGGTAATCGTTCCCGGCGTATTGGGGATAACCGGCAACGACGCCACCGCGCGGGCAGCGTCTGCCACGCGCGCTGACAGCGCCCGGTTGCGCGCCCAGGACGTCGTGATGCTCGCGAGCAGCAATGCGGTGAGACCGATCGCGCCGCTCAGCAGCAGGCGACGCGTGGCCTGCACCTTGACGCCGCCTCGGGCCACAAGCGCCGCGCTGGCGTCCGCGAGGACGACGTCGCGCAGGAAGCGATCGAGAAACACCCACTCCGGCACCTTGCGGGACACCGCGTGCGACAGCGCCGCCTGCGCCGCGACCTCGCGCTCGTTCAGGATGCGTGTGGCGTTCGCCGCGACGGCGGTGGCCGGCACGACCGGCTTGGCCACGTCGCTCACCACGACCGGCCGCGCCCCAGTGAAGTAGAAGCCGCGCAGCTGCGGACTCGAGCCAAGCGCGGTGGGGCGGCACAGATCCACGAGAAACGACGTGACGGCCGGCGCCAGCTTGCGCAGCTCGCGCGGCAATTCATACGCCTGGTACCGCCGCTCCTGCCGTTGCTCGCGACCGAGAACGTTCACCCGCCGAAGCGCGATCGTGTCGGCGACCTGTCGGAACGCCAGGTCGATGCGCGGCGCGAGGCGATCGGCGTAGTTGCCGGGGTTCGCGTCGGCGTCGAAGGGCAGGGTTGCACCCAGCGGCGCCTTCAGCTCGTCGCGCGTGAACACCGAGATCCACGGCTCGAACTGCGGCACCTTGTCCATGCGCGTGAACATCACATAGACCGGGAGCCCAAGCCCCAGCTCGAGCGAGGCTTCGGCCAGGCGCTGACGGAGGGTGTGCTGGAGTTCCTCCAGCTGCTGGCCACCGGCTCCGGCGTAGAACAGGTCGATGGGCACGCAGACGACGGCCGAGCGCGCGGCCGGCTCTCCGCGTCCGAGCGCGGCGCGCAACCGCGGCGCGCGCAGGGCGCG
The DNA here is from genome assembly GCA_039809645.1 of Gemmatimonas sp. Lineage (GTDB taxonomy): Bacteria > Gemmatimonadota > Gemmatimonadetes > Gemmatimonadales > Gemmatimonadaceae > Gemmatimonas. The sequence continues at coordinate 57,309 of JBDHVK010000001.1, forward strand.
GACCACCTTGGCCCAGCGCGCCACGTCAACCAACAGCGGTCCGCCCAGTTCCGTGATCACCGCTTGCTGCATGACCCAGACGTTCACCGTGCGCGTCGGTTGCGGTGATTCGTTGGGCGCGGTGGGCGCGAGCCCGGCGAGCAGTTCGGGCGCGCCCCCCGAGCGCGCCACCACCGAGGTCTTCGCGCTTCCCTGCGCGCCCAGCACGAGAACCATTGGACGCTGCAGGAACGTGCCATGCGGGAGTCGCGTGCTCGCGCCGTGAATGGCGAGCAGGACATCGTCGCCCGTATCCATCGGCACATCCTCCTGGGGCCGCAGATACCAGAGCAACGCGCCGGCGGCAATCGCACCGAGCACCACGAGGCCCACTCGCATGGTCCAGCGGCCGGTGGCATCCAGCGTCAGCGTCCGATCCAGAATGATCAGCAGCAGCAGAAAGGCCGCGAACGTGACGCCGGCCAGGAGCCAGCGCGTCGACCGCTTTTGTGCGACGACCGCACCCTGGGGAGTCATCGGGGCGTCGGCGCCGCGATCGGCGACGTGATCGCCGACGCGGGCAGGAGGCGTCGAATACCTTCGGACATGCTGCGCAGGGCGACGCCGTACGACACCCACAGCACCAGCAGCAGCGCCGCGCCGCCGATGGCCGCGTAGGAGAGCCGCACCATCCACGGATCGCGATGATTCACCCGATCCTGCGGTGGCATCCACGACGGCGCGAGATCACCCAGCGGCCCGCGCAGGCGTCCCAGACGCTCGTCGATCCGCGCCGTGATCGCGTGCAGCTGCCCGTTCTCCATCGAGCCGTACTTGCCGTGAAACCCCAGCAGGAGGCACAGCTGATGCACCTCGAGCAGCTCGGCCAGTTCAGCCGAGTCGCCCCGGGCCAGCAGCTGTTCGATGTGCTGAAAGACCCATTCCCCACCCATGTGCGCGCCGAACAGCTCGTCCTGCAACGGACGACGCGCCCAGTCGGCGAACGCCGGACTGCGAAGGTTGAGCACGGACTCGTCGAGGAACGACACCACGGCAAAGATCGCGATCCGCGCATCCTGCGCCGTGAAGCCGAACGCGATGGCGTCCTGCTCGGCTCGGGCCAGGAGACTCGTGACATGACCGCGGAATGCGAGCGCGTCGGAGATCGGCTGTTCGTTGGCGCGCAGCCGCACCACGGCCGTCAGAAACTCCTGGAGGGCAATGGCGAGGCGCCCGGGAGCTGCGTGTGTTACCGCCGTCACGAGCCGGTGGGAGTGAGAGTCATTCGGGGAGCAGGACCGCCACTTCGAGGTACGCGCCCGGAATGCCCTGTGGCACGTAGACGCCGAGTTCCTGCGTCTTGGTGAGCGACGTGGCACAGCCGCCGGTCATGGTGAACTCGAAGTAGGTGAGATCGACCTTGGGCGCGATCGCCGATGGCGGCACGGGGATGTGGATCGTCGGCAATCCATTCCATGCACGGTTCACGAGCTCCAGCACGTACGCACTGGCGCACGACTTGGTGAGCCGTTGCACCCGATCGATCAGGTCCGCACGCGGAAGATCGGCGCGCACCGCGAGGAACCAGCGCGTGCCGGGCAGGAACGCGCGCGGATCGGCGATGCGGGCCGTATGCAGAATGTCCGTCGACTGCTGCAGCGGAACGATGAGTGCCCGCGTGGACACGACGGCCTCGAGTTGCGCCTGAATCCGGTGCTCGAGCGCGGCGAATACTTCGGTCAGGTCGTCGTGGTCGTAGGCGGGCAGCGTGCGGGCGGTCGCGCCGATGGCGAACGTCGACAGTGCACCGGCCAGACGCGAGAGCTCGAGAAAGAGCTGCTCGGGATGGGCTGTGCGCATCAGTAACTGATGTCGCAGCGGGGCCTCCGCCGAGCGGATGGCGTGCAAGAGCCAGTGCGTGGCGAGTTCGTTCCCCGCATACGCCGCCGCGCCGCCGACGGCGCCGATCGGCGCCTGCGACAGCGAGGCGGCGAGCGCACCGCCCTTGCTTTCCACGAGCGTGACCGTCCGACGTGCGAGCTCCATCAGCCGCGCACTCGACCCGATCTGCAGCGTGGGTGGCACGAACGCCGCATCCGGCACGAAATGCCCGCGCCCGTCGCGTCGGACACGCGCCACGGGCATCGAGATGACATCATCGGTGACTTCTTCATCGAGCAGGAGATGGAGATTGCGCGCGGCAAACCGCACGTCGAGTGGATCGCGACCCGTCGCTTCATCCACCACACGCGCTTCTACCACCTGATAACGCGCAAAAGCCGGCCGAATCATGTCATCGGTGTGTTCGGATCCGGGGATTTCGGTCACGTTGGCCGCGTCTGAACGCCAGCGCGGGATCGCGAGATGCACGGTGTGCATGTCGCGTGTGGGGGAGAAGCGCTCGGCGAGTGCGATCGGTGCGGGGAGGCCGTCGCCGCCTGGCGCATGGACCACTGTGCCGTCGGGAAGTACGCCGCGCAGCAGGACGAGGGCGAACGTCCCATTGCGCAGGGCATCGCTGTCGACGGCGATCGCCGAGAGGCCGTAGGCGTACGCGATCAGCAGATCCAGTGTCCGGGTCGTCTGCTCTTCCTGATAGCGGCGCTGCGCCTGAAAGTGTTGCGGGGTCAGGTGCATGCCGTCTTCCCAGACGACGCGACGCGAGGGAACGGCGGGGAGTTGCATGAGATTCTCCGCTGCGGCAAAAAGAGGGATGCGTGCTGCAACGCATCACGTGCGCATTGCGTTCGCGACGATGCGCGTGAACAATTGTGGGCGACGCGCGCGGATAACACCAGCGGTCCGATCCGCACACCGATGCGTTCGTGATCGGGTCCTTTCATCAGAGACCACGGCAATGCATGACGACTTCAGTGCCCGCTATCGCCTGCTGAAATGCGTGTTGGTGGCGGATGGCATTCGTTCGCACAACGCGCAGGAGTGTGCAAGCGGACGAGTGGTGATGGTGCACATCTCCGATGCGGCCGGCCCCGAGGAGGTCGAATCGCTGCGCGCACAACTGGCGGCGTTGCCACTCGACGATCGGAACCGTGTGCTGGAAGCGGTCACGCTCCCCTACGGATTCGCGATCGTCACCGAGTTCTTGCCGGCGCCGTTGACGTTTCGTGAATTCCTGTCGCGGGCGGCGGATGCGGCCCCGCCCCTCACATCGCCGGCTTCGCCCGTGCCAACGGCGGCCACCGCCGATTCCTTCACGGCGGTGTTCGGCAGGCCGACACCCGCTGAACTGCCGCCGATCTTTGCTCCGCCAGTCGTCGAGCAGGTGACCGTGCGGCTCGACGACGAGCCCGTCGCAGCGCCAAACGCGGCGATCGAACCACCATCCGCCCCCGCCCCCGCCCCCGCCCCCGCACCACCACCGGAGGTGGCAACGCCCGCGCGCATGGAACCGGGTGAGTTCACGCGCCTCTTCGGCGCACCGGAAACGGCCGCACCGCTCCCTGAGGCGATGCGCCCTTCACCGATGCACGAAGCGCCCCCGCCCGCCTTCTCGCCGTTCACGCCGGAGCGTCAGCTCGAATCGCCGCCGGTCGAGCCACGCCATCGCGTGATGAGCAGTCAGCCGCAGTATCTCACCGGCGTCCAGCAGGACGGGCCATCACCCATCGCGCCCAACGTCGTGAGCGGCGGATTGCATACGAGCCTGTCACCGCTCACGCCACTCGCACCCACACCAGCGCCGCCGCCGCCACATGCCTCGCCGCTCTTCGCGGCGGCCGGCCCGCCGCCAGCAGTGAGCGGCACGCCCTCCCTCACGCCTGGCATTCTGCCGCCGCCGGTGTTCAACAGTGGCACGGCGACACCACTCTCGGCGCTTGGCGGCGCTGCGCCGCTGGTGAATGCGAGTGCCGGGCCCAGCGAGTTCACGCGACTCATTTCGGGTGCGGCCGAACCGGTCGTTCCACCGCTCGCGCCGACCGCCCCCCTCACACCGGGGCGCGCAACGGCGCCGAACACACGCCGCTTACCCAACGGCTTGATCGTCACGATCAATGCGGTCCTGCTCATCGCGGCGCTGCTGATGTGGTTCGTCCTCCGCCGCCCGGTGCCCACGGTCAATACAGTCCTGCCCGGTCGTCCGCGAGTCCCCACGATGCCGAACGCTCCGCAGATCCCGACCACGCCGGCGCGGTAACGTCCGCGCCGGTGTGCCACCGGCATCCCGCTTGACGCGCGCTACTTGAGCAGCATCACCAGTTCGAAGCGCGCGTCGGCCAGACCCTCCGGCACGTAGACGGCGAGGTTGCGCGCCAGAACGATCGCCTCCCACGCCGCGCCCGTTTTGGCCACCGCGAAGTACTGAAAGTCGAGCTGCACCGGCACGGCACCGGGCGGCGACGCGACATGCGTAAGCTCCATGCCGGGCAGTGCCTGCCGCACCAGCGTCTCCACCACGTCGGCTGCGCCAACCTTGCACCCCTGCAGCACGCGCGCGATAAGGTCGTGCTGACGACCGGCCCCCGAGACGGCGAGGAACCACTGTGGCGCGTCCAGCCATGTCGGCTGCTCGATGGCCACCGCATGCAGCGTCGGCCGCACCACCTTGAGTGGCAGCGAGACGACCGTATCCACGATCGCGCCATCGAGCAGCTGGTACAGCAGTCGTTCGAGATCGGCGAAGCACTCACCGAGGCGCAGATGATCGTAGGTGGGCATCACACGCGCTTCGAGGCTCGTGCTGAACGAGCCGAGCGCCCCCACCAGCTGCAGCATGGCTTCCCACAGTGCCGACGGATGGCCCTGTCGCGTTTCGGCGAGGTGACGCAGGCCGGGGAAGTGCGTGTTGACGGTGTAGAGCAGCCAGAACGCGCCCACGTCGGCCACCGAGAAGTCGGTGAGACCGAGATTCCGCTGGCGCCGGCTGCCGGACAGCGCCGCCGCACGTGCGGCCAGCCGCTCGACGAGCCGACGGGCCATCTGCTGCAGGGCGTCGCTCACGGCAAAGTTCACGACCGGGGGAACGAACGTGTGGTCGAACGCGTAGGCGCCGAGTGCTGTGCGCTGCAGCCGGGCCACGGGCAGCGTGGTGTAACCATCGCTGTTCTCGCCCTCGAGCAGGATCTTGAGGCTCGGTGGCGCGACCTGAATGGGTCGTTCGGCGAGCCCTGTCGTCTCATCGCGGACCAGTTGCTCGTCGATCTGCCATCGCGCCGCCGCGGGCTCGCCAGGTCGCGTGATGTTGCGGGCGCCGGGCCGATACTCGGGGATGGCGAGATACGCCATCACGGAGCGCTGGTCGGCACCGAAGGCATCGGCAATCAGCTTGGGCGCTGGGGTGGGGCCCGCCGCCGGCGCATCGAACAGCAGACCATCGGGAAAGCGGCCACTCGCGCTGTTGATTACGAGCGTGCCCGCTTCCAATGCCGCATGATCGAAGGTCAGCTCGGCGAAGCCCCACGGACAGAAGAGCAACGCGCCGATCTGAAAGGCGAGGGTGTCCTCGTGATGGCGGTCCTGCGCCTGCAGATGCTGCGGCGTGAGGAGTACGCCCTTGGTCCAGAGCACGGGTTGGAGTTGGCGCATGGCGATAACCTATCGCCGCACCGACGGAGTTGTCATGCGCACGCGGTGCCGACGGGGCCATGACATGATTTGCCGGCCTTTTGCGCGTTACGGGGTGAGGGGCAGGGTCTGGCTCCTCCGCTCTCCTCACCCCTACGCGTCCCGAGCCGGAGTCGCCCGCATGGCCGAAAGCACGCAGAAGAAACTCGAACGGATCCGCCCCCCTCGCATTCAGATCTCGTACGAAGTCGAGACCGGCGGGGCCATCGAAATGAAGGAACTGCCGTTCCTCATGGGCGTGCTGGGCGACTTCAGCGGCAAGCAGGTCGAGTCGCTACCGCGCCTGAAGGATCGCAAGTTCATCGAGCTGTCGCCGGAAAACTTCGACGAGACGTTGGCCAGCATGAAGCCGCGCCTGCAGTTCCACGTCGAAAACAAGCTCAGTGACGACGGCAATGCCGGCAAGCTGAATGTGGAACTGAATTTCCGGAGCATGGACGACTTCTCTCCCGACGCCGTCGCGCGCCAGGTCGGGCCGTTGCGCGAACTGCTCGAGTTGCGGACGGAGCTCGCCAATCTGCGGGCCAACCTGCAGACCAACGAGAAGCTGGACGACGTGCTGCAACAGACGCTGGGCGACAAGGAGAAGATGGCGAAGCTGAAGGAAGAACTCGGACTGGAGAGCTGACGATGGCCAAGGCAGAGAAGGCCGGTGCCGCCACCGCGGTCAGCACCACGGACGACCTCTCGCTGCTCGACCAGATCGTCGAGCAGGGGCGGCTGGGCAAGGACGCCGAGTCGAAGAGCCGCGGCAAGGATCTGGTCAAGCGCTTCGTCTCCGAGGTGCTCGACGGCACGATCTCGATCAACCGCGATACGGAAACGATGATCAATGCGCGCATCGCGCAGATCGATCACCTGCTGTCGATCCAGATCAACGAAATCCTGCATCACCCGGAGTTTCAGGCGCTCGAGGCCTCGTGGCGAGGGCTCAAGTTCCTCATGAACCAGAGCGAAACGGGTCCGATGCTGAAGGTGAAGGTGCTGGACGTCTCCAAGAAGGACCTGCTGCGGGACCTGCAGCGGGCGCCCGACTTCGATCAGAGCGCGCTGTTCAAGAAGGTGTACGAGGAAGAGTACGGGGTGTTCGGCGGAACGCCGTTCGGCGCGCTCGTCGGGGACTACTTCTTCGACAAGACGGGGCAGGACATCGAGCTGCTCACCAAGGTGTCGAACGTGGCAGCGGCTGCCCACGCGCCGTTCCTCACGGCCGCGGCGCCGGAGATGCTGAACATGGAGAGCTTCACGGAGCTCGACACGCCCCGCGATCTGGCGAAGATCTTCGACAGCACCGAGTACGGGAAGTGGAAGGTGTTCCGCAACAGCGAGGACTCGCGCTACGTGGCGCTCACGGCACCGCGCTTCCTGCTGCGTGAGCCGTACGGCAAGGCGACGGTCCCGGTCGAGGCGTTCCACTACGAGGAGCGCGTCGACGGGACGGATCACTCCAAGTACCTCTGGGGCAATTCGGCGTATGCCCTGGCGGCGAACGTGAACCGGGCCTTCAGCACGTACGGCTGGACGGCGGCCATTCGCGGCGTCGAAAGCGGTGGGCTCGTGGAGCAACTGCCGACCCACAGCTTCCGGACCGAGTCGGGCGAGATCGCCATGAAGTGCCCGACGGAAGTCCAGATCACCGACCGCCGCGAGAAGGAGTTGGCCGACCTTGGCTTTGCGCCGCTGGTGCATCAGAAGAACACGGCGAACGCCGCCTTCTTCTCGGTGCAGAGCGCGCAGAAGGCGAAGATGTACGATGACCCGAGTGCCAGCGCGAGCGCGCGACTATCGGCCCAGCTGCCGTACATCTTCAGCACCTCCCGCTTCGCGCACTATCTCAAGGTGATGATGCGCGACAAGATCGGCGGCTACACGTCGCGTGGGGAAGCGGAAGCATTCCTCAACCGGTGGATCCAGAACTACGTGGCGCCCACCAACGCGAACGCGGCCATGAAGTCCAAGCATCCGCTCGCCGAAGCCCGCATCGACGTGATGGAGGTAGCGGGCAAGCCCGGCGTGTACCGGGCCATTGCGTTCCTCAAGCCGCACTTCCAGCTCGACGAGATGAGCATCTCGATGCGGCTGGTGGCCGATCTGCCGGCCGCCGTGAAGTAGCGGCCGTCACGCGGGCCTGGCGCCCCCGTCACGCACCTGATCTCTCACCTCATTCTCTCGGAGTGATCCATGGCTTTTGATACGTTCCTCTTCCTCACGGACATCCAGGGCGAGTCGACCGCGGTGATTCGCGAGGACAATCTGCCCTCGCAGCATCCCTTCGAGCTGTTCAGCTGGAGCTTCGGCGCGAGCAATCCGTCCACGGTGGGGTCGGGCAAGGCGGGCCTGTCGGCGGGCAAGGTGCAGGTCAGCTCCTTCAACGTGATGAAGAAGACGGAGGATGCGAGCCCGCAGCTGTTCATGAACTGCTGCACGGGCCAGCACATTCCCAAGGCGACGATCCTGATGCGCAAGGCCACCGGCAAGGACACCAAGCAGCAGACGTTCCTGCGCTACGACTTCGACGACGTGATGGTCGACAGCATCCAGTGGTCCGGCGCCGCCGGCGGAGACGACACGCCGATGGAGTCGATCTCCTTCGCCTTCGCCAAGGTGTCGATCACCAACTTCAAGCAGGATCCGGCCAAGGGCGCCATGTCGAAGGGCTCCGGCGCGACGTGGGATCTCACGAAGGTCACGGCGTAGGCGGTTCGGTGGCCTCCTCCATGGCGTCCGCGGAAGCCCTCTTCGCCAGCGGGCGTCTGGAGGAGGCGATCGCGCAGCTGTCCGACGCGCTGCGCAGCCAGCCCACCGATCGCGCGCTCCGCACGTTTCTCTTCGAGCTGCTCAGCTTCGCGGGAGAGTACGAGCGCGCCGATCGGCAACTCGCGGCACTGGCCGCCGACAGCCCCACGGTCGAAGCGGCAGTCGCGACCTACCGGGCGGCGCTCCAGGCCGAGCGCGTCCGGGAGCACATGTTCGACACCGGTGATCTCCCCGCCCCCCACGCGCCGCCCGCGGTGCGTGGCTCGCTGGACGGCGTCGCCTTCACCAGCATCACCGATGGCGACGACCGACTCGGACCGCGCCTCGAAGTCATCGCGGGTGGTCGCTACCTCTGGATTCCCTTCGCCCATCTCGCGTCGATCGTGGTGCAGCCGCCCACCCGGCTCCGCGACCTGCGCTGGCTGACGGCCCGCATCACGACCAACACCACGATCAAGGATCTCGAATTGGGCGAGGTGTTGCTACCCGCGCTCACGCCCGCGTGCTGGCGAAGCCCGGACATGGAGCTGCGGCTCGGACGCGCCACCGACTGGTCTGAACAGGCGGACGGTGCGTACCGGCCGGAAGGGCAGAAGGTGCTCCGCATCGATGACCGCGACGTCCCGCTCGTCGATGTGCGGACGCTCGTCCTGTCCGCTCCCTCGTAACTCCCCCCGACGCGTGCCGGCGTCTGTCCCCGTCCCGACCCCCTGAGATGCCTGTCGACAGCGAACTTGTCGCGCGATTGCAGCGCCCCATTCGTGACGAGGCGCCGGCGGGCGACGATCTGCGCTACGATCCGCGCGTCGATCTGATCAGGGAGGCGCGCCGCGAAGAGCTCGATCTGCCCGGCAACAATGCCGAGGTCAAGCGCAAGCTTGCCGACTGGCCGCAGGTCATCGACCTCACCGCCACCTTGCTGGCCGAGGAGACGAAGGACCTGCAGCTGGCCGCCTGGCTCACCGAAGCGCTCCTGCATCGTGACAGCTACGCCGGACTGGCCACCGGGCTGCGGATTGTGGCCGGTTTGCTCGAGCACTTCTGGGAACCGCTGCATCCGCAACCGGAGGACGACGAGGACGACGTGCGGGTCGGCCCGATCGAGTGGATCGGCGCGAAGTTGCCGATTCCGCTGCGCATGGCACCCTTCGGGCCCTCGCGTCTGTCGTTTCTGCAACTCGACGAAGCCCGCTCGATTCCCGGCGAACGAGAGGCCGAACAGCAGTCGGACAAGCGGGAGCAGCGCGAACAGGCAGTCGCTGACGGGAAGATCGTTCCGGAGGTGGCCACGGCGGCGCTGGACGCGCTGAACAAGGGGGCGCTCCGTGCGATTCTCGCCGATCTCGACGCCGCGCAGCAGGCCATCGGCTCGGTGGACGCGATCGCCGATCGCCGATTCGGTGCGATGGCGCCGTCGCTGCTGCCACTCCGCAATGGCATCGACGATATCAAGCGCTTCGTCGCGCCGATTCTGGCATCGCGGTTGGAGACCGATCCGGATCCCATCGTCGACACCGAGGGCGAGGAGAGCGCGACGGCGCCGACAGCGGTCGACGAAGCGGGCGGGATCACCTCGGAACCGGTGAACCGCGCCGACGCCATGCAGCGCATCGGGATCGTCGCGCGCTGGTTGCGCGCCAACGATCCGGGCAGTCCGGCGCCCTACCTGCTGCTGCGTGGCGCGCGATGGGGTGAGCTGCGCGCGAGCGCGCCTGACGTGGATCCGCGCCTGCTGGAAGCGCCGGCGACTGCGCTTCGCTCGCGTCTCAAGTCGCTCCTGCTCGACGGACGATGGGCCGATCTGCTCGAGCAGGCCGAGCAGCTGATGGCCATGCCGGCGGGACGGGGCTGGTTGGATCTGCAGCGCTATGTGCTCACGGCGTGTGGCAACCTTGGTGGCCTGTACGATCCCGTGGCCATGGCGGTGCGCAGCGAGCTGCGCGCCCTGCTGGTCGCGCTTCCCACGCTTTCCCGCATGACGCTCATGGACGACACCCCCACGGCGAACGAGGAGACGCGCGTCTGGCTCAAGGCGGAAGGGCTCGAGCCGGAACCCGAAGCCGCTGGCCAGCCCGACCCCGCCAACTCCATGGATATGCCGAGCGACGCGCCGGACGTGGTCGACGACACGGAGACTGCCACGGTGCTCGCCGAGGCGCTCGAAGACGATGCCTCAAGCGCGCAGCAGGGGGGATTCTCGCGCGCACGTCCGGTGCGTCGGGCGGGGCCGCGCCCACGCGATGCGTTCGACCTGGCGTGCGCCGAACTCGCGCAGAACAAGCCGCACGCCGCCGTCGAGCGACTGATGGCGGAGCTCGCGCGCGAACAGTCACCACGCGGACGCGTCGTACGGCAGGTCCAGATCGCGTACGTCATGGTGGAAGCCGGGCTGGACGCGGTCGCGCAACCCATCCTGCAGCGTGTGATCGAGACGATCGACGAGCGGCAACTGGAGCAGTGGGAATCGGGACCGTTGGTCGCGCAGCCGCTGGCCCTGATGTGCCGGGTGCTGGATCGCACCGACGGAGATCTCGATCTGCGACAGCAGCTGTACCTACGGGTGTGCCGCCTCGATCCGCTGCAGGCGCTCGCCCTGCGCCCGCGATGACTGGACGTCGCTGATCAATGGCGCGCACCGAACTCGAACGCACCGTTCAGCCGTCGCTTCTCGACCGCCTCACGGACGAGGAACCGCGGGTGCCCGCCGACCGCGCAACCACGCGCGACGCATCGGCGCGGGCGTTCCGCACGTCGGTCCAGCGTGACGTCGAGTATCTGCTCAACACGCGCCGCACGATCGTCCAGCCCGCTGAACGCCAGGTGCAGCTCATGCGTTCGGTGCACCAGTACGGCTTGCCGGACATGACCGGACTCTCGTTCAGCTCACCGGAGGGACGCGAGCAGTTGGCGGAGGCGATCCTGGATACACTGCGCCGCTTCGAGCCGCGCCTGTCCGACGTATCGCTCACGCTCAAGGAGTCGGAGGACGGGGACACGTCACAGGTCCGCTTCGCGATTGCCGCGACGCTGCTCATGGACCCGAGTCCCGAGCAGGTGTTGTTCGACACCGTCCTGGACGTGGCGACCGGCAACTATGCGCTGGGTGACCGCTCCTGATGTCGAACGACCTGCTGCAGTACTATGAGCGCGAGTTGACCTATCTGCGCAAGCTCGGCGGGGAGTTTGCGCAGCGCTATCCGAAGGTGGCCGCTCGGCTGCAACTCGAGGCCGGCAAGACGGAAGATCCGCACGTTGAACGACTGCTGGAGGGCTTTGCGTTCCTCGCCGCCCGTATCCATCGGCGACTCGACGACGACTTTCCGGAGATCTCCGAGGGGTTGCTCGAGATGCTGCATCCGCAGCTTGTGCGGCCGGTGCCGTCGATGTGCATCGTGGACATGCCGCTCGATCCGACGCAGGGCCGGCTCCCCGAGGGATTCAGGGTGCGCCGCGGCAGTGTCCTGCATTCCCGGCCGGTGCAGGGCGTGCCGTGCATCTTCCGCACGGCGTACGACACCACCCTGTGGCCGCTGCGGATCACGGGCGCCGAGCTCACCTCCATCGATCGCGCCACGCCCGGCGTTCGGCTGCGCGACGGCGTCGGAGCCATTCGGATCCAACTTCAGGCGTACGACGGTGTCAAGCTGCACGAGTTGGCGCTTGACGCACTGCGTTTGCATCTCGCCGGTGACAGCACGGTAACGGACACGCTGTACGAGCTGCTGCTCAACAACAGCGCGCAGGTTGCAGTGCGCAATCCCGAGCGTCCATCACAGGCCCCGGTGCTGCTCGGCGGCGGCAGGATCACGCCGGTCGGCTTTTCGCCCGATGAGTTGCTGCTTCCCTATCCGACCCGGGCCTTTGCCGGATTCAGTCTGCTGCTCGAGCTGTTCACGTTTCCCGAGAAGTTTCACTTCGTGGACGTGCACGGAGTGGGAGCGGCGCTGCGCACGCTCGGGGTGACGCACCGGGCAGAGGTGACGGTGCTGCTGTCGCCGTTCGAGCGTGCCGATCGGCGGCAGGCACTCGAACTCGGAATGTCGGCAAGCACCTTCCGCCCGGCCGCGGTCCCCGCGGTGAATCTGTTCGAAGAGACCGCCGAGCCGATTCTCCTGACCGAGCGGTCGTTCGAGCATCTCGTCGTCGCCGATGCTCGTCGCCGCCTCGAGACCGAGGTGTGGGCGATCGACACGGTGAAACTGGTGGAGCAGGGCGCCGGCAAGGTTCGCGAGGTCGCGCCGCTCTACTCGCAGAAGCACGGGGCTCGGGGTGCGGAGACGCAGCTGTTCTGGCATGCGGCGCGCAAGCCGTCCACCTGGCGCACCGATCATGGCACCGAACTGCATCTGTCGTTCATGGATTTGTCGGGGACCGTGCGCGTGCCCGACGTGGATGTCGCCTCGCTGCAGGTGACGTGCTTCAACGGCGATCTCCCCAGTCGCCTCCCGTTCGGTGTCGATGAACGGGGCGACTTCGATCTGATCGGTGGCGGACCGGTCCCGAATATCCGCTGTCTGCTCGCGCCGACCAAGGCCCTGCAGCCGGCGCTCGGAAGTGCGCTGCTCTGGCGCATGATCTCGTCGTTGTCCCTGAATCATCTGTCGCTCGCGGAGGGCGGCCCCGAGGCGCTGCAGGAGCTGCTCCGATTGCACAACGTCGGCAACACACTCAGTGCGGACCAGCGAATCGATGGCCTGGTGGGCGTCCGCGGAACACCATCCTTCGCGCGTGTGAGCAGCGAACACGGTATCGCCTTCGTGCGGGGTCGGAAGATCGAACTCGAGTTCGACGAAGAGAAGTATCCCGGCGGCGGCCTCTATCTGTTCGCAAGCGTGATGGAACGCTTTCTCGCGCTCTACGCCTCGATGAACAGCTTCACGCAGGTATCGGTACGTTCACGGCAGCGACGCAAGCAGGTCACCGAATGGCCGCCGCGCGCCGGCTGGCGCGCCCTGCTGTGACCGCCACCGTGTCGGCCGCCGCGACGCCTCCGGACGGGGCGGAGACGCTCAAGCGCGTCCTCGAGCGCGACGGCACCAGCTTCGAGTTCGTGCAGGTCATGCGGCTGCTCATGCGGCTCTATCCGGATGCCACGCCAGTGGGCGGTTGGGACGACCCCTCACGTGAGGTCGCGCGAGTCAGTGTGCCGCCCGCACTGGCGTTCCCGCCAGCCGAACTATCGCGTCTCGACCTGCCGGACGAGGCGGACGAGGCCCCGGATGACGATCCGCGGTCATTCGGCCGTCGCCGACGGACGCAGGCGGCCATCGGCGTCCGCTTCTTCGGGTTGACGGGGCCTCAGGCGGTGCTGCCGCATGTCTACACCGAGCACGCCGCCCACCGCGCGCGGGCACGCGATACCGCCTTCCGGGATTTCGTCGATCTCTTTCACCATCGCGCAATCTCGCTCTTCTATCGTGCGTGGGAGCGTCATCATACGATCGTGCCCGCCGAACGGGGCGCAGACGATCGCATTCAGCACCATCTGCTCGATCTCGTCGGCGTGGGGACTCAGGCGACGCGACAACGCCTTGCCATTCCCACCGGCGCGCTCGCGTACTACGCGGGCCTGCTCGCCATGCGCACGCGACCGGCCATCGGACTGGGACAGGTCATCAGCGACTACTTCGGTGTGACGGTCACGGTCGAGCAGTTCGTTGGCGAGTGGCAGCCGATACGTGGCGGTGGACAGGTCTGCGTTGGTTCCGATGATCTCGACGGTCGCCTCGGCGCGGGCGTGATCGGGGACGCCGTCTTCGACCCGATGGCGCTGGTCAAGCTGCGGATCGGACCGCTCAGCCGTGTCCAGTTCGATCGGTTTCTTCCCGGCGGTGCGGATCATGACGCGCTGGGGCAACTGACCCGCTTCTACGCGGACGACCAGGTCGGCGCCTGCATCCAGCTGGTCCTCGCGCGCGATGAGGTGCCGGGCGCGCAGCTCAGCGCGGCCGGCGCGCCGACGCTTGGATTCGGCACGTGGCTGCGGGCGAAGCCGCGTGCCACCGATGCCGACGATGTGCAGTTCACTCTCCGCTGACGCCCCCGCCACTCGCTTCCCTTCGTCCTGGATACGTCATGAGCGTTAACCTGCGTGGCCTGATTGCCAAACTCAACGCGCCGACGCGGAGCGGCATCGAAGCTGCTGCCGGTGTGTGCCTGTCGCGCACGAACTACGATATCGAGATCGAGCACTTCCTCGTCAAGCTGCTGGACAGTACCGACAGTGATCTTGCGGCGATCCTGAAGTACTTCGGTGTGAATCGGTCGCGCCTGGCCGACGACCTGTCGCGCGCCCTCGATCGTCTCAAATCCGGCAATGCCCGGACGCCGTCGCTCAGCCCGACCTTGGTGCGCCTCCTGAGTGAGGCCTGGCTGCAGGGATCCGTGGAATTCGGTGCCCCGCGCGTGCGCACGGGTCATTGCGTATTGGCGCTGGTGTCGGTCACCGAGCTCGCGCGACTGGCGGTCGAGATCAGTCGGGAGTTCGAGAAGATCACGCCGGATGTGCTCAAGAAGGACTTCCTCGCCATCACCGTCGTCTCGAGCGAGGCCAGGGAAGAGCTGGGATCCATCGACTCGATGGCGTCCGCCGCCAGCGCGCAGGGCGGGAGCCCGGCGGCCATCGACCCGAGCCGGGCCGGCGGGCGTACGCCCAATCTGGATCAGTACACCATCGACCTCACGGCCAACGCCCGTGCCGGCAAGATCGACGCGGTGCTCGGGCGTGATGTCGAAGTGCGCCAGGTGGTGGACATCCTCACGCGCCGCCGGCAGAACAATCCGATCCTGGTGGGCGAGGCCGGTGTCGGCAAGACGGCGGTGGTCGAGGGCTTTGCCCGTCGCATCGCCGACGGCGATGTCCCGCCGCCGCTCAAGAATGTCTCCCTGCGCTCGCTCGATCTGGCTATGCTGCAGGCCGGCGCCGGCGTGAAAGGCGAGTTCGAGAATCGCCTCAAGGGGCTCATCGCCGAGGTCAAGAACTCACCGACGCCGATCATCCTGTTCATCGACGAAGCCCACACCATGATCGGGGCCGGCGGCGCTGCGGGGCAGAACGACGCTGCCAACCTGCTGAAGCCGGCGCTCGCGCGCGGCGAACTGCGCACTATCGCCGCCACCACTTGGAGCGAGTACAAGAAATTCTTCGAGAAGGACCCGGCGCTCTCCCGGCGATTTCAGCTCGTCAAGGTGGAAGAGCCCTCCGAGGAACAGTGTCAGGTCATGCTTCGCGCCGTCGTGCCGGCACTCGAGACACATCACGGCGTGCGCATCCTCGACAGCGGAATGGAGGCGGCCGTTCGCCTCTCGCATCGCTACCTCCCGGACCGGCAGCTGCCGGACAAGGCGGTCAGCGTCCTGGACACCGCCTGCGCGCGGCTCGCGCTGGGACACGCCAGCACGCCGGCCGCCATCGAGGACGCGCAGCGGACGCTCGACGACCTCGCGCTGCAGCAGCGCGTACTCTCCCGCGAGCAGGCCACCGGAGCGGACCATGCCGAGCGGTTGACGCGCATAGCGCTTCAGCAGACCACCGTGTCGGCGGCGCTGCAGGCGCTCCAACAGCGCTGGACGCAGGAGCGTGACCTGGTCGCCCGAATCCGCCTTTTGCGCGAACGTCTCGAAGGGGCGGCGGCGGCGCCGCCAGGCGACGAACCCGCGGCGGACGCGCGTCGCGCCGAACTCGCCACCCTCAACCGCGAACTGGAGACGCTGCAAGGCGAAGCGCCGCTCGTGCGAGGCTTTGTGGACGCGGCCATCGTCGGCGAGGTCATCGCCGGATGGACCGGCATTCCCGTCGGCAAGATGCTGCGCGATGAGCTCAGCGTAATGCTCGACCTCGAGCAGCATCTTGGCGCGCGGGTCATCGGCCAGTCGCACGCGCTCGTGGACATTGCGCGGCGCGTACGCACCTCGAAGGCTGGCATCGAGGATCCCGACAAGCCGAAGGGCGTGTTCATGCTCGTCGGACCGAGCGGCGTCGGCAAGACCGAAACCGCGCTGGCGCTCTCGGATCTCCTGTATGGTGGTGAGCGGAACATCATCACCATCAACATGTCGGAGTTCCAGGAGGCCCACACGGTCTCCACGCTCAAGGGTTCGCCGCCGGGCTACGTGGGCTACGGCGAAGGCGGCGTGCTTACCGAGGCCGTTCGCCGCCGCCCCTACAGTGTGGTCCTGCTCGACGAGGTGGAAAAGGCCCACCCCGATGTGCTCGAACTCTTCTTTCAGGTCTTCGACAAGGGCGTGATGGACGATGGAGAAGGGCGCACGATCAACTTCCGAAACACGATCATCATCCTCACTACCAACGCCGGGACCGACACGCTGATGAAGCTGACGGCCGATCCCGAGACGATGCCCTTTGCTGACGCACTCGTGAAGGCGCTCAAGCCGGAGCTCGACGCCGTCTTCAAGCCGGCGTTCCTCGGGCGCATGGTGATCGTGCCCTACTATCCCGTTCGCGACGAGAACCTGCGGCAGATCGTGCGGCTCAAGGTGGCGAAGATCGCCCGTCGGCTGCGCGAGACCCACGGCATCGCGCTCCTGCATGACGAGACGGTGATCGCCGAAATCTCCGCGCGCTGCACCGAAGTGGAGAGCGGCGCGCGCAACGTGGACAACATCCTGAGCAACACCGTACTGCCGGAGATCTCCCGGCTCTTGCTGGACGCGCTCGCCACCGGCGAACGACCGTCCGCGGTGCGCATCGCGGTGGGGCCGAGCGGCGATTTGAGCTACACCACCGACCTTGCCTCGGCGGTGGCGTAAGCCGTGGCCAACCCGTCGCAGCGCACACAGGACTGGTCGCAGGAGCATCGCCCGTTTCGCATCTACACGCCGCTGGGGAAGGACGTCCTCATGCTCACGGCGTTTCAGGGTGAAGAGCGGATCTCGCAGCTCTATAAGTACACGGTGTCGGCCATCAGCAAGCGGCCCGATATCGAGGCCAAGGATCTCCTGCTCAAGCCGGTGCGATTGGCCCTGCGGCTGTCCGACAAGAACGATCGCGACATTCACGGCATCGTGAGTCGGTTGACCCGCGGGAGTCGCGCGCCCCTTGGATACACCGCGTACGAGATCGACGTGGTGCCGCAGCATTGGCAGATGACGCTCGACACCGGATTCGCGATCTATCAGAACAAGAGTGTGCGCGAGATCTGCGACGAGGTGCTCAAGGGGACGTCGCACGAATGGAAGATGCTGCGCACGCTCGAGCCGCGACCCTACACGTTCCGGTATCGCGAGAGCCGCTGGAACTTCGTCGCCCGCCTGCTCGAGCAGGAGGGGATCTGGTTCCGTTTCGAGCACAAGGGCAGTGACGACAAGCTGGTCCTCGCCGACTCGGTCGCGTCGGCGCAGGCGCAGTGGGGCGTGACGAAGCTTCACTACACGGGCCCGAACGTAAAAGAGCACCGGCTCACCGATCTCCGCATGGACGCGGTCCCGTACGTGGCCGAGAGTCGCGTGCGGACGGCCAGCGAGTTTCTGCCGTCGCAGAACATCAATGCCGTGACCCCGTCGCAAGGCGCCTTCAAGCCTCCCGCCGAGGTGAAGGCGTATCACTTCGAGCAGCAGATGACGGCACACCGCACGGGGATCGACCACCACGGCGGCCTCACCCCGGCGGACGCGGCCAAACTGCCCCCCGATACCAAGGTGTACGCGCGGCTCCGCCAGGAGGCGGCCGAAGCGGGCGCCGTGCGCTTCAGTGGGGACTCGCGCTACGTCGGCATGGAAGTGGGCGCGCGAGTGGAGGTGACGGATCACCCGAACCCGACGCTCAACGCCGCCCTCTTCCTCACCGCCGTCTTCCATAGCGGCAGCAACGGCTCGTACGACGCCGGAGACGAAGGAGCACCGACCTACAAGAACAGCTTCGAAGCCATTATCGCCGGCACGCCGTACCGACCGCCGCGCGTCACGCCCTGGCCGGTCGTGGGGGGCGCGCACACGGGGGTGGTGGTTGGCCCCGAAGGCGAGGAGATCTACACCGACAAGCACGGACGCGTGCAGGTGGTGATGAAGTGGGACCGGGACAATGATCGCACGCTCGAGCACTCCTGCTGGATGCGGGTGGCGCAGTCGCTCGCCGGCAACCGCTTTGGCGCGGTCTTTCTCCCCCGGGTTGGACACGAGGTGATGGTCGAGTTCCTCGATGGGAACCCCGACAACCCGATCGTGGTCGGGAGTCTCTACAACGCCGACAACCTGCCGCCGTGGGAGCTGCCGAAGCACAAGACGCAGTCCGGCGTGCGGACGCAGAGCACACTCAAGGGGACCACGCTCGAGACGTACAACGAGCTGCGCTTCGAGGACAGGATCAAGGAGGAGCAGATCTATGTCCAGGCCGAGAAGGACCTCGACACCCTCGTCAAGCACAATGAAACGCGCATGGTGCGGAACAATCGCACCACCACCATTCACGTGAATGACGAGAAGACCGTCGAGAAAGGTCACGACTACACGACGGTCGAGGAGGGCGAGCAGGAGATCAAGGTGCTGAAGAATCAGCGCTCGCTCTACGTGAACAAGAACAACAACATCACCGTGGACGGCAGCGAAATCATCCACGTAAAGCAGGACCGTCAGCTCCAGGTTGGCGGGAACCAGCAGCACCAGGTGCAGGGAAACAACAGCACCGCAGTACAGGGGTCGCAGGACTGCACGGTGCAGGGCGATGACACCACCACGGTGGCCGGTGGCAATTCGTCGCTCACGGTGAACCAGGGCAACCTCGCCATGGGCGCGACGGTTGGCAGTGTCTCGATCCGATCGGGAGGCGGTTCGGTCTCCATCGAGGGCATGCAACAGATCGAGCTCAAGGTGGGCGGCAGTTCCATCGTCATCGCGCCGGGCGGGATCACCATTCGGGCGCCGTCGGTCACCGTCGAGGCGGCGGGCGCCGCGCAGATCAACAGCGCGGTCACCCAGATCAACGGCAGCGGCATGGTCCGCATCAACGGCGGCATCACGCTCATCAACTGACGACGGACCATGACCACCCCTCCCGTGATCGCCCCTGATCCGCTGGCGGCGCTGCCGCCGCTCGCGCGATGGCTGCTCGAGCGCTGCAAGCCGGACAACGACGCCCTCGCGCTGGTGACGCCGACCGTGACCATCGAGGCGCTCTATGCCCAGTGGATGGAGCGCAAATACTTCCCGTCGGCCATCCGTCTCATCGCGGCCGTGCTCCCAGCGCGCGAGAGCATCTGGTGGGCATGGGTGTCCGTGCGGCACAGCACGCAGGCCGTCGGCGGGACGCCTCCCACCGCCGCGCAGCACGCCACGCTCGGGCATGTCGAGCGATGGATCGTTCGACCCGATGATCCCACGCGACGCGAAGTCTGGGAGTCAGCCAACAAGGCCGGTCTCAACTCGGCCGTCGGCATGGTCGGTGCGGCGGTCTTCCTGAGTGGCGTCACGGTGGGCCCGAGCGACGCGCCGGTGGTCCCGCCACCGCCCGGCGCGATTGTCCCGATCATTCCCGGCGCGATCCTCGTGGCAGCGGCCACCAACAGCGACCCCGCGCGCATCGAGCCGACGACTGTCGCGTTTGCCGCGCAGGGGCTGGAGGTGGTCAAGCGCCTGGGCGGGTGGGATGTCGCCGCTCGCCAGGCATACGACACACATCAGCGCGCCGAGCAAGAGTATGCGCAACTCCTTGGATCCTCCAACGCGGCCACGAGCTGATCATCCATGAGCAAGGCATCCGCACGAATCGGTGATGACCACGTGTGCCCGCGCGCGGGCCATGTCGGCGGACCGATCATCACCTCGGCCGCGCCCACCGTTGTCATTGTCGGCCAGCAGGCGGGGACGGTGACCAGCACCTGCAAGTGCCGGGGAGGCGCCAATGACAAAGTCGTACAAGGGTCGGCCACCGTGCTGTTGAGCGGCCACAGCGCCGCGCGCATCGGTGATCGAACGGAACACGGCGGGAAGATCGTGACCGGTGCCGCGAACGTGGTCATCGGCGGATGAGGTCACGTGCGGTCATGACGTTCCCCACGGGCCGGCACGCGGTGCCGGACGCTCAAGGGTCAATGGCAACTCTCAACCGACGCGGAGACGCGCATGAGTCACGCTTCCGATTTCACATCACCGGCTTCCCACGCCGATCCCAGCCTGGGTATCGGCTTCGGTCCGGAGCAATTCGTCCGCTGCGAGATCGGACATTTCGTCATGGGCTCTGAACTCGATGCTGACAATCCACCGCACGACGTCACGCTCCGACGCAGCTTTCTGTTGCAACGCACGCCGGTGACACAGGCGCAGTGGGAAGCGGTGATGGGGAGCAATCCGAGCGACTTCAGCGGCGACGTCTTGCGACCCGTCGAGAGCGTGTCGTGGACCGACACGCAGGCGTTTCTCGCGGCGCTGGAATCGAGGAGCGGCGTGAAACACCGACTCCCGACCGACGCCGAGTGGGAGTATGCGTGCCGAGCCGGTGGCAGCGGCAACATCAGCGGTGATCTCGATCCCCACGCGTGGTTTCGCGCGAACAGTCAGGGGACGACGCATCCGGTGGCGACGCGCACGCCCAATGCCTGGGGACTCTACGACATGCACGGCAACGTGTGCGAATGGGTCAACGACTACTACAGCCCGATCAGCACCGACCGTGTCGTTGATCCCACGGGGAGCGCCTACTCGACCACGCGCGTGATACGGGGTGGCTCCTGGTTCAACCAGGCTATCGTGGCGCGTGGCATGCCACGTGGGAGTCTGGACGACGAGGCGCGGAACAACATGACGGGCTTCCGGCTGGTGCGCCTCGGATAAGTCGCTAGTAGCTATACCCGAAGAACCACGTCCCGAACCCCTTCGTCCCCGGACGGCTCACCGGCACCGCCCAGTCCCAGCGCACGATGGCCACGTTGAACAGATTGAGCCGCAGGCCGAACCCGTAGCTCTTGAGGACCTGTCGCTTGCTGGTGAAGTTGTAGTCGGCGGGTTCACTCCAGCTCACCTTCTGCCCCTGCGACCAGGCCACACCGGCGTCGTAGAAGAACAGACCGTCGAGCGGCGGGAACCCGCCCAGCAGATTCGTCCGCGATCCGTAGCGCCGAATGATGGGGAAGCGCAGTTCGGCGTTGGCGACCGCCACTCGGCTGCCGATCGTCTCCACCGAGTTGCAGCTCTGCGTGTCCGAGCCCGGGAGCCCCGAGCAGCTGAAGTAGCCGAAGTTGTCGCGGTTGTAGCCGCGGATATAGTCCGGCCGGCCGATCCACTTCGGGAAGCGCAGTTCATCGCGACCCGACGAAATGCTCGTCATGAAGCGCGTCGCGAACGTGACGTAGTTGAAGAGGATCGGGATGTAATTGCGACCGTCCACGAGGTAGTCCATGTACTTCCAGGACCCCATGTTGCTGGTCGTCTCGAGGCGCCACCGCTTGCCCGAGATCGGACCGGTGTAGCCCATCAGCGAGTTGTCGGTCACGAACGCGAGGTACGGCGAGTACGTGTTGGCCGACGCGATGTTGCGCGTATCGCCGCGCGTGTAGCCCGTCGCGGCCTGATAGGTGAGATCGAGCAGACGGGAGAACGAGAACACCTGCTGATCCACATTCTGAAAGCGCGCGCCCAGCTCGAATCGCGTGAAGCGGTTGAGTGGGTACAGTCCCGCGGCGAACACCTGTCGGATCACCAGACGCGTGATCTCCTGCGACTGCTGATACTGGTTGTTCCCGAGATCGGTGAGCGACGAATTCGAGTAGAGATAGAGCGGCTGCTGAATCACGCCCGTGGTGTACTGCAGCCGTCGTCCGAGGCTCGTGTAGCCGGCGAAGACCTGAGCATCACTGAGCTGCCCGTTGATCGATCCCGAAAGCGCGAGACGGCTGTTGCCCAGCAGATCGCTCAGTACGATCGTGGTGCCACCATATGTGCCCTGACCCCAGCCACCCTGCTGGTAACCGATCTGCGGCTGCGCCACGTACTCCGGCGTCAGCCGGGTCCGGTAGCGATACTCCTTGAAGCGCGTGGTGTCCGGCAGATTGAAATCGAAGCTGTCCATCAGCGCCTTCACACTGACCGCTTCCGCCATGCGCTGCACGCTGCTCACCGGCAGGTCACTCGAGACGCGCGCGGGCGCGCCGGTCGCCGGGCGGTAGAAGCTCTGACGAGCGGCGGCCGTGTCCTGAAGTGCGGCCTTGGCGAGATGCGCGCCGGGTTCGCTCACCACGGCCGGTTGTGCCGGCGCCCCCGTGGTCCGGCCGGGCACCTGGGCCACCACGGTGCGCTCCTCGAACGGCTGCTTCTTGAGTTTGCGCGGATTCTTGATGGTCCAGATGGCGTGGTCGGTCTTCTCGTAATACACGAACGCCATGATGTCCGCGTCGCGCGCCCACGTGATCGACGGCGACTGCTCGGCCACGGCGGTGACCGCACCCAGGACATTGGTCAGCTGGTAGTGCTTCTGATCGGTCAGATCGTAGAGGAAGATGTTCGCGATGCCCGTACGATCGCTGACGAACGCGATGGACTTGCCGTCCGGTGCCCACTGCGGGTTCGTGTTGCGCCCACCCTGAGCCGGGATCTGCGTGATCTTCTGCGTCTCGACATCCATCAGGTTCAGGCGCCACGGCCCGATCTTGAGGATATCCATGTCGGTGTCCGGGCCGCGCTCGGAAACGAACGCGATCGTCTTGCCGTCGGGCGACCAGGCCGGCATCAGATCGCCGTACGTGTCCTTGGTGAGCTGCGTGTACCCCGGGGCGTCCATCTGCACGACGTAGAGATCACTGGTGCCGTGCCGCATCCCGCTGAAGACGATCTTCTGCCCGTCGGGCGAGAAGCTTGGACTCAGCACCTGGTCGAGCATGAGGTCGAACCGCTTGACCACCTTGCGGCGCGCCACGTCCATGACGTAGAGCACATCGCGCCCGCCTCGCTGGCCGGTGAACGCCAGGAACTGCCCGTCGGGCGAGAAGGACGGCTGCGAATAGATGAACCGCAGCTGCTCGAAGTCGGGGTTCGTGGTGGTCTTCACGAGGCGCGTGATGCGCTTGCCCGTGCGACCGTCGGCGAGATAGAGCTCCGGGAACACCTCGCCCCGCAGCAGGCTGCCGTAGCCGACGTAGGTGATGTACTTGCCATCGCTCGACAGGGCCGGCGCCACGAACATGTTCGCGATCGAGCCCGTGCGCTTCTGCGAGAGCAGCGGCTCGGCGAACGACCGCGGCCGGTCGAGCTGCGACACCGTCGGCAGATACTTCGTCTGCATCGCCTGCTTCCACTCGGCACTCAGCTCGTGGAGCGAGATGCCAATCTCGCGACGGAACGCGCGATCGATGCCGAGGCTCGGCGTGGCATTCATGATTTCGCCGATCGCTTCATCACCCCACCGGGCACCCACGTACTGCCAGAGCGCGAGCCCGTAGCGATACGGGAAGTACTTGTCCGGGCGCTCCGTCATCTGCGCGATGCTCGGGAGCGTGTTGTTCACCACGGCGTCGCGCACCCAGGTGTCCGTCCACGGATGACTGGGGCCGATCGAGAAATACTCGGCCAACCCTTCCATGTACCAGAGTGGCGGATTTACCATCGACAGATTCTGCAGTCCCGCGCCGGCCCGGCCGCGCGAGAAGATGTCGAAGGTGAAGACGTGCACCATTTCGTGGGTGAGCACGTGTTCGAAGCTCGCCCAGTCGCCGCTGAAGAACTGCGCCATGCGCTGGCGCAGCGGATCGGTCACACCGCCGGTGCCTTCGCCGAGATCGCCAAAGACGTTGCTCTGCGCGAAATCGCCGCTCGATCCGTAGATGAGCACCGGCTTCTTCTCGCGGAACTGATGCGCCGTGAGGCGGGACAGGCGTGCGTAGGACCGCTCGGCCATGCGCGCCGCATCGGGCGCGACATCGGCGAGCTCAGGATAGTAGTGGACGAGGAAGTGCTCGGTCTCGACCACACGCCAGCGCAGGTTGTCGTACTGGACCTGGTTCTGCCCGAAGTATCCCTGGGCGGCCAGAGGAGCGGCCGAGAGCGCCGCGCCCACCGCCATCGCTGCTGCAGCGACGCCGAGGGACTGCACCACCTGCCACCACGACGTGCGCTGCTTCCTGATCATTACCGGGCTCCCTGCCTGACTTCGGTGTCTACGGAGACGCGGGTCGCGTCGCTCCACAGCCGTTCGAGCTGATAGTACTGACGCAAGGTGGGATGGAAGACGTGGACCACGCAGTCGGCATAGTCGAGCAGCGCCCACCGACCTTGCGTGAGGCCTTCGGTCATGCTGGTAGACACGCCACCCGCCTTCAACCCTGCCTGGATGTGCTCAGCGACCGCCCGGACGTGCGTGTCCGAGGTCCCCGAGGCGATAACAAAGAAATCGGTCATGTCCGTCACTCCTCGCAAATCGAGGACGACGATATCGGAGGCCTTGAGTTCGCTGGCCAGCGCAGCGGCGCGGCGGGCGATCGGTTCTCCGGGACTGGCTTTGCGTTCGGCCATCTACACCTGATCAGGGAAGGGACGGTTCGCGGTGGTACCCCGCGGGGTGCTCCCCGCGGGTTTTCCCAGCGGGTACCCGGCCGTCCGGGGAAGGTTCAGAGAAGCTTGCGCTCGCGGAGGGCTGAAACGCAACGAGGGGAACCCGTTTGGCGGGCTCCCCTCGTGACACCCGGTACCCGATTGGGCGCCCGGGAATAAACGCGCACTTACTGCTTGATGATCCAGACCTTGATCTCGGGGTGCACATCGGCGTGGAGCCGGACGCCCACCTTGTACATGCCGAGCGCCTTGATCGGCTCGTTGAGCTCGATCTGACGCTTTTCCACCTTGAAGCCCTGGGCTTCGAGCTGGTGCGCAATGTCCGACGCCGTGACGGAGCCGAAGAGCTTGCCCTCTTCACCCACACGCGCGGCGAAGGTCACGGAGACCTCGGCGAGCTTGTCGGCGACGGCCTGCGCGGCCGCGATCTTTTCCTGCTCGAGCGCCTCGAGGCGGCTCTTCTCGAGCGCGATGCGCTTGCGGTTGCCCGGCGTCGCCTCATAGGCGAAGCCGCGCGGCAGGAGGAAGTTGCGGGCATAGCCCGGCGACACGGAGACGATGTCACCAGGATGTCCGAGCTTGTCCACGGCACTGCGAAGAATGACTTCCATGGGAACTCCGGTCGAACGGATGAAAGGAATCGAGAACGTTGTCAGGGCGACGACGGCCGGCGCGAGGAAGCGCCCGCCCGGAAGTCGCGCCAGGTGTCACCCAGCCCGAGCGTGAAGGTGACCGCCGCCAGCGCGACGAGCACCCACACCGGCCCGAGAACCGGGACCAGCACCGCCAACGCGAGCAGCACCCACAGCGCCGCCCGGTCGGGGATCCACCAGGTCAGGACACCGGCGCCCCGCAGGGCGTACAACGTCCCGAAGAAACAGGTCAGGTTGAGCCCGATGTCACGCCACTCCACCAAGGTGGGCAGCAGCAGAATCGTCGTGCCCGTGACCAGGCCCCACACCAGCTGATCGTTGAAGCGGAGGTTCCGCAGCTCGCCGAGCGGCGGACCAATCCGCGCCCGCGCCAGCCGATGGTACGCCGCCCATCCGAGCGCGAGCGCTACCAGCGATTCCAGCGCCAGCAGCGTCGGCGCGAGTCGAACCAACGCGCCCGGCTGCAGGCCACCAACCGCCTCGATCGCGGCGACCGGCTCCCCCAACTGCACCAGCATGGTTTCCAACCGCGTGGCCCGATCGGCCGCCTCGGGGAAGCGGGACGTGAACCGCTGCCACGACTCGGAGCCGGCCCGGCCATGCCACTCCTGCAGCGCCTCACCGAGGCGCTGCTGATACTCCCGGGTGAGCATCCGGGCGGGGCCATCGAAGGCACCGACGCCGGACGGCGCTCGCAGCGCGAGGCTGAGACTGGTCACCAGACCGGCCACCGCCACGGCTCCAAGTGCCCGGGTGAGAAACGCCCGAGCCGGCGACGCCAGGCACACCAGCCCGAAGGCGGCACCCAGCGACACGGCCCATCCGCGGACGAAGGCACCGTATCCCGCCATGGGGAGCGGCACCTTCCAGAGCACATAGGCCGCCGCAGCAGCCCACGTCAGTCCCATGAGAGACCGGCCCCCGGCCCACCAGCCGACCACCGCGCAGGACGCGATGCCGACCAGCACCAGCAGGGCGAACTGTTCCACCGGAAGCAGGAGCCGCACCGTTCCGGCAAGCAGCGCGAGGGCAGGGGGCCAGGCCGGCGCTGCGGTCACGAGCACCATCAGCACCATGCCCAGCACGAACCACCGCCATCCACGCTCCTGCGGGGCCGCTCCTGACGGAGCGGTCGCGGCGGGTCCCGGCGCGACCGCTCCGGGCATACTCAGCCCGTCTGCCCCTTCACGTACGGCAGCAGCGCGAGGTAGCGCGCCTTCTTCACAGCCTTCGAGAGCTGACGCTGATGGCGCGCGTCAACACCGCTCAGACGGCTCGGCAGGATCTTGCCGTAGTCCGTGATGAAGCGGGCGAGCAGGCGATCATCCTTGTAATCGACGTAGCGGATACCCGCTTCCGTGATCGGGCAGGGCTTCTTCTGGCGGCGCATGGGTTAATCCTCGTCGTCGTCGTCGTCATCGCCCGCGCGACGGCGCGAGGCGAGTTCTTCATCGCTGAGCTTCGGCGCACCGAGCTCGTGCTCATACAGCGTCACCATGTAGCGCACGACGCTGTCGTCGAGCTTGAGCGCACGCTCGAACTCGGGGAGCACCGCGGGCGCGCAGGTGAACAGGCTGATGACGTAGTAGCCGCTCTCGTGGCGGCCAATCTTGTACGCGAGCTGACGACGGCCCCAGTGCTCGATGGTCGCCGGTTCGGCGAGCGAGAGCAGGCCCTGCAGCTTCTCGAGCTTGTCGACAATCGCCTGGTCTTCCAGTGCGCTGTCGAAGATGTACACGGCTTCGTACCGCCGCGTAGGATTACGGCGGATCTTGAGCTTTGCCACTCGGCAATCCTCCCTATGGTCTGAGATGCCACCCGCAGTGCCGATCCGCGGGCGGAGGGTCAGGGGATCGGCGAGCCGATCCGGATGAGCCTTGAAACGTATCAGGGCCGGGGTCCCGCGCCAACCCCACCCAGAACCCACGACCTAAAGCCCGAAACCCTGAACCGATCGGTTCTGGGTTTCGGGTTCTTGGTGGTGGGTTTTGGGTAGAATTCGGTATGTGCGGCCGCTACGGTTTCGGTAACCCCGCCCGTCTGGGCACCCTCCCGTTGGGGATCCCCCTTGGGGTCGAGCTTCCGGCGCTCGGCGCCCGGTACAATGTGGCCCCCTCGCAGGCGGTCCCCTTCGTGCTGCAGGACCGGGAGGGACGACGGGCGGAGCTCGTGAAGTGGGGGCTCGTACCGTTCTGGGCGGATGATCCCTCGATCGGCAACCGGCTGGCCAATGCCCGATCGGACTCGGTGGCCGCGAAGCCCTCGTTCCGGAACGCCTTCAAGAGCCGGCGAGGCCTCATGCTGGCCGACCTGTTCTACGAATGGCAGCTGCTCCCGGGGCAGAAGGTCAAGCAGCCGTGGTGCATCCGGTTGGCGGAGGACGCCCCGTTTGCGATGGCGGCGCTCTGGGAGCGATGGACGCCCAAGGCCACGCCGGAGGTTGAGCCGCTGACCACCTGCTGCGTCATCACCACCGACGCGAATGCCGTCATGGCACCCATTCACGACCGCATGCCGGTCATCCTGCACGAGGCCGACTACGACGCGTGGCTCGACCCGAAGACCCCGCCGGCCGTGGCGCAGGCGCTGCTCAAACCCTTCGACGGCGCGATGCGCGCGTACGCGGTGAGCACGGTGGTGAACAAGCCGGGCAACGACGGCCCCGGATGCATCGAGCCCCTGGCGTAGGGCCTACTTCGTGCCCTTCGCGCCCTTGAGGTAGAGGTTGAGGCTCCCGATCGAGAGCTTCGACTTCATCTGCACCATGAGATGCCGGTCGTCGTCGGTGATCCAGACTTCGGCCTTCCCGTTCTGCGAGAAGATCCCCTTCGACTGAAAGGTCGGCTGCAGCACGACCGTCTGGAACGTGCCGGCCGGAACGGAAATCGTTTCGCGGCGCAGCACCCGGATGCGCACGGGATTGCCGTCCTTCTTGAAGTAGCGCTCGTACTCGTACGTCTGCCCCACCTCGAGCGGAATCGTCCGCACGAAGTACAGGAACGACCCTTCGTCGAGCGGGCTCGTGACGGTGGGCTCCTCGGGCTTGTCGCCGTCCCGGAGCACCCCACGCTCGGGGAAGATCTCATAGCGCCGCTTCCGCTCGTAGCTCCCCTCGTCGATATCCTGATGGTAGCGCAGCGAGTTGAGCGTCACGACGTCGAACCACGACTCGTACGTGTCGTTCACGCGATACAGCGGAATGCCGCCGTTGATGCGGAACATCGTGTGCCAGGTCGTCTTGCCCCGCACGTCGGTGATTTCCTTCACCTCCATGCTGCCATTGCCGACCTTGATCGACCCGAACTTGACGTCGTAGTCGAGCCGCTCGCCCACCGTGAACGGCACCTTGGCGGCGTCGGCGGGGAGGCGCACTTCGGTGGCCTGCGCGTTCGCGAGTGCCTGGGCCTGCAAGCCGCGGATGGCCGTCGCGCCCGTCAGAGGGGCGGCCGCCAGCACGCCAACGAGCAGGCGACGCAACAGGGTGAGGGGACGCATGCGCCAATCTTACCCGGCGGATGCCAAAAAGATCATCAGCCGGGTGGGCCTCAGCTCAGACGTTGAACCGGAAGAGCAGCACGTCGCCGTCCTGCACCACGTATTCCTTGCCCTCCGACCGGACCACGCCCTTCTCCTTGGCCCCCTTCCAGCCGCCGTGCGTCACGAAATCGCCGTAGGCCACGGTCTCGGCACGGATGAACCCCTTCTCGAAGTCGGTGTGGATCACACCGGCTGCCTTCGGGGCCGTGTCGCCATGATGGATGGTCCAGGCGCGCACTTCCTGCTCGCCGGCCGTGAAGTAGGTCTCGAGGCCGAGCAGGTGGTAACCCGCACGGATCAGACGATCGAGCCCGGCGCTTTCGATGCCGAGCGACGCGAGGAATTCCTTACGCTCCTCAGGGGGCAGCTCGGCGAGCTCCGACTCGATCTTGGCCGAGAAGGGCACTACCTCCGCATGCTCGCCACCGGCCGCCACCGCCGCGCGGAGCGCCGTGAGGTACGCCCCCTCGTCGCCCGACAGCTCGGCATCGGTCACGTTCGCCGCGTACAGCACCGGCTTGGCGGTGAGCAGCTGCAGGCCGGCAAGCTTCTCGAGCTGGTCGGCCGCGAGCCCCGCGCGCCAGAGTGGCTTCCCCTCGGAGAGCGCCGCATTGGCCGCCTCGAGCGCCGGCAACTCGGCCAGCGCCTCCTTGTCGTTTGCCTTCGCCGCGCGACGCGCCTTGTCGAGGCGCTTCTCCACCTGCGCGAGATCGGAGAGCGCGAGTTCGAGCTCGATGATCTCCTTGTCGCGCGCCGGATCGGGCTGCCCCATCACATGCGTCACGTCGTCATCCGCAAAGCAGCGGATCACGTGCACGATGGCGTCCGTCTCGCGGATGTTCTGCAGGAACTTGTTCCCGAGCCCTTCGCCCTGCGACGCGCCCTTCACGAGTCCCGCGATGTCCACGAACTGCACCACCGCCGGCACCGTGCGCTTCGGCTGCACGATCGCCGCGAGCGCTTCCATGCGCGGATCCGGCACCTCCACCATGCCGACGTTCGGCTCCACCGTGCAGAACGGATAGTTCGCCGCCTCCGCCTTGGCCGCGGTGAGCGCATTGAACAGCGTGGACTTGCCAACGTTGGGGAGGCCTACGATGCCGAGACGGAGCATGACGAGACTATGAGAAGCCCTGACGGTCGTGGACAGAACCGATCAGTTCAGGGTTTCGGGTTTTTGGTCTTGGGTGGTGGGTGCCCACCGAGCGCGTTGAAATGTAACGGGTTGCGTCGAAAGGATGACACCTCGTCGGACGAGGGATCCTATCCTGCGGTATGCAAGACTTCAGGAAGCTTGAGGTGTGGCAGGAGGCGCAGGATTTCTCGGTAGCCATTCACGGCGCCACGAGTCGACTGCGCGGGGCCGAAGGGGCCGCGCTGCGAGGACAGCTGCGCCGTGCCGCCCTATCGATTGGCGCCAATATCGCCGAGGGTACGGGTACTGAGTCGCCAAGGCGATTCGCCGCGTTTCTGCAGAACGCGATTGCGTCCGCATCCGAGGTTGAGAGCCACCTCGATGCGCTCGGGCGATTGGGCATGATACCCACGAGGCAGCTCGCCCAGCTGGCGACGGATGTCGTGCGCATACGCCGCCGGACTATCGCGCTGCGCAAGCGCGTCCTCGACGCAGGCAAACCCAATACCCAGGACCAAAAACCCGAAACCCAAGACTGATCAGTTCTGGGTTCCGGGCTCTTGGTTGTGGGTTGTGGGCTTTCCTACTGCTTGCAGCTCCCCTTCGGGTCCATCCTCGCCCCGTCCACCTTCGGTCGCGTCGCCGAGTTGCCGAGCGTCAGCGCAACGTCCGCGACCAGCTTCGTCACCTTCGTCATGTGCGCGTAATCGATATACTGCGGCTCATCCGTCAACTGATGGTACGCCGAGTGCCCACCGGTGGTGAAGAAGGTCACCGGGATGTTGTAGCGCGCGTACTCGTAGTGGTCGGAGCGGCAGTAGATGTTCATCGGATGGCCGTTCGCGTCCATGCCGTAGTCGAACGTCAGATTGTGCCCCTTCTCCCTGTTGACCTTCTCCACGAGATCGCCGAGTTCCGTGGACAGGCGACGCGAGCCGACGAGCTGCACGTAGTTCGGGCCACCGTGCAGCGACGCACCGTCCTTGCTCTTGCCGGTTTCGTCGCTGGCGGCGCCGCGGCCGACCATGTCCATGTTGAGCTGCGCGATGATCGAGTCGCGCGGGACCGTCGGATGATCGGTGAAGTACGCGGATCCCCAGAGGCCCTTCTCTTCGCCGACGTGCCAGACGAACAGGATCGAGCGCTTGGGCTTCGTGCCCAGCGACGACAGATACTCGGCGATCTCCTGCACCGCCACGGAACCGGAGCCGTCATCGTCGGCGCCGTTGAAGATCGAGTCGCGACGCGGCGCCTTCGTCTTGCGGATGGTGGCGAGCTCCTGATTGATCTGCGCCCACTGTTCGGCGGTGGGCATCTTCCCCTGATCTTCGGCGCCACCCGGACGGGCGACACGGTTGAGCACCAGGATCGAGTCGTGGTCCGCCGCGCGTCGTGCGACGCCGACGTGATCGCTGTGTGCGCCGATGGCGACGTAGCTGTTGCGCAGCGCCGGATCGCTCCCCGGCAGAATCGCCACCACGTTGCGCGCCTGGAAGGGCGACGGCGAGACGGCGACCTTCGCGTTCACCGTCAGGGCATTGCCGACCGCACCGACGGTGAGCTCGTTGACCTGCTTGCCAAAGAGCTTGGGCATCGCGGCCGCGAGCACGAAGACGCGTGATTCGTCGCCCGAGGCGTTGTCATCGACGAACGCGCCACTGCCCATGATGAAGCCGAAGACGCCGACGGCCTGCGGCGGCAGGATGACGATCATGCCCTTTGCTCCGGCGGGGAGCAGGTTCTTGCCCTGCAGGGCAAGCTCCAACCCGGCCTGCGAGAGTGGCATCGTGAATGCCACCACCTTGCCGGCCGCCTGGTCGGCGCTGAGCGCATGCTTGCCGAGTTCACCGCCGAAGACCATCGGCGCACTGCTCCAGGCGATGTTCTTCGCGCCGCTGAAGCCCCACTCGGTGCGCAGCTTGAGCGACTCGGTGCCGACCAGGAAGGTGGACGTGGAGTCGACCGCCTTGTTCTTGAGCGGCAGCACCTGGAAGTACGTGCCATTCTCGCCAGCGGGCTTGAGCCCGAGGCGCTCGGCCTCGCGCGCGAGCAACGCCGTGGCTTTGTAGCTCCCTTCGGTGCCGGCGTCGCGCCCCATCAGCGAGTCATCGGCAAAGACGTACAGGCGCGACATGAGGTCGCCGGCCGAGATCGCGCCGCTGGTGGGCTTGGGCGCGTACTTGAGCGGCAGCGCGCCGGGCGCCGGCACGTCGGAGGCCGTCTTGGCGCCCGTGGCACCGGAGGCGCAGGCCGCCAGCACGGCGGGCAGCGCGAGAAGCAGCGCGCGATCGGTCGCGCGACGAACCGGGAAGCGAAGCATTGATGTCGGTAGCGAAGTGAAGAACGAGTGGAGCAGGCAGGTCAGTACAGCGTGAGCCGCCCGACGTGCACGGCGAGTGACGGCGTGGTGGTGGTCCACGCCGCGTACAGCGTGTCCGCCACCCGCGCGAGGCGCGGAAAGCCGCTCGGACGGGCTCCCGACGTCTGCGCGAGCACGTGGGTTTCACGGGCCGTGAGTTGCGCGCCCTTGGGGCGAATGCGACGGGCCAACACCTCGGCCACCTGATTGGTGCGCTGCTCGAGCCAGGCCACGATGGGATGCCCCTTGGCGTCCAGTACCAGCGACACCCGTCCGAGCGGCGTCCCTTCATCGACACGCAGCGGCGGGCCGAAGGTTGCCCCGCCGTCGGTGGATCGCGCGAGATTGACGCGATTCGTGTCGCGCGCACCGGTGAACCACGCGACGTACACCGTGTCACCAATCGCCGCGACCTGCGGGCCGTTCACCGGACAGCCCGGGTAGTGCCAGCCGTCGTCGTGCACCTTCACGGGGGCACTCCAGCCGGTCGCCGTTTCGCGCACCACGGCGATGTCCCGGATCTCTTCTGGACTGCGATCACGGTAGACGATGACGCGACCGCTCGCCGCCGAGGCCGTGCCCGTCTGGCAGCAGTCGCAGCTGCGGGCATCGAGCACCGCCTCGCGTTCGAGCGTGCCGTTCGCCCGCAGTCGCGCGGTGCGAATGGTCATCTCCTTCGCGGAGTCCTGCATCGCACTCTTGCGGCCGTCGAGCCACACGAGCCCGAGACCATCGGTCCCATCGGGCCAAAGCGACACGAAGCCATGCTCGGCGGCGAGCCCGTCGGTGTGGGGCACGATCGGCGCGCTCCAGCTGCGGCCGCCATCGGCCGAGCGCACCACGCGCACGCCGTACGCGTACTTCCCGTCACCATCGCGCTCGAGCCAGTGCGCGGCGAGATCGCCGTTGGCGAGCGAGGTGATGGCGGGGAAGTCGGCCCAATTCACGAAGAACGGCCGCGCGTGGGCGATCGTGCGCGTGGAATCCCACGCGGTGCCGTTCCACACGGCGGCGTGAATCGCGACCGTGGAGTCGGGGCGACGCTGCGTCCAGGAGAGCAGCAGTTCGCGATCGTTGCGCACGGCCACGAACGGCGTGCTGCTGCCGGGCTGCGCCGGCACCGTGAGTTCGGTCAGCGGGCCCATCGACGCCGTTGCGCGAACATCCCCGCCGGTCGAGCAGGCGGACGTCGCCACGATGGTACCCAACAGCAATGCCACACCAGCCTGCGTCATGATCAGCGCCCCATGGAGCTCACGGCTTTGTCGGTGCCTTCAGCGATCCACAATTCAACCGCCGCGGTCATGCGGTCGTACAGCCCCTCGACCAGATCCCGTTCGTCCCTGGGCATGGCGTGGAGGACAAAATCGGCGAGGTCACCGATCTGCCGACGCTCGTCCACTGGCTTGATGCCAATGCGAAGCCGCGGGTACTGCGGGCTCTTGAGGTGGGCCTCGATGCTCTTGAGGCCGTTGTGGCCGCCAGGGCTGCCGTGCGGCTTGAAGCGGTACTCGCCGCAGGGCACGGCGACTTCGTCCACCAGCACGAGCAGGTCCTGCGCCGCGGCCCACCCCTCGCGCTTGAGGTAGGGGCGGAGCACCTGACCGCTCAGGTTCATGTACGTCTGCGGCTTGACGAGCTTGACCTTCTTCGTGCCCACGAGGCCGGTGCAGGTGAGGGCGTCGCCGTCCTTCTTCCACCCGTCAAACTGCCAGCGGCGGTGCAGGTGATCGAGCAACCACCAGCCGACGTTGTGCCGCGTGTGCTCATACTCGCGACCCGGGTTGCCGAGTCCGACAATGACTTTCATACGCAGGGGAAGGCGCGCGGGGCGCGGAACGCGCCAGCGTGGGGTGACCATAGGGCCAAAGCGATCAAGGGGTCAGAGTCGTTGAAACCGCCGGTTTCAACGACTCTGACCCCTTGAGTGCGCCGACGATTACTTCTCGTCTTCCGGCTTCGGCTTGCGGATGAGCTCCGGCTCCGCCGCCGTGCCTTCGGCGGGCGCATCGGCATGCACCTTCGGCGCCGAGCAGACGCAGACCGTCGCGCCGGCGTCGTCCTTGATCGTGATGCCCGCAGGCACCTTGATGTCGGCGACGTGCATCGACTTGCCGAGCTTGAGGCTCGAGACGTCGACGTCGATGTGGTTCGGAATGTTCGACGGATCGACTTCGATCGTGAGCTCGTGCATGACCTGGTCGAGCAGGCCGCCCTCGAGGCGGACGCCCTCCGGCGTACCGACGTACACGATCGGGCACTTCACCGTCACCGTCTCACCGGCCACCAGCTCCTGGAAGTCGATGTGGAGCACGTGACGCTTGAACGGGTGGCGCTGGATCTCACGAATCAGGGTGCGCGCCGACTTGCCGTCGATCGAGAGCTCGATCACGGTGCTGGACGTCGCGATGCCCTTGAGCAGCTTCTCCGTCTCGCGCGCATTCACGGTGAGCGACTGCGGCTCACGGCCATGGCCGTAGATGACGCACGGAATGTTGCCGGCCTGACGAATCTTGCGCGCGGCGCCCTTGCCGGTTTCGGCACGGGACGACGCAGTGAGCGTGGCGGAAGCCATGGGAAAACCTCGGTCGAAAAAAGGTGGTTCGGGAGTAACCGGAAATGGTCGTCCCGGCCAAGGCCCAACTGCAGTACTGCTACTGCGGATGGGGTACTGCAACTACAGCTTGGGTACTGCAACTACAGCTTGGGTACTGCAACTACAGCTTGGGTACTGCAACTACAGCTTGGGTACTGCAACTACAGCTTAGGCACTGCTAATACAGTCGGGGTACTGCTACTACAGTCACGGCTTCGGCTGTTGTTGCAGTGCCATGACTGTCGTGGCAGCGCCCCAACTGTTGTTGTTGTGCCCAGACCGTCGTTGCTGTTACTCGAAAAGCACGCTGACCGACTGATCCGCATGCGTGAAGCGAATCGCCTTCGCGAGCAGTTCGCCCACACTCAGCACCGTGAGCGACGGGAAACGACGCTCGGGGGGGAGATTGATCGAGTCGGTGACCACGACTTCCTTGATCGGCGCGGTCGACAACCGCTCCACGGCGGGGCCGCTGAGCAGGGCGTGCGTGGCGCAGACGTAGATGTCCTTGGCCCCGAGCTTCTTGAGGGCGCGTGCAGCCTCGGAGACCGTGCCAGCCGTATCGATCATGTCGTCGGGGATGAGACAGTCCCGCCCCTCGACTTCACCGACGACGTTCATCACCTCGGCGACATTCGCCTTGGGGCGGCGCTTGTCGATGATGGCAAACGTGGCGTCGAGTCGCTTGGCGAAGCCGCGCGCCATCTTGGCCGAGCCGACGTCGGGCGCGACCACGACCAGATCCTTGAGCTCCTTCTTGCGGAAGTAGCTCGTGAACACCGGCGCCGCGTACAGGTGGTCGACGGGTACGTCGAAGAACCCCTGCAGCTGGTGTGCATGAAAGTCGAGACCGAGGACGCGGGAGGCGCCTGCGGTCTCGATGAGATTCGCCATGAGCTTCGCCCCGATGGCGACGCGCGGCTGGTCTTTGCGATCCTGACGGGCGTACCCGGTGTAGGGCAGCACCGCCGTGACGCGGGCGGCCGATGCGCGGCGCGCGGCGTCGATCAGGAGCAGCAGCTCCAGCATGTTCTCGCCCGGCGGATTCGTCGGCTGCACGACAAAGACATCCGCGCCGCGGATGTTCTCGTCGATGCGCACGAACACCTCACCGTCGGCAAAGCGCGAACAGGTGACCTTGCACAACTCAGCGCCCAGTGACTTCGCCACTTCCTCAGCCAATGGCTGGTTGGCGGTGCCACAGAGGATTTTGAATCCGCGATTGGAGGCTGAGGGCGCTTCCGAAGCCGCGTGCATGGAGGTCTCGAAGGGGCGAAAAGGGGATTTCCGGCAAAGCCCCTAAAGCTATACGGGCTCGGCCCCGTTTCCAACCGGTGCCGAGCCCGTCTGTGAGTCTTTCTGTAACCTATTGCTGAGCTTTGGTTTACGTGGGCTCACGGCCCACTGTCCCAGCACC
Organism: Gemmatimonas sp.; assembly: GCA_039809645.1. Lineage (GTDB taxonomy): Bacteria > Gemmatimonadota > Gemmatimonadetes > Gemmatimonadales > Gemmatimonadaceae > Gemmatimonas. The sequence continues at coordinate 93,816 of JBDHVK010000001.1, forward strand.
CGAACCGCTTCCATAGGCCCACTTGGAATCGAACCAAGATCTTCGGCTCCAAAGGCCGAGGTAATAGCCGTTATACGATGGGCCACCAGCAGGGCGGAGTTTATCGGGCTCCGGGAACAGCGGCAACAGTGCGCGGGGCAACCGTCCGTTCCCAGTCGTGAACCGGCAGGGCATCCCGCGCCCGGATCCCCTCGGCGAACGGGCCCAGCAGGTGCACGATGCTGTTGGCGTAATAGGTGATCAGCGGTCGGCCGCGCGGCAGGATCACATACCCCTCGCCGGCCCGCGCCACCATGCGCCGCAGGCGCAGCATACGGTAGGCGCGGTCGAAGGTCTCGGCGATGTCCCGGTCGGCTCGGATCACCCGTCCGCTCAGCTCCTGCAGCACGTCACGCATGGCGGCCATGCGCGCCAACAGCGCCGCCCGCGGGACAAACTCGGCGTCAAAGCTCTGTAGCGCCGCGCACGCCAGGGGGACGGGGGTCACGGGGATGATGGCGCCGATCCGGGCGAGCAGATCGTCACAGAATGTCTGGACATGGGGCAGGCGTGCCTCGCGCGGGAGCGCGAAGAGATCGACGCCATTGCCGGCGAGTTCATCCAGCCACGATCGCACCGGCACCGGCGTGCCGATCGTGACGGCCGCGCGACCATAGCGCTTCCAGCGTCCGGTAAGCAGGCGCCCGAGGTTCCACAACAGAAAGCGCCCGATGGACGCCATCTGCGAGACGCGCGACAGCGCGGCGGCGGGTGCGTGCGTCTCGAGTTCACGCAGCAGCGTGCGGTCTTCCAATACCCGATCGTAGTTGATGCCGACCGGCACCACGTACAGCCGATCGCGCATCGCGGGGTCCCGCGCCACGCCAAGCGCGTAATCGAGCAGGCCGATCTTGGCGGGGCGCAGCGCGCCGTCGCGGGTGAGGCCACCCTCGGGGAAGATTCCCTGCGTCACCGCGTTGCGCGTGATGAGCTGCACGTACGCCTGCAGCACGGCGTGATAGAGCGGCTCACGATACCGGCGGCGAATGAAGTACGATCCGAAGCTCTTGAAGAGGTACTCGAGCGGGAACGCGCGGGCCCACTCGCCGACCGCGTACGAAATCGACACCTGACCCATCATCACGTACGCCACGAGTACATAGTCGGCGTTCGATCGATGGTTCATGAGATAGATCACGATCGAATCGCGGGGCAGTCCCTTGAAGGGGTCCGCGCGTTCGACCTCCACGCTGACCTTGTAGAACAGCGACAGCGCCGCGCGTGACACCCAATAGCCGAGCCGATAGTACGCGAGCACGTTGAAGAACGGCACGATCTCATCGAGATAGCGACGGACGCGGTGCCAGACGTCGTGTGCGGACTCGCCCTGCTCGGCCGCGAATCGCGCGACCGCCCCCGTGACCTGCGGATCCGCGAGCACGTGCTCGATCACGTATTGCTTGCGGGTGAACTTGTAGCGGTCCACCCGGGCGCGCATGCGGAGCAGGGTGCGACGTCCGGCGCGCCGGGCCACCCGATGCGCGGCCAGCCAGGCCAGCGCACCGAGGAGAACGAGCGCGAGTCCGAGGATCAGCTCGCGGGCCACAGCCACGCAGCGCCCCGCACGCCGCTGGAATCGCCGTGTCGGTGTCGCACGACGCGGGTCGCGACCGTGTCCGAGAACACCCACGGCGGCAGCGCCGATTGCACCTCATCCGCGAGGCCGCTGATGTTCGACACGCCGCCGCCGAGGACGATGACGTCGGGATCGAGCACGTTGATGACGCTCGCGAGTCCACGCGCCGTGCGCTGCACGAGACGCGCGCGCGTCGCACGCGCGTCGGCATCACCCGCGGCCGCCCGGGCGATGATCTCCGGCGTCGTGAGCGCTTCACCGGTCACGCGCGCATGATCGGCGGCGATCGCCGGTCCCGAGATCCACGTCTCGATGCAGCCCCGTCGGCCACAGTAGCAGGGAGGGCCGGGAATCTCGTCGTGCGTGGGCCACGGGAGTCCGTTGTGCCCCCATTCGCCGCCAATGAGGTTGCGGCCGGTGAGCACCCGGCCACGCACGACAATGCCGCCGCCGACACCGGTGCCCATGATCACGCCGAAGACCACGTCGGCCCCCGCCGCCGCGCCATCGGTGGCTTCGGAGAGCGCGAAGCAGTTGGCGTCATTCTGCATGCGGATGTCGCGATGCAGCGCCGTCGCGAGATCATGTTGCAGCGGCTGCCCATTGAGCCAGGTCGAATTGGCGTTCTTCACCAGGCCCGTCTCCGGCACCACGACGCCCGGTATGCCGACGCCGACCGTGGCGCGGTCGCCCACCGCGACCTCCAGACGAAGTACCAGTTCCGTGATCGCGTGCACGGTCGCGTCGTACTCGCGCGGCGTGGCGATGCGCTCCTGCGCGCGGACCGCGCCCTGCGCGTCGAGAACGACGCCCTCGATCTTGGTGCCACCCAGATCGATGCCGATTCGCAGTGTGGCATGTGAATGCGCGGTCATGCGGCGATTGTCGCCTCCGGAGGCAAGTGTGGCAAGTGCCGGGCAGTGCATTGTCGAATTGCCGGCCGCAGCGCGGCGTCGTAACCTTGAGCATGTCGACTGCGCCGACGCCCGGATATACGAGCCAGACGGAAGAAATGGCGGTCTCCGGGGAGCATCTGGCCGCGGTGGAAGCCCAACTCGCGTCATACACCAGTCCCGCAACGCGTCGTCGCTGGTATCTCGCTGCGGTTCTCTCGGCGCTGTTCGGCACCCTGATCTCGGTGGCATTTCACCGCGCGACGGGCGCGACGCCGATGTTCCTGACCGGCTTCGCGGCGCTACCGATGATCCTCGGCGGATTCGGTCCGATGCTGCTCGCCACCTGGGGCAGCCTGTTCGGCTCACTGGCCGTCGAAGGCACGGTGCTGGTGGGCAGCAAGCTGGAGCTCGTTCGCTACTTCTCCGGACTGCTGCTTGCGCTGGTGTCGGCGGTGTTCTGTGAAGTGGCTCGCCGCAATCGCCTTCGCGCGATCGATCGCGAGTATCGGCTCGCGAACGCGCTGCGTCGATCGGAGGTGCTGCGCGCCGAGCGGGAGGCGGCCAACGCGATGCAGCAAGCCGAGCGCGATCGGGCCGCCGACGCCCTCCGTGAGCGCGATCAGCGCCTCGAGCGGATCACGGCCACGGTGCCGGGGATCGTGTATCAGCTGCTCTGGAAGCGAAGCGGTGAGACACGCTACCTGTACGTGAGTGAGCGGGCGCGTGACCTGTTCGCGATGGACCCGGAGGCCCTGTTGGCGGATCCGCAGGTCGCGTGGAGTCGCTTGCACCCCGATGACGCGGGCGGACTGCTGCGTTCGGCGAACGCCTGCATGGATTCGGGGGCACCGTGGCGCTATGAGTTCCGCATCACGGATCCGTCCCGACCCGGCTCGTGGCGTTGGGTACTGGGCTCGGCGATCTGTCAACCGGGGCCGGATGCCGACACGGCGCTATTCACGGGAATCTTCACCGATATCACGGAGCAGCGCCGGCTCGAGGATGATTTGCGCCAGGCGCAACGCATCGAGAGTCTCGGGCGACTGGCCGGCGGCGTCGCGCACGACTTCAACAACCTGCTCACCGCGATCACCGGCGAAGCGAGCCTGCTCGATGCGGATCAGGCACCGGAAACCGACGTGTCCATCGGCCTGCAGCGAATTCGCGCCGCGGCGGAGTCGGGCGCCGCGCTGAGCCGACAGTTGCTCGGCTTTGCGCGCCGACAGGTGATGGCGCCCCGGCTCGTGGATGTGAGCCTTATGATCGAGCGCGCCGCGCCGTTGCTGCGACGGCTGCTGCGCGAGTCCATCCGACTCGAGCTGGATGTCCCGGCGCAGGTCGGTCTTGTTCGCGTCGATCCGGGTCTCTTCGATCAGGTCCTGCTGAACCTGGCGGCGAACGCCCGCGACGCGATGCCGCGCGGCGGCGTGCTTCAGCTCCACGTCTGCCGGGTGGGCAGCGATGACGCGGCGCGCCGTCTCTACCCGGGGGTCAGTGGCGACGCGATCGTGGAGATCACCGTCATCGACGACGGCCACGGCATGCCGGATGCCGTTCGGGAGCGGGCGTTCGAACCGTTCTTCACGACCAAAGCCGTGGGCGAGGGGTCGGGACTCGGACTCTCCACCAGCTATGGCATCGTCACGCAGGCCGGCGGCATGATGCTGCTCGACTCGCGGGAGGGGCTGGGCACCACGGTGCGCATCGCATTGCCATGGGTCGATCCCTCCCACGCGAAAGCGCTCGACGAGCGCGGTCCGGTCCAGGGTGGGACGGAACGCATCCTCGTCGTGGACGACGATGATCAGGTCCGACGGGTGACGGCGGAAGCGCTGCGGCGCTTTGGTTATGATGTACTGGAAGCACGCGGGGGCGCCGAGGCCATTGCGATGGCGCGCGCCTGCGACCCGCCGTTGGCGCTCCTGGTCAGCGATGTGGTGATGCCGGAACTCAGTGGAGTGGATATGGTGAACGCGATGCGCGATGCCGGCTTGACGCCGAAGGTGTTGTATGTCTCGGGCTACCCGGAGGGCACCGTCACGCAGCACGGCGTGGTGCCGGAGGGCGTCGATCTGCTGGTGAAGCCGTATGCCGTCGCGGATCTGCTGCGCCGGGTGCGCACCGTGCTGGATCGCGCCTCATGAAGTGCGGCTGGCGTTGGCTCGCGGCCGCGAGTGTGTGGCTGCTGGCCGCGTGCGGCGGCAGCGCCGATGGACCGACGAAGCCCGGCGACGGGGGAGGCACGACGCCCCCGCCGGTGACGCCGCTCTCGGTGCCAACCATCGCCCGTGAGTTCCGCGGCATGTGGATCGCCACGGTCGCGAATATCGATTGGCCGTCGCGCAATACGCTCACCGCGCAGCAGCAGCAGAACGAAATGGGCGCGCTGCTCGACGTCGCGGCCAACGCGGGGCTGAACGCGGTGGTGCTGCAGGTTCGCGCCGCAGGTGACCTCATCTACCCGAGCGCCCTCGAGCCGTGGGCACGTGCGCTGACGGGCACGCAGGGCACCGATCCGGGCTACGACCCGCTCGGCTACAGCGTGCAGCAGGCGCACCAGCGAGGGCTCGAACTGCACGCGTGGTTCAACCCGTTTCGCGCGGGCAACCTGAGCGACACCGCGCGCTTCGCGCCAGCGCATTTCGCGCGACGTCGCCCGGACATGCTTCGACGTTACTGCAGCCAGCTGTGGTTCGATCCGGGCGAGAGTGCGGTGCAGGATCAGGCCATCGCCGTGATCACCGAGGTCGTCACCCGGTATGACGTGGACGCGGTGCACCTCGACGACTTCTTCTACCCGTACCCCGACGCCAGCTGCCCGGGGCTCGACTTCCCCGACAGTGCGGGCTACGCGGCCTACCTGCAGGGCGGCGGCACCCTCAATCGGGGTGACTGGCGACGCGACAATGTCAATCGCTTCGTGCAGCGTCTGTACGAGGCCGTGCACCTCGCCTCACCCACGGTGAAGGTAGGGATCAGTCCCTTCGGCATCTGGCGGCCCGGCAACCCGGCCGGCGTCACGGGGCTCGACGCCTACGCCTCGATCTACGCCGACAGTCGCAAGTGGCTGCAGGCGGGGTGGGTCGACTACTTCGCCCCCCAGCTCTACTGGTCGACCAGCTCCTCGGGGCAGAACTACAACTCGCTGATTGCGTGGTGGGGCCAGCAGAACACGCAGAAGCGTCACCTGTGGCCCGGCCTCGCGTCGTATCGCATCAACGACGGCTCCTCCTCGCCGTACGCGGCGGGGGAGATTCCGACCCAGATCTCGATCGCGCGGCAGCAGCAATCGGTGAGTGGCGGCGCGACGGGGACGATTCTCTACAACGGCAGCAGTGTGCGCGACAATCGCGGCGGCTTCGTGACTGCACTCACGAGTGGCCTCTACGCGAGCGGCGCGCTCGTGCCCGCTACGCCGTGGCTCGATCCGACTCCGCCGTCGGCGCCAACCGTTGCCGTGGCCACCTCCGGATCCAATCTGCTGGTGACGATTCTTGGTGGCTCGAGTGACACCCGCTGGTACCTCGTGCGTTGGCGCATCGGGACCACATGGGCACAGAAGCTGTTGCCGGCCAATGTCGCGTCCACGACCGCGCCGTCCGTGCTGGCCGATGCGGTGGTGGTGAACGCGGTGGACAAGGCGGGGAATGCGAGCACGGACGCCGTCTGGCGCAGGTAGGGCGCGGCCGGCGGTCGCCCTAGGGCTCCATCAGCCCGCTCGTTTGTGTCTCCCGCATCGTCACATACACGAGCAACGACGCGGCGATGCAGGCGGTCACGTACCAGTAGAACCACGACTCGTGACCCGCCTGCTTGAACCAGAGTGCGATGTACTCGGCGGTCCCACCGAACAGTGACACGGCAATGGCGTAGGGAAAGCCGACCCCGAGCGCGCGAATGCTGGTGGGGAAGAGCTCCGCCTTCACGACCGCGTTGATCGCGGTGTAGCCGCTGACCGCGGTGAGCGCGCAGAGCAGCAGGACGATGGCGCCGCCGGTCGTGTGGGTCTGACCGAGCTGCGTCATGAGGGGCACGGTGCCCAGCGTGCCGATGACGCCGAAGGCGGTGAGCACGGGACGACGGCCCACGCGATCGGACAGCGCGCCGACGAGCGGCTGCAAGCCCATGTACACCAGCAGTGTCACGGCGTTGATGAAGGTGGCCTCCTTCGCGGTGAAGCCTGCCGTGTTGACGAGAAACTTCTGGGCGTACGTCGTGAACGTGTAGAAGGCCACGGTGCCGCCGGCCGTAAGTCCCACCACGGTGAGGACCGCGCGGGGATGCTGGAGCAGGCCGCGCACGGTCGCGGCGGTGCTCTTCGCCGGACGCGCCGCCTTGTCGTGCTGGAATTCACCCGTCTCCTCGAGCGAGCGACGCATGTAGATCGCGACGATCGCGCAGAGCGCGCCAATCACGAACGGAATGCGCCACCCCCACTCCTTGAGGGCGGTTTCGTCGAGCGTCCGCTGCAACACGAGCAGGACGGCCAACGCGATGAGCTGCCCGCCGATGAGCGTCACGTACTGAAAGCTCGACCAGAAACCGCGGTTGGCCTGGCCGGCCATCTCGCTCAGATAGGTAGCGCTCGCGCCATACTCGCCACCCACGCTGATCCCCTGCAACAGGCGCGCGAGAATGAGCAACGCCGGGGCGAATACGCCGATGGTCGCGTAGCTCGGCGTCATGGCGATGAGCAGCGAGCCACCGCACATCAGCAGGACGGTGAGCGTCAGCGCCGCGCGACGGCCGTACTTGTCCGCGTAGCGGCCGAGCAGCCACCCGCCGATGGGGCGCATGAAGAAGCCGAGGGCAAAGACGCCGGCGGTGTTCAGCAGCTCGGCGGTGCGGTCGCCGGAGGGAAAGAACGCCTTGGAGAAGTAGAGTGAGAACGCCGAGTAAGCGTACCAGTCGTACCACTCCACGAGATTGCCGATCGAACCGCCCACAATGGAACGGAGGCGCGAATGGGCCGGCGCCCCGCTCTCAAGACTGGGCATCGATGGTCCGGGCGAGAAGGTCGAGGACGTCGGACTCGCTGCGGAGGCCGGGGACGTCGTGCATGTCGATCACGTAGCCATGCCGTTCGGCGATGGCCTCGTAGAGGGGAATGCGGTGGTGCAGCAGCTGCTCGAATCCCCATACGGCGAAGTCGTCGGGGTCGACGTCGGACTCGCTCGCGATGCGCTTGGTCTCGAGATACTCCCCCCACTTGGCCGCGAGGAAGGCGGGGTTGTAGTACATCGGTTTGGGATGCTTGCGGAACCGCTCCACCAGCATGCGGGCGTGCTCCGCCGACCCCCGGATGTACACGAGCAGTGTGTGTTGCGCGAGGCAGGTCAGCACCGGATCGTTCGGGTCGGCCACATCCACCACTTCACAGAGACTGCCGCCGGAGTCGCAGACGAAGTGCGCGTAGCCATAGATGTCCTTGGCGCGCTCGATGAACGCGGGGACGTCCAGCAGCGCGCGGATCTCGGCTTGCCGATGCTGCGCCTGCCGCCGCGTGTACTCGGCAAAGGGAATCCCGCCCAGTTCCTCGCGGCCGGGCTTGCCGAGGTACGTCGACAGCGGGCTCAGGTTCTCGAACGAGATGTTCGAGCGGATGTAAATGGAGTCGGAGCGGAGCAGTTGGCGGAGGAAGGGGTTCCGCATCGCCTCCCGCTTGAAGTTGTCCACGATGTGCTCGTCCATGTACCGGGTACCGATGCGGTAGTCGACCGAGTACTGGAACCAGTCGTGCTTCTGGAGCAGGCCGGCGAGGGTGGTCTTGCCGACCCCCGACATCCCGAAGAAGGTGACTGCGTGCGCCGGCTGCTCACGGAGGGCGCGCCCCGAGGGAAATCGCATGCGCTAAATTCCCTCGGCGTCCGCTGTTCCTCAACCCCTGACCGAGCCCCGTGCCGGATCCTGTGCAGGTTTTCGAGATACCGATCGTCGTCCGCCCTGAAGACATCGACGACAACGACCACGTCAACAACGTGGTCTACCTCAAGTGGATCTTCGATGTGGCGCTGGCCCACTGGCAGGTGAGTGCACCGGCCGAGATGCAGGCCACCTACGGATGGGTCGCCACGCGGCACGAGATCGACTATCGCCGGGAAGTCCTGCTGGGTGACGCGATCGTGGCCCGCACCTGGATCGGCTCGGTGGACTCGCGCAAGTTCGAGCGTCGCACCGCGATCGTGCGGACGAGCGACAATGCCGTGCTGGCTCGCGGCACCAGCTACTGGGCGCTGATCTCCCGCGCAACGGGGAAGATCACGCGCATCCCGCCGGAGATGGTGCAGCTGTTCGAAGCGTACATGGAGCAATCACCCGCCACCACCAACGCGCACTCGGAATCCAGAGACTGATCAGTCTCTGCGTTCTGGGTTCGGGTTTCGGGTGGTGCGTCCACATTGGGAGCGTGCATGCGACCGTACCGTCTGCTGCTGGCGTTGGTGCTGACCCTCGGCTGCAAAGCCTCGAACAGCACCGATCCGATCGTCTGCACGACCGAGGCGCGGGCGGGGATCAACGTCGTGGTTCGTGACGCCGACACGCAGGCCGGGATTGCGGCGCTGGCGCGTGGCGCCGTCACCGACGGCGCCTATGTGGATTCGCTGCGTGCCAACGGGTCGACCACCACCATGGCGGCGGCGTATGAACGCCCCGGCACGTACACCGTTGACGTGCGCGCGACCGGGTATCAGGGCTTCACCACGACGGGCATCATCGTGACGAAGGACGCGTGCCACGTCGTGCCGCAGACCGTGACGGTCAACCTGCAGAAGGTGAAGAGCTGACGCCGCGCGTCGCGCTCATCAGAAGTCCGCGCTGACGCGCACGACGAGTGTGCGGCCGGCGGCGTCGGCGAACTCCTTGTAGCGGCTCATGAAATCGCGGTAGCGCGTGCTGAGCAGATTGCGCACGCTCAAATCGAGGTGCAGCAACCCGCGCGCGGTGATGGTGCTGGTGCCGACATTCGCGTGGATCACCGTATACGCCGGCGGCGCATAGTCGCTTCGGAAGGTGCGCGTCTGACGCGCGTTCCACTCGCCCGTCAGCGAGAACGATCGACCCGGCGCCCGTTCATCCCAGCGCAGCGTGCTGCTGGCGCGGAAGGGCGGCACGAAGGGCAGGGCGGTGCCATCACTGGTATTGGTGGCGTGTACGGCGTCGGCGGTGGTGCTGGCGGTCCACCCCCGCGGCAGACTCACGCTCAGCGCCGCCTCGGTGCCCACCAAACGCGCATGGCCCTGGCGGACCTGCAACGAGTCGAGCGCACGTCCCGCGGCGCCGACAGGGGCCAGGTAGATGTAATCGCGGATGCGATTCAGGTAGCCGGTGAGTTCGCCATTCGTTCGCGCGGTGCGGAGGCGCAGCCCGACGTCGGTGTTGAAGCTCGTCTCGACCCGCAGATCACGTTGGCCGATCTCGAAGGCGCGGGTGCCCTCGTGGAAGCCATTGGCGTAGAGATCACTCGCGCTCGGCGCGCGGAAGCCGCGGGCAACATTGACGGCCAGCGAAAGCGGCGCGTCGGCGCGATAGACCGCCCCCACCGTGCCGGTCAGGGCGTTGAACGCTCGTGAGGTGGAGGCCAGGTTGAGCGTGGCGCTTCCCGGCGTGCTCAACGTACGCCAGTCGTGTCGCGCGCCGGCCGAGAGGGAAAACGGGCCGCGCACGGTCTGCTCGAGCAGGTAGACACCGACCGCGCGCGCGGTGTTGTCGGGGATCAGCGTTTCACGGCCGAAGGTGCGGAAGCGCGTTTCCTGCACGGCGGTGCCCACGGTGCCGGTGAGCCCCCGCCACGGCGCGTGATGCCAGTTCGCAAACGCCGTCCCGGTGCGTGAGCGGAGCCCGAGATCAACGTTCAGTGTGGTCGCGTTCGCAAACTCGGCGCGTCGATTCTCCTCGAGCCCGGCCTGCACGTGCAGGCGCTGCGTGGCGCTCCGCACCGTGCCATCGGCCGTCCACCGTGTCGTGCGGATGCGCTGCCGACCATCGTAGCCCGGTGCCGTGCGCGGATCATCGGCCACGCGAATGGCCTCGTCGCGCGAACTCCCCGTGAGGGTGAACTCCGCACGGTCGTGATGGAACCCGGTGGCACCTTCCACGAAGCCGGTGGCGTTACCGGTATTGAACACGGTGCCGCCGGGCGTGCGCAGGTCGCGCGCGCGACGGGTGGTTCCGGTGAGGCGCCATCCCCAGCCGCCCACCGCGCCCTCACCCACCAGCGTGGCCGACGGCGCCACGTTGGCCGAGTTGTAGCCGAGCGACAGCCGACCGCGCGCGAGCATCGCGCCCTCGGCCTTGGGGAGGGCACGGCGCACCACGTTCACGACGCCGCCCAGCGCATCGGAGCCATAGAGCACACTGGCCGGTCCCTTCACCACTTCAAGCCGCTCCGCGTCGGCGCTCTCGACATTGGGCGAATGGTCATGTCCCCACTGCTGCGTTTCGGTCCGCTGCCCATTCGCGAGCGTCACCACCCGGTTGTTGGTGAGTCCGCGAATCACCGGTTTGCCAATGCCGGTGGTCATGGAGAGCGATCGCACCCCGGGGATCTGCTCGAGCGTCTCGCCGAGCGAAGCGCCCTGCGCGCGCCGCAACTGGGCGCCAGCCATCACGGCCGTCGGCTGGGCCACCCGCCGGGCGTCGGTCGCGACGGCGGTGGCGGTGACCTGCAGGGTGGGCAGGGCCTTGGGGAGCGAATCGCGCCGGGCGGAGTCGGGGCGGGTCTGGGCGCCAAGCGGTGCGTTCGCGGCGAAGCAAATAATCAGCATAGTTGACCGCATAAATGAAAATTAGGCTATCCTAAATATAGAAGCAAGTAGGCTGAACTGCACGCAGTTCCGACGCTCTCAGCCCTTCACAATTCGCTGAATGCGGGCCACCGCCTCCGTCACGCTCGCCTCGTCCGGCCCAAAGGAGAAGCGCAGGTACTGCCGGAAGCGCGAGGTATGGTCGGCGCGGCGCTTGCCCGGGTTGATGTCGAAGAAGATGCCCGGCACGGTGATCACCCGTTCCTTGAGCGCCGCTTCGAAGAACGCCTCACCATCGTTGAGCGGCGCGGGGAGTGACGACACGCTGGCCCACACGTAGAAGCCGCCGTCGGGTTCGTGCTCCACGGTGAGGCCGGCGGCACGCAGACCGTCGACCAGAATGCGGCGTTTCCTGGCAAAGGCGTCGTGAATGGCGATGACTTCCTGCTTGGCGCGTGCGGGTTCCACCAACGCGCACGCGGCTTCCTGCAGCGGGCGATTGCCGCCGCCGTCGAGGAAGCTTCCGGCGCTCGTCACCGCCTCGATCACTTCGGCGGGGCCCACGATCCAGCTCAGCCGCCAGCCCGGGCAACGCCATCCCTTGGTCAGGCCATCGAGAATCACCACCGGGTCGCTGTTCACATCGTCCACGAATTCGGCGGCACTCACCGTGGCCCCCTTTACGAGGCCTTCATCCCACAGGTAGTGCGAGTAGAACTCGTCGAGGATGAGCGTGCACCGGAGCTCGCGTGCCTCATTCACCCACGCTGCCAACTGGCTGCCGCGCAGCACGCGCCCGGTGGGGTTGGCCGGATTCGAGAGCAGCAGCGCCCCGAGCCCGCGCCCGGTGATCTCGCGACGAAGGTCTCGTGTGCTCAACGCGTAGCCACTCTCGGGCTCGAGCAGCAACGGGATGGCGCTGAAGGTGCCGAAGATTTCGAGCAGCTCCTCGTACGCCGTGTAGTCGGGGAGCACGTGACCGAGATTCACGTTGCCCAACGAGGCCACGACGCGTGTGAGACTCGAGCGACCGCCGCCACAGATACACACATTCTCGGGTCCGTACTGACTCGTCTTGCCCTGGCGATAGCGCGCGTTGTACAGGTTCGCGACGGCGCGACGCAGCGCGTCGATCCCTCCCACCGGCGCGTACTCGTAGTCGTCGCTCGCGATCGCCACATCACTCGGCCGCGCGGGCGCGCCCGGCAGCGCCCCGGTTTCGGGCTGGCCCTGCCCGAGATTGCACCACCCATCCGCGCCCGCCCGAAACCCCATCTCGCGGGCGCGATCCATGACGTAGATGACGCCGGTGCGAGGCACCGGGCGGAAACCGGGGATGGGGGCAGGGATGAGGTCGGTCATCCCGGAATGTACGAACCCACCACCCACGACCTAAAGCCCGAAACACAAAACTGATCGGTTTTGGGTTTCGGGCTTTAGGTCGTGGGTTTTGAGTGAGTCAGGAGTACTTGGTCGTGTATGGCAACCGCTCTCCCTTCGCCGAGCATTCGATCAGCGTCGTGAGACGCTTCTCGCGCGTCTCCTCCCGCTTCGCGCTGATCACGTACCACACGGCCTGTTTGCGATAGCTCGGCGCCTGCGCCTCGAACCATGACCACGCCTTCTTCGTCCTGCGGAAGGTGCTGACGTACGGCTCCGGGAGTTCGACCGAGCGTTGCTCGAATGAGTAGATCGCCGTCTTGTTCGCCTGCGCGCGCGAGTACGCCGCGAGTCCGGCCGACTGCATGAGCCCTGCCGCGATGAGCTCCTCGACATGCTTCACATTCACCGCACTCCAGATGCTCGAGGCTTTGCGCGGCGTGAAGCGAATGGTGTAGCGGGTGTCGTCGACACGCTTGCGAATGCCATCGATCCACCCGAAGCAGAGCGCTTCACGGACCGACTCGGTCCACGTCATGGAGGGCACGCCGGTGCCGGCTTTGTGGAAGCCGACGAGGAGCTCGGTGGCGGTCGCGTGGTGCTTCGCGAGCCAGGCGCGGAACTCGGCGGGGGAGGGGAAGTAGGTAGGCGCTGACACACTCATAACCCACAACTTAAAGCCCGGAACCCTCAACTGATCAGTTATGGGTTCCGGGCTTTAGGTTATGAGTGATGGGTTGCTACTGCTGCATCGCCTTGCTCGGCACCACCTGCTTCCCCTGCTTCACGTAGATATCCATCCACGAAATCCACCGCGCCCACAGGTCGAGGTCGCTGGCGTAGGTCGCCACCGAGTGATCCTCGTACGGGTACATGTAGAGCGCGGCCGGCTTGCCGAGGCCCTGGAGCGCGGCGAACATGCGCTTCGAGGAGATCGGGTCGGTGCCGGTGTTCTGGTCTTCGATGGCGTGGTACATGAGCAGCGCGCCCGAGATCTTGTTGGCGCGCAGGAACGGCGACATGTCGAGGTACGTCGCCTGCGCGTCGTAGAAGCTGCGGCGCTCGCTCTGGAAGCCGAAGGGCGTAAGCGTGCGGTTGTACATGCCGTCGCCGGCGATGCCGGCCTTGAAGTTCGGCATGAGCGTGAGCGCGTTTACGGTGGAGAAGGCGCCGTAGCTGTGGCCACCGATGCCCATCTTCTCGCGATCGACCCAGCCGCTGTCGACGACGGCATCGAGCGTGGCGTCGAGTCCTTCCTTGAGATCGCGCGTGTAGTTGTCGTTCATCTTGCCGGCATCACCGTAGATCGGGATATCCGGCTGAATCAGCGTATACCCCGCCGCCACCCACAGCTGCATGCTCGACGCCGGACGCGCGCTCGGCACGGTGGGGAAGGCGTTGATGTTCGTGCTCCAGCGCGACCGATCGTACTCGGCGGTGGTGCTGTACTCGCGCGGATAGAACCAGATGATGCCCGGCACCTTCTGCCCCGGCTTCCAGTCGCGCGGCAGCAGCACGTCGGCCCAGAACTTGGACCCATCGCGCGGACGCGTGATCTGAATGCGCTTCTGAATCGCGCCCGACACCTCGGGACCCACGTCCACGTTCCTGGTGAGCTGCTTGGTCGAGGCGCTGCCGGCGGTGCGCAGGTGCGCGTCGGGGATCATCGTGGGCGACTCGCGCGTCACGATGAATTCGCTCACGTCGTCGTTGAGTGCGGCGACGAACGTCTCGTACACATCGGCCGGGCTGTCCATGAGGCGCGTGCGCGCCTTGGAGGTGATGTCCATGCGGTCGACCCACGGACGCGGCGCCTGCTTGTACCAGTTGGCGCCCGGCGTGCGCGTGCCGGAGAGCGCGACACTCTTGCCGTCCTTGCCGAGCATGACGTAGTTGGTGCCGTTCACGGAGCGCGCGAGCAGCGAGCCGGCGGTGGAGTCGGCGCCACCGGCGCCGCCGCGACCACCCCCACCGAAACCGCCGCCCGTTGCCGGCAGCGTCACGTTGCGCCCGAGGTTGTACCGCTCGCTTGGGTTCTTGGCGCGCACGGCGATCACGGCGCCGCTGTCGCTCACGAAGAGCGTCGAGCTGTCGGTGCTGTACATCGCCGACGTGAACTGCGGGCCACCGGCGTAGATCGTGGCGGTGTCGCCGGCGCCGAAGGGCGCCTTCCAGAGCACCAGGCGCGTGCGCTGCGCGCGCACCTGCACCGCGCCGCCAGGCGCAGCACCCGGCGCACCGCCGGCACCCGCACCCGGTC
>JBDHVK010000002.1:0-108001 GCA_039809645.1 Gemmatimonas sp.
GCCGTCTGATCTGAGTTGTCGCCTCTCACCTCCATCCTGCCGATTCGCATGCGCTCCCGTCTTGCTCTCGCCGCCGGTGCCATCGCGCTCTCGCTGAGCGCGCCGGCCGGTGCCCAGCCGCGCTTCTCCGCTCCGGGGGCGCCCACCTCGCTCACCCCCGAGCAGCAAGCCGCCCGCGCCATCTACAAGGAGATGGTGGAGATCAACACTGTCGACTCCGTCGGCTCGGTCACCAAGGCCGCCGAAGCCGTGGCCAAGCGCTTCCGCGACGCCGGCTTCCCCGAGGCCGACATCGCCATCGTGGGCCCCGCCGACAAGCCAGCCAAGCAGAACCTCGTCGTGCGCTATCACGGCAAGAGCAAGACGCTCAAGCCCATCCTGCTGCTCGCGCACCTCGACGTGGTGGCCGCGCTCCGCAGCGACTGGCCGCGCGACCCGTTCACGATGGTCGAGCAGGACGGCTACTTCCTCGGCCGCGGTGTCGCCGACGACAAGAGCATGGCCGCCATTCTGACGGCGAATCTGCTGCGCTACAAGAAGGAAGGATGGGTTCCCGAGCGCGACCTGATTCTCGCCCTCACCGCCGACGAAGAAGGGGGTGGCTCGAACGGCGTGGGCTGGCTCATCGCCAACAAGAAAGAGCTCATCGACGCTGAATACGCCATCAACGAAGGCGGCGGCGGCACCCTGCAGGACGACAAGCCGCTCTTCCACTCCATCCAGGCCGCCGAGAAGGTGCCGGTGAACTACACGCTCACCGTGACGAATACGGGGGGTCACTCGAGCGTACCGCGCAAGGACAACGCCATCTACACGCTCGCGGCCGCGCTGTCGCGTATCGAGCACTACACGTTCCCGGTGGAGCTCAACGACGTTTCGCGTCCGTTCTTCGAGAACACGGCGAAGGTCGAGATGCCATCGCTCGCCGCCGCCATGCGCGCGATCGCCAAGGATCAGAAGGACACCGCCGCCGCGCGCATCATCTCCACCGATCCGCGCTACGCCTCCATGCTGCGCACCAGCTGCGTCGCCACGCGTCTGGCGGGCGGTCACGCCGACAACGCCCTGCCGCAGACGGCCACGGCGAACGTAAACTGCCGCGTGGCGCCGACCAGCACCGGCGCCCAGGTGCTGGCGGTGCTGCAGAAGATCGCCGGCGACAGCGTGAAGCTCAGCATGCGCGGCGGCGACCGCAACAACGCCGGCGGGCCGCCGGCGCCGATCAATCCGTCGCTCTTGAACGCCACCACGCAGCTCACGAACAAGATGTTTGGCAACGTGCCCGTCATCCCCACGATGAGCACCGGCGCCACCGACGGGCGCTTCCTGCGCGCCGCCGGCATTCCGACCTACGGCGTGAGCGGCATCTTCTCATCACCAGGCGAGACCAACGCGCACGGCCGCGATGAGAAGCTCCGCATCAGGAGCTTCTACGACGGGCTCGACTTCCTGTATCAGCTCGTGAAGATGGTCTCGAGCACCAAGCCAATCAGCTGATCATGCGCCGCTCACTCTTCGCGCTGCTCGCCGCCCTCGCCGCGAGCGCTACCACCGCGCTCGCGCAGCCGCGCTTCTCTGCCCCCGGTGCCCCAGCCACGCTCACGCCGCAGCAGCAGGCGGCGCGCGCGATCTACAAGGAGATGGTGGAGGTCAACACCGTCGACTCGGTGGGCTCGGTTACGAAGCTCGCCGAACTCATCGCCAAGCGCTTCCGCGACGCCGGCTTCCCGGCCAGCGATATCGCGCTCGTAGGCCCCGCCAACGCGCCGCAGAAACAGAACCTCGTGGTGCGCTACCACGGCAAGAACAAGGCGCTCAAGCCCATCCTGCTCCTCGCCCACCTCGATGTCGTCGCCGCGCTGCGCAGCGATTGGCCACGCGACCCGTTCGGCATGGTCGAACAGGACGGCTACTTCCTCGGGCGCGGCGTCGCCGACGACAAGAGCATGGCCGCCATCCTCACGGCCAACCTCCTCCGGTACAAGCAGGAAGGGTTCGTTCCCGATCGCGATCTCATTCTCGCACTCACGGCCGATGAAGAGGGCGGCGGATCGAATGGCGTGAGCTGGCTGGTCGAGAACCGCCGCGATCTGGTGGACGCCGAGTACGCCATCAACGAAGGCGGCGGCGGCACGCTGCAGGATGACAAGCCGCTCTTTCACTCTGTTCAAGCGGCCGAGAAGGTCTACACCGATTACACGCTCACGGTGCTGAACACGGGCGGCCACTCGAGCGTGCCGCGCAAGGACAACGCGATCTACGCACTCGCGCAGGCGCTGGTGAAGATCCAGGCGTACACCTTCCCGGTGGAGCTCAACGACGTCACGCGCCCGTTCTTCGAGCAGACGGCCAAGGTGGAAATGCCCTCGCTCGCCGCGGCCATGCGCGCGATCGTGAAGAACCCGCAGGACACGGCCGCGGCGCGCATCATCTCGAGCGATCCGCGCTACGCCTCCATGCTGCGCACCACCTGCGTCGCCACGCGCCTCGGCGGTGGCCATGCCAACAACGCGCTCCCGCAAACCGCCACCGCGAACGTGAACTGCCGCATCGCGCCCACCAGCTCGAGCTCAGCGGTGAAGGCCGTCCTCGACAAAATCGTGGGCGATACCGCCGTACGCATCACGAGCACGCGTGCCGATCGCAAGGATCCGCCGCCGGGTGCCATCAACGCCACGCTGCTGGCCGCGACCACCAAGCTCACCAACAGCCTGTTCAACGGCGTGCCGGTGATCCCCACGATGAGCACGGGCGCGACGGATGGGTATCGTCTGCGCGCCGCGGGGATTCCCACGTACGGCGTGAGCGGGATCTTCTCGGCGCCCGGCGAAACGAATGCGCACGGGCGCGACGAGAAGCTGCGCATCAAGGCCTTCTACGACGGCCTCGATTTTCTGTATCAGCTGGTGAAGATGGTCTCGGTGGAGAAGCCGATCAGCTGAGGAGCGCGCAACACCCGGGGTGAAGGCTCAGGCCTTCATCCCGGGTTCGGAGTCAATGACCGCCTTGGCAATGTCCACCATGCGCACCGAGCGATCCTGACTCGACCGCTGCATAATGCGATACGCTTCCTGCTCGCTCGAACCCGTGCGACGCATGAGAATGCCCTTCGCGCGCTCGATGAGCTTGCGCGCCTCGAGCTGCTCCTTCGCGGCGGCCGCTTCCCGCTTGGCTTCGATCAGTTCGCGCGCCCGTGTCACGGCCATGCGAAGCGTGGCGTCGAGCGTGGTGGGCGGCGTGGGCTTCGGCAACAGCGCGACGGCGGTGCTGCGCATGACGTCAGCGGTCGACAGCGTGAGCGACAGATCACCGGTGATCAGCACCACCGCCGTTCCCGGCAGCTGATGCGCGATTTCTTCGGCGGCCTGCACGCCGGTGGCGCCAGGCATGTGCATATCCAGCAGTACCGCATCGGGCGTGAACTGCTGCGCCTTTTCGATGGCGGCGGTCCCACTATCCACTTCGGCTACGACCATGTGACCGAGCGCGCCCAGAAGGTCCACCAAGGTGGAGCGCTCCAGCGCGTTGTCTTCGGCCACCAGCACGCGAATGGTCGTCGGCTGTTCAGACATGAGTTACTCGGATGTTGAAGACGGGGAGTATCCCCCCGCAATGTGGGCCTTGAGTTCCATTGCCCGCAACGGTTTGCGCAGCACGAATTCTGCGCCCTGCGCGGCCGCTGTCTCGGCAGCCGGTTCCCAGCCAGTGATGACGCCGATCCGTAGCCCCGGCGCCACACCTCGCGCGAACGCCACTAGGTCCCACCCACTGCCGTCCGGCAGCCCGACGTCCGTGAGCATCAGGTCATAGGGTGGGGGGCTCGCGGCCTCGAGACACCGACGGGCATCGGCACACGTCCCCACTGCCTCGACCGTATGACCATCACCGCGCAGGATTCGGCGGAGAAACTCACGGCCATCCTCATGATCCTCGACCACCAGGATCCGCTGCGGGGAGGAGACGAGGGGTACCGTCGGCGGCGGCGGAACGGCCTTCGTCTGGTCGACGGGCAGGCGCAGCCGCACTTCCGTCCCACGCCCGGGCTCGGACGAGATGTGCACGGTGCCGCGATTGCGGCGCATGATGCCGTACACCTCGGCGAGCCCGAGTCCGGACCCCTTTCGTCCCTTCGTCGTGAAGAACGGTTCAAAGGCGCGCTCGCGCACCTCGGCCGTCATCCCGACACCGGTGTCCCGCACGCAGACGCACGCATCCCCGCCTTCGACCGCAGTCCGGACCGTGAGGGTCCCGCCGCTCGGCATCGCGTCCATCGCATTCTGCACCAGATTGAGCAGCGCCTCGCGGATCTCCCCGGGGAGCCCCCGCGTCCGCGCGTCGGGAGCCAGCTGCCGCACGACCCGCACTTCGCCCGGCTCGCCCATCAGACGCTGCCGAATCGGATCGGTCAGGTCGAGCACTTCATTGACGAGCACCGACAGGTCCATCTCTTCGTCGCCGCCCGCGTGCACCGGCTCCTGCCGAATGAAACGCCCGACGCGTGAGGCCGTCGCTGCCGCGGTCTCCGATGCGGTCTTGATGCGATCGGCGTACTCGCGCACGGCATCGGGTGACTCGGCATGGTGCCGCAACAGATACGCGGCCGCCATGATCGGGTTGAGCGCGTTGTTGAGGTCGTGCATGACCCCCGCCGCCAGCTGCCCGATGGCCGCCAGGCGACGCTCGCGCACGGTGTCTTCCTGGGCGGCGAGCAGGTCCCGTGACCGCTCCTCGACTAGGCGTTGCAGCGCGTCGTCACTGAGCGCCGCATCCGAGGGCTGGGTGGCGAGGTCGCGATCGCGGAGGTGCTGGCTCAGCTGCTCGCGATCGGTCACGTCGCGATCGAGCAGCACCACGCCGCACACCCGGCCCTCAGCATCACGCATGGGGGCCGCATAGGCCTCGATCGTCCGCGTCGTCCCCAGGCGACGCACCTCGAGCAGCTGCCGGGTCACGGTGATGCCCGCGAAGGCCTTCATCGCCGGCGCATCGAGGAAAGGCTGCGGCCGCTCGTGCGTGACGCAGTGCGGCGCATCGAGTTCCCAGAGCTCACGCACTGTTGCCGGCTGGCGATCGGCGTGCTCGCCCTCCGCATTGGCGTTCTGGCGACGAATGCGCCCGTCCATATCCACGATGCGCACCGACGATGGCGTCAGCTCGAAGATCGTGGCGAGTTCACGCTCGGCGCGCTCCAGCGCGGTGCGACGCTGCTCGCGGTCCGTCGCATCGACCGCCGACACCAGAAGCAAGTCCTGATCGAAGATCGTGATCCGCAAATCGACGATCGTCCCATCGGCGCCGAACGGGACCGTGTGGGTCGCCAACGGGGTTCGGGCTCGTGCCGCGGCCATGGCACTCGCCGCCGCGTCGCCGAGGGGCTGCAGGACGACCTTCCAATGCTGGGACTCGAGCGGCGCCAGCGCGTCCACCACGAACAGCTCCCGCCCACGCGGATTGATGGCCAGCAGCGTCCCGCCCGAGGCAAAAAGCGCCGCCGCCGACGGCAGGGCGTCGAGCAGGGCCGTCAGCCGGGCGCGCTCGCGATCCGTCACGGTGACGGTGGGCGCAGGAGGTGGTGGCGAAGACAATGGCATGCACGGACCAGGCGTCGCGGCCAGTCCCCGGGGGCAGCTTCGCAGCCGGGCGAGCAGGAGCGGGTCATTGGAGGGGAGGGCCTCCAACGCCTCACGGAAAGTAGTCCCTCTTTGTCCCGACGGTCAAATCGACCGGCTGACCTGTTGATCAGAGGCGCTGCGACGGCTGCGACGGTAGGTTGGTGGGATGTCGACCTTCCGCACGACGCTCGTTCGGGTCCTGACGGTGCAGCTGGTGGCGCTGGCGCTCCTCTGGCTGCTCCAGTCCCGCTACGGCCAGTAACCCGATGCATTGGCTGAACTGGGCCATCGTGGCCGCGTACCTGATCTTCGTGGTGGGCGACAGCCTGCGTCGTACGCGCGGCGCCACGAAGAATCTCGAAGGGTTCTTCCTCGCCAGTCGCCGCCTCCCCTGGTGGGCCGTCGGCCTCTCGGTCATGGCCACCCAGCTCTCGGCCATCACGCTGATCGGCACCACTGGCCAGGGCTCGGTGAGCGGCCTGCGCTTCGTGCAGTTCTACTTCGGACTGCCGATCGCGATGGTGATTCTGGGCGTCACGCTGGTGCCCTTCCTGCACGGCTCCAAGGTCTATACGGCCTACGAGTATCTGGAGCGGCGCTTCGACGCCAAGACGCGCTCCTTCACCGCGTTCCTGTTCCTGTGTTCGCGCGGCATGTCCTGCGGCACGATCATCGCCGCGCCGAGTGTGGTGCTGAGCGCGATCTTCGGCTGGGACATCAGTTGGTGCGTGGTGCTGATCGGCATTCCCACGATTCTCTACACGGCCATCGGCGGCGTGGAGGCGGTGGCCTGGGCCGATGTGAAGCAGATGTTCATCGTGATGGGCTCGCTCGTCGCGATCGTCGTGGTGCTGATGGTCAAGCTCCCCGTGCCCGTGGACGATGCGCTGCGCATCGCCGGCAGCACCGGGCGCATGCAGGTGTTCGACTTCTCCTTCTCGCTCACCGAGACGTACACCTTCTGGTCGGGTATCGTGGGCGGCACGTTCCTGATGCTCTCGTACTTCGGGACCGATCAGAGCCAGGTGCAGCGCTACCTCGCCGCGCGCAATGTGGATGAAGCGCGCACCAGTCTGCTGATCAGCGCCTACTGGAAGATCCCGCTGCAGGCACTGATCCTGCTCATCGGCGTGCTCGTGTATCTCTTCTACACGTTCAACCCGGCGCCGATGCTCTACAATCCGCGCCACGACGCCATGCTGCGCGAGAAGCAGCCGGCCGTGTACGCCGAACTCTCGGCCAAGTACACGGCGGCGCTCGCGGCACGTGGGCAGGCGGCGCGTGACGCCGCGGCGGTGGGCGACACACCCGCCGCACTCACGACCTTCCACGACCAGAACGCCCGCGTCGACTCGGTGCGCACCGTGGCGCTCGAAGCGGCCGCCAAGGCCACCGGTGAGAACTCGCGCGACGTGAACTTCATCGTGCCGCGCCTGGTGCTCGATTATCTGCCGCTCGGCTTTGCCGGCTTGTTCCTCGCGGCCGTGATCGGCGCCGCGATGAGCGCCATCGCCGCCGAGCTCAACTCGCTGGCCACCGCGAGCACGGTGGACTTCTACCAGCGCTGGTTCAAGCGCGACGCCACCGATGCGCAGTATCTGCAGGCAGGCCGCGTGTCGACGCTCATCTGGGGCGTCTTCGCGATGGGCGTCGCGACCAAGGCAGCCACGCTTGGCTCACTTATCGAGGTGGTGAACCGCTTCGGGTCGTTCTTCTACGGCTCGATTCTGGGCGTGTTCCTGCTCGCCATGAACAAGCGCGCCAATGCGCTCGGCGCGTTCGTGGGGCTCATTGCCGGGATGCTCACCGTGGGCGCCGTGAGTTTTGGCGCGCCCAAGGTGAGCTTCCTGTGGCACAACGTGATTGGGGCGGTGGTGGTGCTGGTGGTGGGGCTGGTGCTTAGCGCGTTCTCCTCGCCCAGCCCAACGCCTTCTCCTTCGGCCCCCGCCGCGAGCTAGCGGCGGGGCGGCAAGAGCGCCTTCACGCCGGCCACCACCTCATCGACGGTCGCTTCGTACGGGAGTTCCGTGCGCAGCGTTCCCTCACCATCGATCAGGTACAGCGTCGTTGAATGTGACACCGAGTACTTTGCCGCGGACTCGGGGGTCGGCGTGATCTGGTAACTCGCCCCGTACTGCTTCACCACGGCGTCGATGGCCGCACGTGATCCGGTGAGCCCCACCGCGTCCAGGTCGAACAGATCGAGGTCGGACTTGAGGACGGCGGGGGTATCGCGATCGGGATCGACGGTCACGTAGATCGTGCGCACGCGAGAGCGGTCTTCGCCAAGCTTCTTGGTGACCCGCGAGAGCTTCGACAGGGTGGTCGGGCACACATCCGGACACATCGTGTAGCCGAAGAAAAGCATCACCACCTTGCCACGGTCCGCCGACAGCGCGTACGGCTGATTCGTCTGATCGGTGAGCGTGAAGTCGCCCCCTTTCGTCGAGCCCATGGAACAGGCGGTGCTCCACACCAGAGAGCCGACGATCACCGCGAACGTTCGGCGCCGCATCACATGCCACCCATCTTGCGGACCGGCGCCGCCATCTTCACGCGACTCCCGTCATCGAGCGTGAGCTCGACCTGCACGGTGTCGCCCGGCACGAGCGCCTTCTTGAGACCGAAGAGCATGAGGTGCAATCCGCCGGGCTTGAGTTCGACCTGACCACCGGCGGGCACGGCGATCGCCTTGACCGGCGACATGCGCATCATGCCGTTCTCTCGGACCATCTCATGCAGTTCGAGCGTATCGCCCACGCTCGCCTTGCCACTCACGATGGAACGGGCGGCGTTTCCCGCGTTCTTGACGGTGACGAACACACCGGTGGTGGGGCGACCGGCCGGCGCTTCGCGCACCCAGGCATCGGCCGCCGTGACGGCGCCGGTCTGGGCCGCCGCGGGCGCCGCAGCCAGCGCCACCGACATCACGGTGGCAGCAATGAACGAGCACCGAGGCGAAACGCGCATCACGGAGACTCCTTGATCGACGCGGGCGTTGCTGGCGCGCTCGCCGAAGACACGGTGGACAGGGCCCGAACGTAGCGCGCCAGCGCGAGTCGTTCCGAGCGGGTGAGATGAGCGTAGAGCGGCATGGCGCCGCCGCCAGGAATTCCCGTCGCCAACGTTTGGGCGATCGACTCGACATCGCCGCCGTTCCGATAGGCATCAGCGCGGCGGAAGTTGCGGGGCGGCGGCTCGAGGGTGGCGGCTAGCGGACCTTGGCCGTCTCCCAACCGCCCGTGGCACTGCGCACAGCCATTCCCGCGATACAGGGCTTCGCCTTCGGCGACCATGGCCGCTGAGTCGAGCGGAGCTACCGTGGCGTCGGCGAGCCCGAGCGCCGAGTCCAGCTGGCGGTACGTCACGACGCGCGCCCACGCATCACGACGAAACGCGCCCGCGCTCACGACGGCGATCGCCACGCTGTCGCCCTCCCACCAGGTGAACGGCACCGATGGCAGCGCAACCGTGTAGCCTCCCGGCGCGAAGCGAACCGTGGCGCCGGCTTCGAGCGGGACGGCGTCGACGGGGGACATGATCGCCATCGTCCCCTGTGCCGCACTCGCGGCAGGCATGCGATGCGCCGTGACTGTCTGCAACGTGGTCGCGGGGCCGCCCGGAATCTCCACGCCAGTGATGGTCACGAGGTTATGACCGCGATTGTGTGCGGTGAAGTACAACGCAGCCGGCGCCCCGCCGGCAGGGAGCACGAGCACCGCCCGCTCGACCGCGAGCGGTGATTCGAATCGGAGACACCCCACCAGCAGCACCGGCAGCATGCCGATCCATCGAGAGGAGACCGCCATGTGAACAACCTATCATTTCTGGGAGCGGGTTTCGTCAGGGGTTCCCCGGTTGGCACCGACCGGCTTAGGGCACGCGCGGCCCTACGACCGGCGGTACCCCCGCCACCAGATTTGCCAGTAACCGCGCCGCCCCCGGCACGCCGTTGGGCAGCTGCCGGAAGAGGGCGAGCGTGACGTACACATACTTGCCGCGACCGAGCGGGGCAGCGACCAACGCGCCCTTGTTCTCGGGCTCGTTCGGATCGTTCATCCCGAGCAGAGCCGTGTAGCGCGGGTCGATCGTGCTCGGCATGTACGTCGCGCGCTCCTGCACCCAGTCGGCCCAGTCGGCCGCGCCGATCTTGTTGGGCGCACTGAGCAGCGCGTTCGTGGGCGCGAGCACCTTCACCGGCGCGTTCTCGTCGGTCACGCGCTCGGCTCGCGGCGCCCACTGCATCGGGAACGGGAGCACCTTCGCGAACTGATTCATGTTCTGTGCGCCGTACTGCACCACGAGCGTGCCACCGGCCTTGGCGTAGTCGAGCAGGCGCCCGTTGTAGCGCACCAGCGCTTCGCTGCCTTCATAAGCGCGCGGCCCGACCACGATGCTCGTGAAACGCGAGAGGTCCATGCCGCCCAGCGCGTTCGGATCGATCCGCTCCACGGCAATATCGAGCTGCTCGAGTGCATCGGCACCGTGGTCGGCGAGCCCCGCGAGGTAGCCCACACGCGCCCGCGCCGGCAGCTTCACGTCCACCGCACTCAAGTACATCCCCGAGCCACCGTACAGGCGCATCGGATCGATGTGCTCATAGTTCACGGTGTAGTAGCCGCTTGAGCTCATCGTGCCTTCATGGAAGGCAAGCGCCGCCAGCTGGTGACGCCCCGGCTTGATCGTTCCGCGCAAACGGAAGTTGATCACGCCAATGCCGCGTGGCGCGAGCGTGATCGTCTTTTCGATCGAGTCTGCCTTGAGGCCGTCGGGGAGCTCGAGCTTCACGAGCACCTTGGCTTCGTGATCGTACGCGCTCTCGAGACGCACCGGCACATCGCGCAGCACGGGCACGCCGGCGCGGATGTACTCCATCGCATTCGCGAGACCGATCACGATGCCGGGTACGGCGGCGACCGGTTTTGCGACTTCACCCTTCACGGCGTCCACCGTGCGACGCACCACAGGCACGGTGATATCCACACTCACGCCGGCGATCTGCACCACGGCGCGCGCGGTGGTGGCCGTGCGACCAATCTCGGTGGCTTCATCCACCGCTTCGATGGGCGTCTGGAACCAGTCCGCCTGCTTGCGGCCGTTCGTGCGCCACCAGGTGGTCGTGGGCTCCATCGCGAACGCGAACCGCTTGAGCGTCACACTGCTGTCGGGCGCGAGCTCGTGCTTGTCTTCCACCACACCGAGCTGACGGAACTCCTCGCGCGTGACCCCGTTGCTGAGCGTCACGGGCACGGTGCCGCGATTGTACACGGTGATGCGCACCGGCAGGGAATCGCTCACGTTCTGCAGCACCGGGCGACGAACCGGGTAGACCTCCTGATCGGCCTCCGCTTCGACCGTGACGCCACTCGCCAGCACCAGCGCCTTCTCGGTGCGCTGAATGGTGGTGCTCAGCGCATCCCACAGTGCCGGGTCGGCATTGCGCGCACGACCGGTGAGCGTGGGCGGCAGGCCAGCGCGCGCGAAGAACAACCGCGCGGGCGTTGTGCCCGTCGCAGCGCGCACGGTGCGCAGCTGGTCGAGCGCACGCGCCAGCGGGGCGACGAGCGCGCCGGGGTTCGTCGGGCGATACTGCGCGCTCACGCCGTGCAGGGTGGAGAGCGCGGAATCGAGCGTCGGCTGCACCGCCGCCGGCACCTTGGCGCGCAGCGGCGTCCACGTGGTGTCCATGCCGTCGAAGAGCCCACGTTCGTCGCGCGCATTCGCGGGGCCCACGCGCGCGGCCTCACGCGTCACGCCGGCGTAGATCGTGCCTTTGCGCTGGAGTGTGCCCTGCCCTTGCGAGCGATGCTGCGAGCGGCTGTCGGCGGCGATCTCGTAGTAGCTGCGGCCGAGCGACGGGTCGTACTCGCCCACGTTTACCTTGAGCGTCGCGCTGTCCATCTGCTGGCGCGCGCTGCGGTAGAACTTGGAGACCGTCCACGGCAGCCCGAAGTCCTTCACCGGGAAGCGCACCGTGTCGGCGGCCAGCTCGTACGCTTCGCGCGCGAGCAAGCCGCTCACCTGATGATGCCCGTGGCCGTCGCGCGGCGTACCGCTGAACCACGCGACGATCACATGCGGGCGGAACGCGCGCACGACCTTCACCACATCGCCCAGAATCGTGTCCTTGGGCCAGTGCGTGTACGTTTCTTCGGCGTTCTTGCTGAAGCCGAAATCGAAGGCGCGCGTGAAATACTGCGTGGGCCCATCGATGCGCCGCGCCGCGAGCAGCTCCTGCGTGCGAATGGCGCCGAGCGCTTCGCCGAGTTCGTTGCCGATCAGGTTCTGACCGCCGTCGCCGCGCGTGAGGGCGAGATACGCGGTCTCGATGTGGCGGCCGCGCGCGAGCCAGGCGAGCAGGAACGTGTCTTCGTCGTCGGGGTGGGCGGCGATCGTGAGCACGCGGCCGGTGGTGCCGAGGCCGGCGAGCGTGTTGCCGAGGGCGGCGGCGCCGCGGTCTACCGTGGGCTGGGCGTTGAGGGCGACCGGGGAAATGGCCACGGAAACTGCCACGGCAACGGCCACGGATACCGCGGCGTGAACGACGAACGCCGCGGTGTTGGCCGCGGCGCTGATCGGATCGAATCGCATGAGCGTTCTTTCGAGTGAGTGTTAACGCTGCGTGTACGCCGGCGTCCGCATATCGGCGCCTTCGTCGACATTCATCACGGTGGCCACGATGCGCGCCTGTTCGGTCTGGTGCGCGTCGACATGTCCTTCGGCCGGGCTCGCGCGCTCCGGGCGACCGACATACCGCACGCCCACGGCCGCACCGGCCGACGCGCGCAACCGCGGCTGCACGTACGTCCACGCGCCCTGGTTCTTGGGCTCTTCCTGCGCCCACACCACCTGCTCGATGGCGGGGTAGCTCTCCATGATCTGCCGAATGGCTTCGTGCGGCCACGGATAGAGCTCTTCCACACGCACCAGCGCCACGCTCGGATTGCGGTTCGCCGCGAGCGCCATGTCGTAGTAGATCTTGCCCGTGCAGAACACGATGCGACGCACCTCGTCGCGGCGCTGACTCGCGATGGGGTCGTCGATCACGCTCTGGAATCCGCCGCTCGTGAGGTCCGACAACTTCGACGCCGCCTGCGGCAACCGCAGCAGACTCTTGGGCTGCATGCAGATCAGCGGCCGGCGATCCTCGCGCAGCGCCTGGCGGCGCAGCAGGTGGAAGAACTGCGCCGGTGTGCTGCAGTAGGCCACGGTCATGTTCCCTTCGGCGCACAGCTGCAGGAAGCGCTCGAGACGCGCGCTCGAATGCTCCGGCCCCTGCCCTTCGTAGCCGTGCGGCAGCAGCATGACGAGCCCGCTGTCCTGCCCCCACTTGGCGCGGTCGGCCACGATGAACTGGTCGATGATCGGCTGCGCCACGTTCACGAAGTCTCCGAACTGCGCTTCCCAGAGCACCAGCGTATCGGTCGCGACCACGCTGTAGCCGTACTCGAAGGCGAGAATCGCCGTTTCCGACAACGCCGAGTTATAGACCTCGAAGCGACCCGTTGCGCCGGGAATGTTCGCGAGCGGCGCGTACTTGATGCCGCTGTTCGCATCGTTGAGCACCGAGTGCCGATGCGAGAAGGTGCCACGCTCGGCGTCCTGGCCGGTGAGGCGCACGCTCATGCCGCTCTGAATGAGCGAACCGTACGCCAGCGCTTCCGCATGGCCCCACTCGATGCCACCCTGCTCACCCATCGTTTCGCGGCGCCGTTCGAGCTGCTTCGCCAAGCGCGGGTTCGGCGTGAAATCGGCCGGCCAGGTGAGCAGCGCCTCGTTGAGCGCGTGCAGCTGTTCGGCACTCACCGCCGTTTCCACCTCGGGCGCGGGTGCCTGCGCCTCGGCAGGCCACGGCGCATGCTTCTCGCTGCTCAACAGCGACTGCTTGAAGCGCGCATGGATTTCGGCGTAGCGCTGCGCCACCGCCTTCTCCACCTCGCTCGCTTCGGCCTCGGTCATCACGCCGTCAGCGACGAGTCGCTTGGCCCACACCTGCGGCACCGTGGGGTGCTGGCGGATGCGCGCGGTGCGCACCGGCTGCGTGTACATCGGCTCGTCGCCTTCGTTGTGGCCGTGACGGCGATAACCCACGAGATCGATCAGCACGTCCTTCTTGAACTGCGCCCGATACGCGCACGCGAGCCGCATCGCGGTGATGCACGCCTCCGCGTCATCGGCGTTCACGTGGAAGATCGGGATTTCAAAGCCCTTCGCGAGATCGCTGGAGTAGTACGTGGAGCGCGCGTCGTGCGGGTCGGTGGTGAAGCCCACCTGGTTGTTCACGATGATGTGAATCGTGCCACCGGTGCGGTACGCGTTGAGCGTCGAGATGTTCAACGTCTCGGCCACGATCCCTTCGCCCGGGAACGCCGCATCACCGTGAATGGCCACCGGCACGACCTTGCTTTCATCGCGGCCGTCGCTGGTGCGCTGCAGCGCGCGCACCACGCCTTCGATGACCGGGTTCACCACTTCCAGGTGCGACGGGTTCGGCACGAGGCGCAGGCGCACTTCGCGACCATCCACCTCACGCGCGCCTTCGTAACCCATGTGGTACTTCACGTCGCCGCTGGCGCCTTCGTCCACGTGTTCGAAGTGCCCTTCGAATTCACCGAAGAGCGTTTCGAACGGCTTGCCCATCACGTTGGTGAGAACATTCAAGCGGCCGCGGTGCGCCATGCCGATCACGACTTCTTCGGCACCCGCTTGTCCGAGCGCGGCGATGAGCTCATCGAGCATCGGCACGAGCGCATCGGTGCCTTCGATCGAGAAGCGCTTGTAGCCCTGATACGCGCGGCCCAGGAAGCGCTCGAGGCCGTCGACTTCGTTGAGGCGCTTCAACACCTGCTTCTTTTCGTCGGCGGTGAGCGGGCGCGTCAGCACGCCGTCGCGGAAGGCGCGGCGGAACCACTCGCGCTCTTCGTTCACCTCGAGATGCCACACTTCGTAGCCCACGCGCCCCGAGTACACGGTGCGCTTGCGATTGATCACGTCCTTCGCCGTCGCGAAGCGCGCATCGTCGAGCGCCGCGCCAGGGATCTTGGCGAGATCCTCTTCGGTGAGCCCCCAGAACTCGGCGCGCAGTTCGTCGGCGCCGGCCGGCGGCGTGCCGAGCGGATCCAGCTGCACGTCGTAGTGACCGTACATGCGAATCGCCTGCAGCAGATTGGACGCGGCGGCGACCTTCTTGAGGAAGGCGGCGTCCATCGGTGCGCCACTGGCCGCCGCAGCGGGCGTGCTGCCCGCGAAGAGCGACTCGGCGATGCGGAAGTACTGACGCCAGCTTTCGTCGACGCTGGCCGGATCCTGACGGTAGCGCTCGAACTGCTCGGCGACGATGCCGTCGTTGAACACAGAGGTGATAGCGGGGCTCATACTCGCAATGTAAAAGCCTCGCGCGTTTCGGTCTCAGTGATGCGCGGGCAGGACGAGCGTGAAGGTCGACCCGTCGCCGGGGCGGGAGACGACCTCGATGCGGCCAGCGAGCAGGGTGGCGAGGCGACGCGCGATGTACAGGCCGAGCCCGGTGCCGCCGCGGCGGCGGGTCTGGGCATCGTCCACCTGGGAGAAGGGGCGGAAGAGCCGCTGCATGTCGGTGGGCGCGATGCCGATCCCGGTGTCCTTCACCGCGAAGCGCACCGTGGGGCCGCCGTCGGCCGCCGGCGAGCCGCGCGACAGGCGCACATCCACGCGGCCATGCTCGGTGAACTTGATGGCGTTCTGGCAGAGGTTGAGGAGGATCTGCCGGACTTTGCTTTCGTCGGTCCGGAGCACCGGGAGCCCGGCCTCGAGATCGAGGTGGAAGTCGATCCCCTTGGCGCGCGCGACGGGCTCGAGGAACGGGTGGAGCGAGTCGGCCAGCTCGTCGAGGCGCACGTCGCTGTCGCGGGTGGTGAGGCGCTCGGCTTCCAGCGAGGCGTAGGTAAGGATGTCCTCGATGAGGCTCCCCAGGTGCCGGCCGACCGTGCGAAGACGGGTAATCGTGTCCCGCTGCTGGGGGGTGAGGGGCCCCAGGATCTCGTCTTCCAGCAGCTCGCCGTATCCCTCTAGTGCCGCGAGAGGAGTGCGAAGCTCATGCGATAGTGTCGCTAAAAGGCTCGTCTTGGCCGCATCGGCCGAACGCGCCTCTTCGAGCAGGCGCGCCTTCCATAGGGCCAGCGCCGCCAGGTCGGCGAGCACACCCAAGCGCTCCTCATCGGTGTCGTCGAAGTTCGGGTGCCCGGCGTCGCGGGTCACCGAGAGCACGCCAAAGAGCTGGTTGTTGGCGAGGAGGGGGAGGAGCAGGATCGGCCCGATCCCCAACTGCGGCAGCACCGACGCGAAGAAGCTCGAGCTCCGGCTCGGATCGTCCAACGAAAGGGTCCGGCGCTCCACCGCGACGCGCCCGGTGAACGTCCCTTCGAGCGGGAAGCTCATCCCGAGCAACGGCATGGTGCGGCCAAAGCAGGCGACATACACGCCATTATCGCCGCTCAATTGCGCCACCGCAGAGCCACTCGCGCGCCCACGGTACATCGCGAGCGTGCAGAGCGTCTGCACGACCTTCTGCGAGTCGGTCTCGGCGGCCAGCGCCCTGGCCACCTGCCGGATGGAGCCCAGCTCCTCCGTCTTCCGGTAGTCGGAGTAGAGCAGGTCCCCAGCGTCGGTCGGGAAGCCGGTCGGATCGTGCGGCGCGGTCATACTGAAACGCTCATGCGGTGTCACCCATGTGTGGAACTCTGCACCCGCCGCCGCCGATTGGGGAGGACGTGAGCCCCAAACGCGAAAGCCAGCGCCTGCGCGACCGCGGCGTCAACGGACACCCCGACAAACTCTGCGCCCGCTGCGGCCGGCCCTTCAGCTGGCGCAAGAAGTGGGAGCGCGACTGGGAGCAGGTGCGATACTGCTCGGACAAGTGCCGGATGGGGAAGGCGGTCGCGAACTAACGTCGCGCCGGTCGCACCCGAAGCTCCGCCGCGCGCAGCAGCGTGCGATCCCCGAGCTCCACGAGCTGCGAACCCACATGCTGCGTGCTATCCGCCCGCACCGTCAGCGTGGTCCGTGGCACCCCACAGAGCAGGAAACGTCCGGTGGCATCGCTGGTATCGGACACGGTTTCGCGCATGGCCATGAGGCGCGAGCCGCGCGTGCCGGGAGGGATGCGGGCGCTCGCGATCCAGCGGGCCTGAATGGGCGTAGCGACCGCGGCCCCCGCCGAGTCCACGACGGTCCCAGTGATCGCGGCGAATCCGTCGCGCCGAACCTGCGGCCCGCACAGCTGATCGAGCAGCGCATCATCGCCGATACGCAGGAGCAGCGGACCATCCGCGCGCGCCGGGACGTCGATCTCATGGCGCCACACGCGGCCGCGCGTCTTCGGAAGCGTGAGCGCGAGCGTGTAGCGCCCGGGGAGCACGACGCCGAGCTCCACGTCACCGCGTGAATCGACCACCGCGCGAATGGTCGAGCCCTCAAGCTGCACCGAAGCGCCCGCGAGCACGGCCAACGCATCGGCGGACGCGCGCACCGCCACACGCGTGACGGGAAGCGCCTGAGCATACCGTTCATCATTCGCCCGCATCACGCGCAGCGTCACGCCACCCACCTCCTTGACGCCGAGCACCGCCACGCGCTCGCGCGCATACGTGGTGCGCGCGAGCCCATCGGCGCTCTTGGTGCCCGGCGCGCCAAGAATGGGCATCGTCAGCGACCACGCCCGAATCAGCGGGTCCTGATCACGTCCCGTCGCAAAGAGCAGTACGCCGCCCGCCGCGTCGCGCGGAATGAACGCGGGAATGCCGTCGTACCAGAAGCGGAGCGAGTCGGGGCGGAGCGGGTCGCCGGTCGCGTAGAGGGTCGCGGCAACATCAGCGCGCTTCGGGGCCGGCGCGGTGGCCGGCGTCATCGCCACTTCCCATCGCACGCTGCCCGCCGCACCGGTGCGACGCACGACATAGCAGTGCGTACGCACGAACGCATCCGACGCCATCGTCGCCAGATCGGGCGCGTGGAACGTCGTGCCGGTGGCGTCGTCGCGCACGTAGCCATAGCGCTCGAGACTATCCGCCGGCCATGCGACAAATGGCGGCGCGGCCATGCGCGCCTCCCGCGTGAGCACGAAGTGTCGCACGAGCGACGGCGCGCGGTCGAACGCGCGCTCCCGCTCATAGCGCAGCACCTCGGCGCGCACACCAGGCGCACTGAACGACTCGGCCGCTCGCGTCATGATGGCGCGTAGCTGCACATGCACCTGCAGCAACGCCGAATCGCCAGCCGGTGGCGTGCCGCACACACGACGGGCGGAGATGCGCGCGGTCGCCAGCGCGACGGGTTGCGCCTGCACCGATGACGGCGCGATGGCGACGCCCGCCACAAGGCCAGCACCAGCGCACAACGCGCGAGCAACGGAGCGCAGGCTCGTCACGGCCACGGATGCCGGGTGATGCGCTGCAGCCGATCGTCGTCGGTCTCCACGACATACACGCTCGCGCGACCAAAGCCCAGCAGCCGCTGATTGAGCGCGAGTTCCAGCACCTGAACGCGGCGCCCCGTACGATCGATCACGTCATAGCGTCGCCGCGTCGCACCACCGTCAACGGTACGCGCAATGATCACGCGCCCCTGCGCATCCGCCAGCATGGTCGGCACCGGCGCGATATTCCGAACCGGGAGAAACGGCGGCACCGCGCTCGGCCATCCGGGGAGCTTCTCTGGCTCACACGGTTCGCTGCCCGACAACAGTTCCGTGATCGCAGCGCACTGGTCTGCGCGCGTCGGCGTGCGCCCGCGGGGCTCGATCACCGGTCCGCGCAGCCACGCACCGGAAGGCAAGCGCACGTCCACGCGATAGGGTGCGGTTCGCGCCACGACGATCGATCCGTCGGGGAGTAGCAGGGCATCATCCGCCGACGCGAGCGGATTGACCATCAGCATGCGACGAATGCCACCGCGCGTCGCGCTCAACTCCGTCATCCCCGAGAGGCCGGCGCCGACCAAGCGCGCGACGGAGTCCACGCCATCCGCTCGGACGTCGCCGAGCAGCGCATCGAGGGTATCGGCGGTCTCGCGGGAGCGCGGTCCCTTGCCCCGCCATGATCGGCCGTGGACGCCGAGGACACGACCGCTGCGTGACGCGCCCAGCACCGCCGACCCCATCGTGGTGTTGGTCGCTCGTGCATCCGACACGGTCCCGACGACCTGCGCGCCGCGCAGCACGATCCATCGCCCGGTGAAGCCGTCGACAAAGAGCACCGAGTCGGCACCGATGGCGAAGAGGGACCCGACCGCCTGATACTCGCCCGGCCCCCGCCCCTTCCGGAGCAGCGCACGCGGCTCGCTGCCGTCCAGGCGGACGTGGTACAGCACGTCGTCACCGCGGTCGGCCACGAGAAGCGTGCCATCCGGCAGCTCGACGGCCTGACGCAGCCGGTTGAACGCAAAGTCCGTGGCGGCGGATGGCGCGGCGAGCGGGCGTGGCGCCTGCGAGGCCGCCACACGCGGTACAGCGAGCAGCATCGCGAGTGCGATTCGTCCCACACGCCACTCTGCTCCATGCCCTCGCTGCATGCCCCACCAGTTGATCAGTCGCATCCGCTCACCCTTCAGCTCGTCAGACAACCCTTTGTGCCCGGGATCACTCCAAGAGGTCGTGTGTAAGCATCGCCCGTCCCCGCGCATTTGACGAGGGACGAACCGCGCCGCACCCTCCGGCATTCCCTCGCCCCTATTGAGGACCGTTTATGAATGTTCGTGCTGTGCTGCGGTGGCGCCGAACGGCCATCGCCCTTCTGACCGTCGCGCTGGCCACCGTCGCCCGACCAGCCGCCGCCCAGCAGCAGGCCGACGTCATTCGCGGCAAGGTCACCGGCGCCGACGGCGCGCCCATTCAGAATGCACAGATCACCGCCGTGTCGTACTTCGGCGGCATCACCAAGCAGGCGCGCACCAATCGCGAGGGGCGCTTCTCCATCACCTACCCCAACGGTGAAGGCGACTACTGGATCTCCTACGCCGCCCTCGGCTATCAGCCGCAGCGCATCGAGATCAAGCGCGTCGCCGATGAAGAAGTGCTGATCGCCGACATGAAGCTGTCGAACGTGCAGACACTCGCCGCGGTGCAGACCACCGCCAATGCCGCCAAGGCGCCGCCGCCGCGGCAGGACTTCATGGGCGATGTCACCGGCGGGGACCGCTTCATCTCGAACAACAGCGTCACGCCCGAGCAAGCCGGCAACCTCGCCGCGCTCGCCGCCAGTCAGGCCGGCGTGCAGCTCATTCCCGGCGTCGATGGCAATCCCGATCGCTTCTCGATCTTCGGCCTCGACCCGTCGCAGAACAACGCGTCGCTCAATGGGCAGCAATCGGGGCTCTCCACCATTCCGCGCGACGCGGCCGTGGGGCAGACGGTGCGCACTGGCTACGACGTCGCCAATGGTGGCTTCAGCGGCGCACAGGTCGCCATCACCACCTTCAGCGGCAACAACTACATCAACCGCACGCTGAGCGGCGTGTTCAATGCGCCGCAGGGGCAGTTCAACGACGTAGTCGGGCGCGCCAATGCGTACTCCTTTGCGTCGATCGGCGGTCGCCTGGCCGGCCCGTTCGTGATGGACAAGGACTTCTACAACGTCTCCTTCCAGTTCGACCGGCGCGATACGCGACTGCCCACGCTCCTCTCGAGTTCCCCCGCGATCTTTCAGAGCAACGGTGTCGCCGCCGACTCGGCGCAGCGTCTGCGCAGCATTCTGGGGCAGCTGGGCCTGCCCCTGAGCGTGAGCGATGTGGGGCGCACGTCGCCGCGCACCAACGCGTCGCTGCTCGGCACGTTCGACTGGGCGCCCAAGTCGCCCACCAGCGGGCAGGCGTTCAATCTGGCGTTCAACGGCACCTTCACCGACGCCGGCCCGCAGAACGCCTTCGCCCTGCAAACGCCCACTGCACTCTCGGGGTCGCGCAGCTTGAGTGGCGGTTCGCAATTGCGGCACACGAACTACTTCAACAACGGCGTGCTCACCGAGTCGATGTTCAGCGTGTCGGGCTCGCATCAGCGCACCGATCCGTTCCTCGAACTACCCGCCGGTACGGTGCTCGTCACGAGCACACTGGCCGATGGCAGCACCGCCACCCGGTCGCTCACCTTTGGCGGTGGCAGCAACGCCGGCACGAACGACCAGCTGTCGCTCAGCGGGCGCAACATGCTCTCGTGGATCAGCGACGACAACAAGCACCGGCTCAAGCTCATCACCGAGCTGCGCCTCGACCGATCGAGCTCGGAGCGCGCCACCAATCTGTTCGGCCGCTATACCTATCAGTCGCTCGACGATCTCGCGGCCGGTCGCGCGTCGAGCTTTGCGCGCAACCTGAATACCGTGTCGCAGAGCGGGCGCGCACTGGTCGGTGCCGTGGCCTTGGGTGATGCCTTCCGCCCCACCAAAGATTTGCAGCTCCAGTACGGCGTGCGCCTCGATGGGAATGCCTTTCTCGATCGACCCGCCGAGAATGCGGCCATCGCGAGCGCCTTCGGCATTGCGAACACGTTGGTGCCCAACCGCCTCTACCTGAGCCCGCGGCTGGGTTTCTCGTGGCTCATGGGCACCGCGCCGCAGATTGCGTTTGCCGACGGTTTCTTCAACGGCCCGCGCGCCACGATTCGCGGCGGCTTCGGGCTCTTTCAGAACATGCGCGGCCCTGATCTCGTGTCGGGCGCGATCGCCGCGACGGGGCTCCCGGGCTCACAGCAGCAGCTGGTGTGCACCGGCGCCGCCACGCCCAACGCCGATTGGGACGTCCTGCTCGCCAATCCGAATGGCGTGGCCGGAACCTGCGCCGACGGCACGAGCGGTTCGCTCTTCGCCAACAGCGCACCGAGCGTCACGCTCTTCGGCCCGCAGTATACGCAGGAGCGCAGCTGGCGGAGCAACCTGAGCTGGAACGGGCTCGTGTGGGGGAACCGCTACAACCTCACCGCCAACGTGCAGTATGCGCTCAATCTGAGCCAGCCCGACTTTGTCGACCTCAACTTCCGGGCGCAGCCGCAGTTCGCGCTCGCGAGTGAAGCGGGTCGCCCGATCTATGTGGCGCCCACGAGCATCGATGCCGCGAGTGGCTTGATTGCCTCGCGCGATGCGCGCATCAGCACCGCGTTCAACAGCGTGCAGCAGCAGCGTTCCGACTTGCGCTCGCAGAGTGGGCAGATCACGGTGAACGTCTCGCCGTTCAGCTTCAATACGCCCACCTTCCGCTGGTCGGCCGGGTACAGCTACCTCTATCTCACGCAGCAATACCGCGGCTTCAGCAACACGGCTGGCGATCCGCTGGCAATTGACTGGAACACCGGCGCGAGCCCACGCCACGACCTCACGTACCAGCTCACCTGGAACGTGAAGAACTTCGTGACCCTCACCTGGAACGGGCGCCTGAGCTCAGGGCAGCGCTTCACGCCCATGATTGCCGGTGATGTGAACGGCGACGGGCGCGCCAACGACCGCGCGTTCGTGTATGCGCCGGGCGCCTCCACCGACGCCGCGCTCGGCGCGGGGATTCAGGCGCTGCTCGACAACGGATCGAGTGCCGCGCGGAAGTGCCTGCGCCGCCAGCTCGGGAAGCTCGCCGATCGCAACAGCTGCGAGGGGCCGTGGACGGCCGCCAACTCGTCGCTCAACATCACGCTCAACCCGTCGCGCATTCGGTTGCCACAGCGCACCACGCTGTCGTTCTCGCTCTCCAATCCGCTCGCCGCCGCCGACTTGCTGGTGAACGGCAGCGAGAAGCTGAAAGGATGGGGCCAGGCGCCGTTCGTCGATCAGTCGCTGCTCTACGTGCGCGGCTTCAATGCCAGCACCAATACCTTCCGCTACGATGTGAATCAGCGCTTCGGCGCGACCCGCGTGCAGCAGGTCACGTCGCGCGCACCGGCCATTCTCACCATGCGCGTGAATGTGGACCTTGCCCCCACGCGTGACTGGCAGAACCTGAGCCAGCAGCTCGCGCGCGGACGCACGCGCGCCGGCGCGAAGATGACCGAGGCCGCTGTGCGGCAGATGAGCCCGCAGCTCTTCCCCAACGTGATGTCGCGCCTGCTGCAGGTCGGTGAGCAGATCCACCTGACGCGCCTGCAGGCCGACAGTCTCGCGACCATGAGCCGCCGCTACACGCGTCTCGTGGACTCGGCGTGGACTCCCGCCGCCAAGTACCTCGCCGCGCTGCCCAAGGAGTACGACCGGGCCGAGGCGCAGCGGCGCCTGGTGAAGGCGCGCGAAACGGTGATCGACTACCTCATTCTCGCCACGCCAAACGTCCGGAAGATGCTCACCAAGGGGCAGCTGCGCGTGCTCAACTCGCAGATCCTGCAACAGCTCGAACCGCGCTACCTCGAACTGCTCAAGAGTGGGCAGTCGGGGAGTGAGTTCGCGTTCTTCTTCTTCTGAGGCCCACCATGCGCACCATTCTCTTCGCGCTGCTGAGCGCTGGCGTGGCCACCGTGGCGGGCGCGCAGGACAGTCTCGAGACTCGGGTCAACACGAGCCGGGTTTCGGTCCCGGTACGGCAACTCGCCGCCACTGTCGCCGCCGACACCACCCGTCTGATGGACGTGTCGAGCGTCCGGCATTTACCCAACGGCAGCGTCATCGTGAACGACGTGCAGCGGCGTCAGCTCGTCGTGTACGACCGGTCGCTGCAGCAGGCGCGCATCATCGCTGACACGTCGAGTAGTTCGCCCAACCCGTACGGCCTGCGCACCGCGAACGGATCGCTCATTCCGTATCAGGGTGACTCCACGCTGTTCATCGACATGGACTCGCAGGCGTTCCTCGTCATCGACGGCACGGGTAACTTTGCGCGCGTTATGGCGCCGGTGCGCGCGAACGACATGTTCCTCATTGCGTCGGCGCAATACGGCGCGTCGCAGTTCGACCCGAAGGGGCGCCTCTTCTATCGCGGCATCCGGCGCAACAGCAACGATGGGTTCGAGTTCACCGGCGGCAACAGCCGTCGCGTGACCACTGAGCCCGACTCAGCACCCATCCTGCGCATGGACTTCGACAAGCGCGCGGTGGATTCGATCGCCTTCCTCAAGATCTCGGCGCCGAAAAGTGTGTTCGTAACGACGGCGAACATGGCGTTCTCGCGGCGCATGATCAATCCGCTGCCGACGTCGGACGAGTGGACGCTGCTCCCCGACGGCACCATCGCCATCGTGCGCGCGCAGGACTATCACGTCGATCTGATCAGCCCCGACGGGAAGCGCACCAGCGGACCACGCCTCCCGTTCGACTGGCGTCGCATTGCCAAAGAAGACAAGCAGGCGATCATCGACTCGGTGAAGAAGGCCGACGCCGAGCGCGTGGCCAAACTGCCTGCCGGCCCGCCGAGTCAGTTTGCCATCCCTCAGTCGAACGAGTTTGTCGAGCCGAGCGAGCTGCCCGACTACTACCCGCCGGTGCGACAGGGGCAGGTGCGCGCCGACTACGAGGGCAACCTCTGGGTGCTGCCGAGCACCTCGAAGGACGCGAAGAATGGCCTGTTGTACGACGTGATCAATCGCGAGGGGGCGCTCGTGGAGCGCGTGCAGCTCCCCAAGGATCGCTCACTTGTGGGCTTCGGGCCGGGCGGGGTGCTCTACCTCAATTGGGTGCGGGCGCCAGGGAAGTCGACGTTGGAGCGGGCGACGGTGGCGCGGTAGGGCGCTACCGTCGGAGCCAGACGCCGATCGACAGGTTGCCGCAGCGCGCGGACGGCACACTGCCCATGCTGGCGCCGCGCGCGCCTGCCCGTTGGCCGGCACCGCGCATGTACAGTTCGACAAACTCCACGTCATCCGTCAGGACCGAGTTGAGGGGCACGCCGTATGATGCCCCTCCGTCGTTCTCGATGCTTACCGTACAGTCCGCGGTGATGGAGCCATTCGCCCAGCGGATTGCGAGACGGAACATGTCCGTGATCCCGAGGGCGACGAGCTGATCCCGCGAGAAGTAGCGCGTGCTTTGGCGGCTCGCTCGGATCATCTTCTGATCGAGGTCGAACAGTCGCCTCGCCTCCACCGCCTCCTCGGCACGTCGTCGCGAATCGCGAGGCGACAGCCACACCGCAATTTCCCGCCCGGAGTCTGGGGGAATCGTCACCGCGAGCGTCTGCCGTGCGAATGAGTCGCGCACGACACTCACCATGTAGGTGCCTGGGCGCAGGTCGATGAAGAAGTGGCCGGTAGAATCCGTCTGTACGGCTCGACCGCTGCCGGCTGGCTTCACCTGCGCGCGAGCGAGAGGTCGGAGCGCCGTGTCGGACACGACGCCGCTCAAGCCGCCGCGTCGTGCGGTCGTGATCACGGGCGCGATGCGGGTGGTGAGGGCGATGAGCTCGATGTCGACGGGCGTCGCACCAACCGCCGCGTTGAGTGTGGCGC
The DNA here is from genome assembly GCA_039809645.1 of Gemmatimonas sp. GTDB lineage: Bacteria > Gemmatimonadota > Gemmatimonadetes > Gemmatimonadales > Gemmatimonadaceae > Gemmatimonas. Next base: position 24,994 of record JBDHVK010000002.1, read on the forward strand.
TCGCTGGGAGATGGCCAACCTTGCGCACGCCCGCCGTGTACCGACCAGCCGGGACCGGTGCGAGTCGAAACACACCGTTCTGGCCGCTACGAACGGTGCGATCGAGCTGCACCACGAACACGTCCGCGTCCGGCACCGGTTTGCCGGTGCCATCGACGATGCGGGCCGTGAGGACCGCCGCGCTCTCCTGCGCAGCGGTCCCTTGGGCCAGCCCCATCAAAGCGGCGAGCACAGCAATACATCGACGGATTGGTGACAACAAGCAGAGCATTGCGTTGGTCGACAGGATCAACGGCGGAAGCGTTGCACTCCGCCTGCGGTCTACCGCAGCGCCCCCGGCCACTCCTTCCCCAGCCCCGTCATCAGCTCGGCCATCACCGCGATCCCGTCCCACAGGTTGCGCACGCGCAGGTTCTCGTTGGGCGCATGCTGCGAGTTGTCGGCGTTTACCGTGGGCACGGTGATCACCGTGGCGCCCAACTGCTCGACGAAGTGAAAAAGCGGAAGTGAGCCGCCCAGGATGGGCATGGTGTACGGCTCCACACCGTAGGAGCTGGTCATGAGGCGCTTCACGGCCTGCACCGGCGCGAGCGTGCTCGCGACCCGCACGCTCGTGTACCCTTCGTCCCACGTGATGTACGCGAGCTTGGAGCGGTCATTGCTCTTGGCGGCCGCATTCGCGTCGCGCGTGACGGTGTAGCCGAGGCTCGCGAGATGCGCCTCGAGCAGCTGCTTGATGCGCGCCGGCTGCTGATTGGGCACCAGGCGGAAGTCGAGCGACACGCTCGCGCTGGTGGGCACGGCGTTCGACGCACCGGTACCGACGTTGCCCGCGCGAATGCCGCGCACGTTGAGCGCCGGGTTCATGATGCGCTCGCCGAGTGGTGCATTGTTCGCTTCGGTGCGCGAGAGACCGAGTGAGGTGCGCACGCTGTCGTCGGTCACCGAAAGGGCGGCGGCGAGCTGCTTGTCACTGGCGCTGATCGCGGGCACATCGTCGTAGAAGTTGGCGATCTTGATCCGGCCGTCGACATCCCGAATACTCGCGACGAACTGCGCCGCCAGCACCGCCGGATTGGGCGCCCAGTTGCCATAGTGCCCGCTGTGGAGTGCGCGATTCGCCCCATAGAAGGTGATGTCGGCGCCCATCACGCCGCGCACGCCAAGCACGAGCTGCGGCCGGCCGCTCACATGCGTGGGCCCGTCGAAGAAGAGCCACGCGTCGGCGGCGAGCTTCTCCTTGTGCGTCTTGAGCAAGTCGCCCAGGTGATTCGAGCCAGCTTCCTCCTCGCCTTCGAGGAAGAACTTCACGTTTACGGTCGCGTTGCGCTTCGCGGCCTTCATGGCGTCAAGCGCGGCGAGCATGGCGATGATCGGCCCCTTGTCGTCGCTCGCCGAGCGGGCGCGAATGCGGAGCTCGGGATCAATCGTATCGCCCTTGGCCGGGAGCGGCGCCGCCTCCTGCGCCACGCTGTTCCTGTAGCGGCGGAGCTCGGGCACGAACGGATCGGCGTCCCACCCGCCGCCGGCCACCGGCTGGCCGTCGTAGTGCGCGTAGAACACCACGGTGCGCGTCGCGCCCGGCACGCGGAGCTCGCCGAAGAGCGCCGGGCTCCCGCCACTGGGTGCGCGCAGTGTGGTGAGCGCCACGCCGCGCTTGGCGAACGCCTGCGTCAGGAAGGCGACGTTCTTGGCGATGTCGTCCTGATTGCTCGCCACATTCGGAATGGCGAACAGCGCGAACGCTTCGTCGAGAATCTCGCGCTCATGCGCACGACGCCACGCGTCGACCTGCGGGCGAAGGGGCTGAGCCTGCGCCGTGGTGGCGGCGAGCAGGAGGGTGCTGAGAATGGCCTTGGTTTGCATTGGTTGACGCTACTGCCTTTTGGCGCCGTCGGCGAGATCCTTGGGCCTGATATGCGGAGGGGCGGAGCGACGGGGCAACGGAGTTTTCATTGCTTTTCTCCGTTGCTCCGTTGCTCCGCCCCTCCGCACATCAGGCACAACAGTCCGTCAGTCGCTCCAGACCCCGCCGAAGCGCTCAGAAGTCGAACGAAGCGGTGAGAAAGAGCGCCCGCGCCGGCAGAATGAAGTAGCGCACCTTGCCCGAGCTCGACACCGCCCCGCTGGCGAACTTGCGCGTATCGCCCAGGTTCTGACCGCGCAGCGTGAACGTCGTGCGGCCGAGCGTGTAGCGGGCCGTCGCGTCGACCGTGTAGTAGTCGGGGAGGACGCGATCCGGGCTCGACGTGTTGTCAAGGAACGCGCGGCTCTGGTAGCGCCCTTCGAGCCCGAACATCGTGGCCGAAGTAGGCATCACCTCGAGGCGATGCGACGAAATGAAGCGCGGCGTCAGCAGCGGTTCCACGTTGCGGCGCACGACCGGCGTGCCGCGCGAAGAGTCGGTGAACTGCTTGATGCGGTTCGTGCTCCACGTCGCGTTGCCGCCGATCAGGACGTGCTGGATGCCGCGATACGTAGCGTCCAACTCAAGGCCGCGGCGGTAGCTCGTCCCCACGTTGCGGCGCAGGATCGAGCCGCTGGCCGTTGGCGCGCCGATACGCGCGATGTCGTTCGTGAAGTCCATGCTGTACACGTTTGCCGACAGATCGAGCGTAGGCCGCTTGAGTGTGAGCCCGACCTCTGTGTCGCCGAGCCGCTCCGGCTTCACCCGGGTGAAATCACCGTAGTCGGCGAAGTTCGTCCCGTTGAGATCGTCGTCGCCCGCCAGCAGATCGTTGCGCGCCGGTTCGCGCGTCGTGCGGCCATAGCTCGCGAACGCCGACAGCCCCGGCGCCAGCTGATACGTCACGCCGGCACGCGGATTGAAGAAGCGCCACGTGATCTCCGGCCCCGTGAAGCTGACGTTCACATCGGGGTTGTACTGGAAGTGCGCCACGCGCCCCTGCAGGTCGAGAAACAGCGCCGCCTTCCCCGCCGTGCGCGTCACTTTGGCGAACGCGCTCGCGTCCTGCTTCTCGCCGTTGTTGTTGTACAACGTGGTGCTCGGCTGGAAATACCCGCGGTGATAGCGGCGATACGTGTTCGCGTTGAGCCCCGTGTGCAGCGCCCAGTCGCCGCGCTCCACGTTGAGCGCACTCGTGGCACCGTACCACCAGTGCTGCAGGTTGAAGCGGTAGCGATCGGCGCCGTCGAAGTAGTCGTAGTTGCCCGCCGCTGCATTGCGATACACGGTGGTATTGAACGTGCCGCCGTTCGTGAGCGCGTGCGACCACGCGAGACTCACCATCTGCTGGCCGAACTTGTCGCGCTCGTCGGGGGCGAGCGGATTGTAGCGCCATTTCTGCTTGAGCTCGGCGAGCGTGGCGCCGGTATACGACAGCGTATCGGCGAGTAGGCCCACCAGCGCCGTGAGCTTCACGATATCCTGCTTGCCGAACCACCCCGCACCCACAAAGCCCGAGCGGCCCATCACGCCGGCATGATCGCGGTAGCCGTTCGTGCGCAGCGCACTCACGCGCCCGTACGCAGCAAAGCCGTTCGCCGTGAGACCGGTATTGAAACCCACCGTGGCGCGCTGCGCGCCGAACGAGCCCACCTGCAGCTCGGCGTCGCCACTGCGACCGCGGCGCGCGACGGGCGTCGTCTCGAAGTTGATCGAGCCCGCATAGCTCGCGGTGCCCGCCGTGCTCGTGCCCACGCCGCGCTGCACTTGCACGCTCTGCACGTTGCTCATCAGGTCCGCGAAGTTCGCGAAGTAGAGCACCTGATCTTCGGGGTCGTTGAGCGGTACGCCGTCGATCGTGATGTTGATACGCGTCTGATCGAGGCCACGCAGCCGGAGGTAGCTATATCCCCAGAGCGTACCCGTCTCCGTGTGCGACGTCATCGACGGCGCGGCGTTCATGAGCAGCTGCGGGACATCCTGCCCGAAATGGCGCTGCTCGATGGCGGCCTTGGTGATCGTCTTCTGGGCGATCGGTGCGGCCTCGCCGGCGCGGATGGCTTGGACGAGGACGCCTTCGATCTTGCGGGCCGCGCTGTCGGACTTGGCCGAGTCCGGACGGGCTTGCGCGGTGAGCGAGGAACTGGCGGTCACCAGGAGAGCGGCGGCCGAGCCGAGGCTCGCGCGACGCCGCCGCGCGCGCCCGAGGCGCGCGTGCATGCGATGGTGCATCGTTGGACTCCCTACGCCGGTGCGAACCGGATCAGGTTCTACGGGTGTTTTCTCAGCCTGCGCTCACTGGCGGCGCCGGCACCCCGGTCATGTGCCCGAACGGTAATTAGCTTCCCTGCCTATGACCAGCCTCCTCGGCGCGTATGAAGCACTCTGCACCTGGCTCGCGGCACACGGATCGTCGTGCGCCGAGCTGTTCGGCTTCATCACCGGCGTGCTGAACGTGTGGCTGGTGACCCGCGAGAACATCTGGAGCTGGCCGCTGGGTGTGCTGAACGCCGTGTTCTATATGGTGGTCTTTGCGCGCACGGGGCTCTACAGCGACACCGGGTTGCAGGTCGTGTACTTCGTGCTGAGTCTGTACGGTTGGTACCACTGGCTGCGCGGCGGCCCGCAGCATGAGGCGGTCGTGGTGACGCGCACGCCGCGCCGCCTCTGGGTCATCCTCACCGTGATTGCCGTGGTCACGTGGTTCACGCTCAGCAGCATCACCAAGCGCCTCCCCGGCGCCGCCATGCCGCATCTCGATGCCGCGCTCGTCGCCACCGGCCTCGTCGCGCAGTGGATGATGACGCGCAAACTGCTCGAGAACTGGCTGCTGTGGATTGCCGTCGACGTGGTGTACATCGGCCTTTTCATCAATCGGCAGCTGCCACTCACCGCCGTGCTCTACACCGTCTTCCTCGGCCTCGCGACGCTCGGCTACTTCCAGTGGCGCAAGTCGGCGGCGCCTGCGGTGGTCGTCTCTTGAACCGCGTACCACGGACACTACGGAGCACACAGACACCGCCACGGATTTACTCCAAGAAGGTATCCGTGGCCGTGTCCGTGACATCCGCGTTTCTCCGTGGTAGGCAGTTCCAACGGGCTCTCCATGCCAAATAGCAAGCCTGCCCGCGTTGTACTGACCGGCTCGGAGTCCGTCGGTAAGACGACCCTCGCCGGCCAGCTCGCGACCCACTACGGTGTGCTCGCCGTGCCCGAGTTCGTACGCGAGTACGCCGCGCAGAAGGGCGCGCCGCTCGACTTTCGCGATCACGGGCCCATCGCCAAGGGGCAGATGGCGCTCGAGGACGACTATCTCGCGCGCGCCACCGCGGCCGGCGACCGGCTGCTGATCCAGGACACGGACCTCGTGAGCACGGTGACGTACTGTCACCACTACTTCGGGCGCTGTCCACAGTTCATCGAGGACGCGGCCGTGTACCGTCGCCCGTCGCTCTATCTGCTGCTCGATATCGACGTGCCCTGGATTCACGACGGCGTGCGTGACCGGGGCGATCGTCGCGACGAGGTGCAGCAGCTCTTCGTCGACACATTGGCGCGCTTCGACGCGCCGGTGCAGGTCATTCGTGGGACGTGGGACGAGCGCTTCCGTTCCGCGGTGCATGTTATTGATACGCTTCTCGCCCCTCACACCTGACGCGAGCCACTCATGGCACCTTCCGGCCAGTCCTACAAGAATCACGCGCAGTTCACGCCCATCTATCACTACTTCACGAGCCCGATCTCGCTGATCTATCTCGTGTGGACGGTGAAGCGCCTCATCGCCAATCCGGGAAGCGACACCGCCTACGCGCTGGTCGGCGCACTGGCGATCACCGGGCTCGTGGCGGTGTCACGCCTGTCGCCGCTCCGTGTGCAGGATCGCGTCATTCGCCTCGAGGAGCAGCTGCGCTACGCCAAGCTCCTGCCGGCTGACATCGTCGAAAAGGCGGAGAGTACGTTTTCGCCGCGTCATTACATCGCGCTGCGCTTCGCGTCCGACGCCGAGTTGCCGGAGCTGGTGAACAAGGTACTCGCCAATCCCGCGATGACCCAGAAGGAGATCAAGCAGGCCATCAAGACCTGGCGCGGCGACTACTTCCGGGCCTGAGGCTTCGCCTCAGGCGAGGGACGCGGAGAGAGCGGAGGGGACGCGGAGGGCCCACGGAAACGTCCCCATTTTCAAGGGGTCAGAGTTGTTGAAACTGGCCCTCAAGCTGTGCCGCAATGCGCGAACCTCTTGTAAGACAAACGGTTACAAGGATATAGGTCGTCGCGAGTCGCTCCAGTCACCGGTCAGGATTTCAAGAGCTCTGACCCCTTGAACTCTGACCCCTTGAAACGGGGGGGGACGCGGATGCCCCTCCGCGTCACCTCCGCGAACGTCATGGATGCCGTCCGAAGGACGGCCACCATCAACTCCGCGCACTCGCGAACAGCCCCACCTCAATCCCGCCGTTCGAGCTGCGCAGCTGTTGGGCTGTTCGTACACGAAGCTGGCCCATGAGCGCCTTGTCGGCCGGCATGAAGAGCCCGAGCTGCCATCCGCGGCCGCCCGCGCGCAGCACATCGCCGAGCCGCGCGAACAGCCCGCGCAAATCCGCACCGTCGGAGACGCGCAGACCGTACGGCGGATTGGTGAGCAGCAGCCCCTCGCGCGCAATGGCCGCGAGATCGAGTGTCGACAGCGCCTCCTGTTCGATCACCACGTCACCAGCCACGCCGGCACGCTCCGCATTGGCGCGTGCCGCAGCCACCGCACCGGCGTCGCGATCGCGCACGACGATCGGAACGCCCGCACTCGGCAGCACGGCAGCACGAAGCACCGCGCGCGCACCCACAAACAACGCGGCGTCAGCACCCGGCCACTGCTCCATCGCAAAGCCACGCGACAGCCCCGGCGCCATGCGCCGCGCGATCAAAGCGGCTTCAATGCCAATGGTCCCCGACCCGCCAAACGGATCAACCAGCGCGCACGCACCGCGCCACCCCATACCGGCCAGCATCGCCGCCGCGAGCGTCTCACGAAGCGGCGCCTTGGCCACCGCCTGTCGCCACCCGCGGCGATAGAGCAGCTCACCCGAGCTGTCGGCGCTGATCGTGCACACATCGCGATCAAAGCGCACCACGATCAGCTGACTCGGCGTCTCCCCTGCCTCGTCGTCATCATCCGCGGGAGCCTTCGTGGTGACCGACACATCGGCCACCGCGCCCGTAATGCCGCGCGCCACGCGCTCGGCCACCGCGTCGGAGTGATAAAGCCGCGACTTGCGGCACGTCACGCGTAACCGCACCGACGTGCCCGCCGCGACGACGCGCCCCCACGCCACACGCGCCGCCTGCTTCTCGAGCGTCGCGAAGTCGCGCGCCGGAAACTCGGCGAGGCGCACGATCACGCGCGACGCAATCCGCAGCTGCGCGTTCAGCGCGAACAACCCCGCGTCGTCGACCGACACCGAGACGCCCGATGGCGTCACCTCGCGCGGCGCGATGCCAAGCGCCGTGCACTCCGCGGCGACCAGCTCGGAAAGTCCCGGCGCCGACACGACAAACGCGTCATGGACGCGCGGCTTCGCCGGCGCCTTCACCACCGGCTTGGCCACCGTCTTCGCCACCGGCCGCGCCACAGCCTTCCCCGGCGCCTTCCCGCCGCCCTTACGCAGCGAACTTACTGCGCGCCACGAACGGCGCCTTCGCGCCCCGCGTAGCCAGCAGCTCCCAGAAATCCTCGGCGTCCACCGGACGCGAGAACAGGTAGCCCTGGCCGAGCTCGCAGCCGAGCGAGATGAGATGGGCGCGCTGCGCCTCCGTCTCGATCCCTTCAGCCACGGTATTCATGCGCAGCGTTTCACCCAACGCCACAATTGCGCTCGCGAGCACCGGTCCATCGCCTCCCTTGTCGATCACGTCCACGAACGCCTTGTCGATCTTGAGGATGTCGACTGGATAGCGTTGCAGATAGCTCAGGGAAGAATAACCGGTTCCGAAGTCATCGATAGCCAGCGACACGCCCAGCGCCTTGAGGGCCGTGAGCCGCTCCATCGAGACGTCGGTGTTGTGCATCAGCATGCTCTCGGTGATCTCGAGCGTCAGCTGCGCCGGATCGAGCCCCGACTCTTCGAGCGCGCTGGCCACGTCCTCGACGATGCCCGCATCCTGCAGCTGACGCCCAGAGAGGTTCACCGTGATCCGGAGCGCCTGCTTCCGCTCGCGCGTCCACTTCTGCGCCTCGCGGCAGGCGCGGCGAAGCACCCAGCGCCCGAGCGGCACGATGAGCCCGGTCTCCTCGGCGATGGGGATGAACGTCATCGGCGAGACCAGGCCGCGATCGCGGCTGATCCAGCGCACCAGCGCTTCGGCACCGATGATCTGCCCCGTGGTGAGCTCCACGATCGGCTGATACTGCAGGAAGAACTCCTCGCGATCGATGGCCGTCCGCAGGTCGGCTTCCACCACGAGGCGATCGAGCGCCGCCTTGTGCATCGCCGGCTCGAAGAGCGCCACCTGCCCCTTGCCGCGCGTCTTGGCCACATACATGGCGACGTCGGCGTTGCGCACCACGTCGTCGCTCGACTCGCCCTGCGTCGCGCGGGCGATGCCGATGCTGGCGTTCACGAAGACTTCCTTGCCACTCAGCGTGAACGGGCGCTGCAACGCGGTGTGGATACGGTCGGCCACGACGAACAGATCATCATCGCTCGCGCAGTCTTCCACCAGAACCGCGAACTCGTCGCCGCCCAGGCGGGCAATGAGATCGGTGTCGCGCACGCACAGCGACAGCCGACGCGCCGCGTCCACCAGCAATCGATCGCCGGCCACGTGCCCGAGCGAGTCGTTCACGTTTTTGAAGTTGTCGAGATCAAGGAAGAGCACCGCGACGCGATTGCCATGTCGCATGCTGCGCGCGAGGGCGTGCCCGACCTGATACAGGAACAGCGAGCGATTCGCGAGATCCGTGAGCGGATCGTGAAACGCCTGATGCATGTACTGCTGCTTGATCTGGCTCTGCTCGGTGACGTCGCGCGTATTGAGCACCAAGCCGTTGATGACGGGCTCGCGCATCAGGTTCGTGCCGACGTTGTCCACCGTCATCCAGCCGCCGCTCGCATGCTGCAGGCGCCATTCGCGCTTGAGCACACCGGGCGACGCCGCTTCGGGGCGGTACTGCACCCGCGTGAGCTCTTCGAGGAACTCACGCCCCACCTTGCGGTCGTTCTCGTGCAACAGGTCGAAGAGCGACGTGCCCGCGAGGCGCGTCGGATCGTGCCCGAACACCGACGCCATCGACGGACTGACGTAGCGGATCGTCCCGTCGGGATCCACGATGATGATCACGTCGCTCGAGTGCTGCACCAGCGCCCGGAAGCGCGCCTCGTTTTCGCGGGCGGCGCTTTCCGTGAGCAGACTCACCGCCTCGCGCGTCACGGCCCACTGGCGCGCGAAGGCCAGCGCCATGAGCACGAGCGCCCCCACCAGCAGGACATCCAGCGACGGGCTCGATTCCTCAAGCACGTGCCGCGCGAGCAGCACCACGCCCGGAACGGCCGCCGCGAGGGGGATGGCAGTCGTCGCCAGATCCACGCGCTTGGACACGGGGCGCAGATCACGATGGAGCACCGTGGCACTCGCCAGCCATCCGGCCGCCGCGGTCATGACCATCGCCACCGGACTCACCACCTGCATCACGCCGATCGATCCGTCGGGCTGCATGCCCGCCGCGGCCACATGGCCGAGGAACTGCACGACGAACACGCCGGCGAGCAGCACAAGTACGTTGGCGCGATGCTGCAGCACGGTCCGTCGCCAGAAGGCGGCCAGCACCACCACGATCACCACGTCGATCACCGCTTCGGCGTGCAGCAGGACGAAGCGGGCGCGGTCCGCGTCGAGCACGGCGGTCGTGTCCAGCGTGTACCAACTCAGCAGTGCGCCACCGGCGGCCACCGTCACCACGTCGAGCGCGAGGCGCAGACGGTCGATGCGCGTGCGCGGCGCGCTGGGCAGGCAGCACATCGCCGCCAGAAAGAGCAACGGCCCCGACAACGTCAGCGGCGCCACGGCGGCCATGGGCCAGGACCCACCACCCAACGCGTCGCGATACAGTTCGAACGGAAGGAGCGCGATGGCCGCGGCCGCGACTCGCCAGAAGCGGCGCGTCCCGCGATCGAGCGCGAGCTCGCGGCTCGCCTGCAGCGCAAGTCCCACCGCCGCCGCGACCAGGGGCAGCAGCAGCAGGACACTCGCGCCGCGCACCACGGCGCCGGTGTCGGGGCGCATGGCCAACCACGTGGTCAGCAGCGCGCCCGCACCGATCAGCCCCCCGAGCAGGATGCGATCCGGCCGATGACCGAATACGACCGCCCGCACCGTCGCATCGCCCAGCGGCGCGCGCGGTGTGTCCGGCTCGTTCGGTTGTTCGGGTCGACGCGAGGGCGCGTCGGTCGCGAGGGGCATGTCGAATGACGTCCAGGGAAGGCAGCCACCGAGCCGAAGCTCAGGCCACCGGGTCCGTCGTCACCCCGCCGGCTCCGTCGCCGCACTCCCGGGTCCCGAACGCACCGACGATCGCCGCCCCCCTCGCCACACCAACCGGGAGGCGAGGAGCGCAGCGACGACCGCTGCATAAAGGATCGGCTCGCTGACGTCCTTCTTGACTGCCCAGAAGAAATGCAGGCAGGCGGCGACCGCACTGACGTAGACCAGCCGGTGGAGCGCGGTCCACCGCTTGCCCCCGAGACGCTTGATCGACGCCTTCGTGGAGGTCAGCGCGAGGGGGATCATCAGCAGAAAGGCGAGCATCCCGAGCGTCACGTACCAGTGCTTCAGGATGTCCTTCCAGATCTCCGGCCAGTCGAAAAACCAGTCGAGGACCGTATACACGAGCAGATGGCCCAACGCCCAAAAGAACGCGGCCAGCCCCAGAAAACGACGTTCCGCCACCAACCAGCCGGCGCCGGTGAGGCGCATGAGGGGGGTAACGGCCAGCGACGCGGCGAGAAAGCGGAGCGCCCACTCGCCGGTCATGTGTTCCACTTCCCGGATCGGATTGGCGCCGAGATCCCCGAGCACAAATAAGGCCACAATGACCGGAATAGGGGCGATCACCAGCACCCACAACGCCGGCCGGAGCCACCGCCGCATCAGTAGTTCTTCCGCAGGTCCATGCCGGCGTACATCGACGCCACCTGGTCGGCGTAGCCGTTGAACATCAGCGTATTCCGCTTGAGGAATTCACCGATCCGCCGCTCCTTGGCCTGACTCCACCGCGGATGGTCCACCGTGGGGTTCACATTGGCGTAAAACCCGTATTCGCTCGGGTTCGCATCATTCCACGTCGTGTTGGGCATCTTGTCCGTGAACCGGATCTTCACGATCGACTTGATCCCCTTGAAGCCGTACTTCCACGGCGTCACCAAGCGGAGCGGCGCGCCATTCTGGGGTGGAATGGCCTTCCCGTAGATCCCGGTGGCCAGCAGGGTGAGCGGGTGGTTCGCCTCGTCGAGCCGCAGCGCTTCCTTGTAGGGCCACGGCAGTACCGGGCTCTTCTGTCCCGGCATCCGGCGCGGGTCGAACAGCGTGGTGAACTCCACGAACTTGGCCCCCGGCAGCGGCTCACACCGGTTGATCACATCCTTGAGCTGTACGCCGTTCCACGGGATCACCATCGACCACGCCTCCACGCAGCGCATCCGATAGACGCGGTCCTGCACCGGCAGCTTGCCGATCAGCTCATCGAGGGTGAACGGCCGCGGCTTCTTGACCAGCCCCTCGACGCTCACCGACCACGGCGTGGTCTTGAACCCCTGCGCGTTCTGCGCCGGATCCTCCTTGTCGGTCCCGAACTCGTAGAAGTTGTTGTAGGAGGTGATGTCCTCGTACGAGTTGGGCTTCTCGTCCTGCGTCCCGCGTCCGGTCCCGGTCCCGGTCGCGCTCAGCGCCTGCAGCGCGTCCGGCGCCAAGGCCGTCCCGAGCGCCAGCGCCCCGGCAGTGCCGAAAAACGCGCGGCGGTTCTGGTACAGCGACTCCGGGGTGATCTCGGAGCTCTTGATGTCGTCAGGGCGGCGGATGAGCATGCGGCGGCCAGTTAGGGGTCGAAAGGCTTCGTAGATTCTAGCGACGTACGGGCCTTTCGGTTCCCGAGGTCCGGTTTTCCCGTTTTCCGACCACCTGGCCCATGCGCTACACCACCCTCGGCTCCACCGGGATGACCGTCTCCCGGATTTGCCTAGGCTGCATGACCTACGGCACCTCCGCCTGGCGCCCCTGGGTGCTCGACGAGGCCGACGCCCGCCCCTTCTTCAAGAAGGCCGTCGAGGCCGGCATCACCTTCTTCGACACCGCCGACATGTACTCGCTCGGCGTGAGCGAAGAGGTCACCGGCCGCGCGCTCCGCGAGTACGGCCGCCTCGAAGAACTGGTCATCGCGACCAAGGTCTTCCACGCCATGGGCCCGGGGCAGAACATGGCCGGCCTGTCGCGCAAGCACATCGTGCAGGCCTGCGAAGCGAGCCTCAAGCGGCTGGGCATCGACACGATCGATCTCTATCAGATCCATCGCTTCGATCCAAAGACGCCGATCGAGGAGACGCTCGCCGCCCTCGACCATCTCGTGCAGAGCGGCAAGGTGCGCTACATCGGCGCAAGCTCCGGCTGGGCGTGGCAGTTCGCGAAGGCGCTCAGCACGAGCGACGCGAAGGGCTACGCGCGCTTTGCCACCATGCAGAACCACTACAACCTGCTCTATCGCGAAGAAGAGCGCGAAATGATTCCGCTCTGCGTCTCGGAAGGGGTGGGCGCCTTGCCGTGGTCCCCACTCGCGCGCGGCCTCCTCGCCGGCACGCGCCGCTCGATCACCGATCGCAGCGCGAGCACGCGCGCCGAAACGGACACGTACGGCCACACGCTCTACGAAGACGAGAACGACTGGGCGATCGTCGAAGCCGTGCGCACCGTCGCCGAAGGCCGCGGCATTCCGATGGCCCAGGTCGCACTGGCGTGGCTCCTGTCCAAGCCGGTCGTGACGGCGCCTATCGTGGGCGCATCGAAGCTGGCGCAGCTCGATGATGCGATCGCCGCCGTCGATGTGGTGCTCACGGCAGACGAGATCGCGCTGCTTGAGGCGCCGTATCGTCCGCATGCCGTGCGCGGACACAGCTAAGCGTTCCCGCCTCACCTCAAACAGCTCGTCGGGGATCACGGGGCCACGGGGGCCACGGGGGCCACGGGGAAGCATCGTGTAGTCCCCGTGCCCCCCGTGTCCCCGTGGCCCCCGACGAGCTTTTGTTGTGAGCTGTTTGGAGTTTCAACGGGTCAGCGTTGTTGATCAGGCGGAGGGCCGAAACCGAGTATCGGCGCCCGGCGTAGTCGCCCACATGACCCTCGACGACTCCCGCCCGCTTCGCGAGCTGCGTGCCGACTTCCTGCGCACCAGCACGCAATCGATGCCGCTCGCTGGCCTGATCGTGTGGTCGGCCCTCGGCATCGGCGCGCCCATGCTCCCGCCATCGATGGTGGGCATGCTCGCGCTCTATGTGATGGCGTTGATCATGCCGCTCGCGTTTCTGCTCGAGCGATTGCGCGGTCGCAATCTGTTTGCGAAGAACACGAACCCGCTCATGTCGCTCTTCTTCGCGTCGATCGCGGGCATCGGCGTGACGGTGCCGGTAATCGTCACTGGCGCGAACCTCGCGCACGACCCCACGCTCGTGGTCCTCGGCATGGGGATCCTCGCCGGCGTGATCTGGATCCCGTATGGCTGGGCCGCCGGTGATCCGGTCGGCCTGCGCCACGCAATTGCCCGCGCCGTGGGCTGCTACGCGGCGTTTGCGCTGGCGCCCACGGCCTATCGCGCCGCGGCGATCTGCGCCGTCGTGGCCGTCTCGTATGTGTACTCGCTGCTGTTCATGAAGAAGCCCTCCAGTGCCGTGGTCCAGCAGGCCCTGTAGGAACAGATCACACAGAGAAAAGGGGAAAAGGAGAAATCCTCGGCCGCGCTCGGAGCGTGCCGAGGATTTCTCCTTTTCCCCTTTTCTCTGCGTGATCAGTTCAAGCCAGTCCGCCTAATCCAGCGTCTTGGAGAACCGCCGCACACTCACCGTGAACAGCAGCACCGCCGCCACCGACAACGCCAGCAGCTGCCGCCACAGGTCACCGACACCGACACCCTTGAGCAGCACGCCGCGCAAAATGTCCAGGAAGTACGTGAGCGGCAGCGCGAGCCCGAAGTACTGCGCCGGCAGCGGCATCGCCGCGCGCGGGAAGATGTATCCCGAGAGCAGGATGTTCGGCAGCATGAAGAAGAAGCTCAGCTGCATCGCCTGCACCTGACTCTTGGCCACCGTGCTGATGAGCAACCCCACGCCGAGGCTCGCCACGATGAACACGAGGGAAAGCGCGTAGAGCAGGAGCAAGCTGCCGGCGATCGGGATCTTGAAGAACACCACGCCGAGCACCAGCACGACCGTCATCTGCACGTAGCCCACGAGCACGAACGGCACAAGCTTGCCGAGCATGAGGCTCGCCTTGCCGATGGGTGTCACGATGAGCTGCTCGAGTGTGCCGCGCTCGCGTTCGCGCACGATGGCCGTGCTCGTGATGAGTGTCATCGTGATGGTGAGCAAGATGCCCACGATGCCGGGCACGATGAACACCGCACTCTTCTGCGCCGGGTTGTACCACGGGCGCACACGGAGCTCCACCGGTGGTCTCACCGCGATGCGCGCCGCGAGCAGTTGCTGCGATCGTGCCGCGGCGGCCAGCTGCGCGCCCGAGATGGCAGCGCCACTCGACTGCGGATCGGCGGCATCGATGAGCAGCTGCGCCACCCCCGTGTGGCCACCACGGATGTTGCGCTGATACTCCGGGGGAATCACGAGCGCGACGCGCGCCGCCCCCGTTTCGATCCACCGCTTCGCGACCAGGCGATCGGGCACCCTCGCCACGACCTTGAAGTTGTCGGTGTTCTCCAACACCTGAATCAGGGCGCGGCTTTCGCTCGTGCGCGAGTCATCGACCACCACCGTCGGCAACTTGCGCACGTCGGTTTGAATCGCGTACCCGAAGAGCAGGAGCTGCACCGCCGGCAAGCCGGTCATCATGCCGAACGTGATGCGGTCGCGACGCAGCTGCAGAAACTCTTTCCACAGCATCGGCCACGCGGTCCACGTCCGGATGCGGTCGCGCCAGCTCACGGGCGTGCTCCCGACGTATACACGCCCGTGAAGTTCGCGTCCTGCTCCTGCAGCTGCACGAACACATCCTCGACGCTCTTCGCGCCGAACTGCTCGGTGATCTCCCGCGGGGTCCCCAGGCCGATCAGCGCGCCGCGACTCAGGAAGGCCAGCCGCTGGCACCGCTCGGCCTCGTCCATGTAGTGCGTCGTCACCAGAATCGTCGTGCCGTCTTGCGCGAGATCGTAGATCGTTTGCCAGAAGGTGCGGCGCGCCGCTGGATCCACACCGGCCGTGGGCTCATCGAGGAAGACCAGATCCGGGTGATGCGCGGTGGCGCACGCGAGCGCGAGCCGTTGCTTCCAGCCGCCGCTCAAGGTGCCGGCGCGCTGTCCCACCCGCTCGGACAGACCGAGGCGCACGATGTGCGCCGCGAGGCGATCCTCGCGCTCACGCCCCACCAGGCCGTACACCGATGCATAGAAGCGGAGATTCTCGGCGACGGTGAGTTCGTCGTACAACCCATAGCGTTGCGACATGTAGCCGATCCGCTTCCGCACGTGCTCGGCCTGCGTCGTGATGTCGAAGCCCGCCACGCGCGCCGTGCCGCTCGTGGGCAACACGAGCCCGCACAGCATGCGAATGGTGGTCGTCTTGCCCGAGCCGTTGGGCCCCAGCAGGCCGAAGACCTCACCGCGATGAATGTCGAGATCGAGCGACTGCACCGCGATGAGCGCCCCAAAGCGCTTGTGCAGCGCCTGCGTATGCACCACCGCAGCGGCCGAACCCACACCTCCCGTCACGCGCGCCTCAGCGCCTGGGCGCCGGCAGCAGCACCGTCACCGGCAGTCCCGCCCGCAAGCGGTGCGTCGTATCGGCGAACTCCACCTTCACGCCGAACAACAGATCGGCGCGCTCCTGTTCGGTGAGCGCCACCCGCGGCGTGTACTCGGCCTTGGTGGCAATCGCGGTGATACGCCCGCGGAAGCGCGTCGTGTCACCGTCGAGCTGCGCGACCAGGGTGTCGCCGCTCGTGAGCCGCGGCAGCACCGTGGGTCCCACGTAGATGCGCGCCCACGGGCGCGATGGCTGCCCCACCGTGATCGCGCTCTGGCCGGCAGCGAGCACTTCCCCGGGCTCCACATTGCGGCTCGACACCACCCCGGCCACGGGCGAGATGAGCACGAGATCATTCGCCGTGGCCTTCATCATCTCCACCGCCGCCTGCGCACCGCGCGCCTCCTCAGCGGCCGCCTGCCGCCGCTCCGTGCGCGCGCCTTCACGCACCAACCGGAGCGCTTCACGGGCCGCGTCGCGTCGGCTCGACGCCACGCGCGCAGCGGCTCGGGCCGCGTCGATCACCGCGCGACTCACATCGCCCTTGGCCGCGAGCGGATCAAGGCGCGCCACATCGGCTGCGGTACGCTCCGCCTCCGCGGTCGCGGCCGCGAGCTCCGCCTCGGCACGCTGCACCTCTGCCGGACGCGAGCCGCTCGCCAGTTCGCGGGCACTCTGCTCGGCCGCCGCCGCCCGTGCTTCCGCCTGCGCCGTGGCCGCGGTGAGGGTGGGCGTTCCGAGCACCGCGAGCGTGTCGCCCACCCGCACCGCGTCGCCTTCATTGACCAACACGCGCACGACGCGCGCCGGCTGCAGGGGGCCGACATCGACTTCCACCATCTCGAGGGTGCCCACCGCACTATCGGGCGCCGCCGCACGCTGGCAGGCCGCCAGCAGCAGGAGGGGTGCAACCAAGCGCATGCGCATGCTTCAACAGTGACGGATGGGACCGACCGGGGGAAGGTGCGAGTGACCCAGGTTGGACGTGCGCGCCCACAGCACGCACATTTGCGACCGAGTACCCCTCCTTTTCGTCTTCCCGAGGCACCGCAATGACCCTTCGTACCACCTGGCCGCGCATCGCCCTTGTCCTGGGCGGCGCCCTGGCCTCCGCCTCGCGCGCGTCGGCCCAGACGCCGATGCACCCACTCGACCAGCTCTCGGCGCGCGAGCACTGGGCCATCTACGATGCCCTGCAGGCGTCCGGCAAACTGGACTCGACCTTCCGGATCCTGTTCGAAGGGCTCAAGGAGCCGGCCAAGGGCGAGGTGCTCGCCTGGCGCCCCGGTCAGCCGCTCAAGCGCGAAGCCACCGTGCACCTCACGCAGGGCAAGCTCGGCTACGAAGCCACGGTGGACATCACCAACAAGAAGCTGCTCACCTGGAACGCGCTGCCGGCCAAGCAGTACATGACGAGCTTCGCCGAGTTCGGGGCCGCCGGTGAGCTGGCGATGAAGGACAAGCGCGTCGTTGACGCCCTCAAGAAGCGCGGCATCACCGACTTCACCCACGTGAGCTGCGACCCGCAGAACAACGGGTACTTCGATCTCCCCGAAGAGCGCAACCTGCGCGTCCTGCATCTCACCTGCAGCGACGACAAGGGGCGCATAAGCGGCTACGGCGAAGCGATCGATGGCCTCGTCATCGTCGTCGACATGACCAACAACAAGATCCTGCGCATCGTGGATGTCGGCGGCCAGCGGAGCGGCCTCCCCGATGGACACGCGCCGGAAGAGCTGGGCCCAACGCGCGCGCCGGTGAATGAAGTGCAGATGGTGCAACCCAAAGGGGCGACGTACGCGCTCAACGGCCACGAGGTGAGCTGGCAGAACTGGAAGTTTCAGTTCCGCATGGACATGCGTCGCGGTCTCGTGATCTCGCAGGTGAAGTACGCCGATGGTGGCAAGGATCGCTCGGTGATGTATCAGGGCTCGCTGTCGGAGCTCTTCGTGCCGTACATGGATCCGAATGACCCGTGGAACTATCAGGGCTACTTCGATCTCGGCACGTATCCCGCCGTTTTTGGCGGCATTGCCAGCTCGCTTGAGCCAGGCATCGAGTGCCCACTCTACGCGACGTATTTCAACCACTACGTCGTGACCGACAAGGGCGCCCCGCGCGAGCGGCAGCGCACTGCGTGCCTCTTCGAACGCAGCGCGGGTGACGTGGCGTGGCGCCACACGCGTGGCGGTGGGCAGCTCAACGAAGCGCGCACCAAGACCGATCTCGTGCTGCGCATGTACATGAACGCCGGCAACTACGACTATCTCTTCGACTGGGTCTTCCAGCAGGACGGGGCAATCGTCGTGAACGTCGGTGCGACGGGCATGGACCAGGTGAAGGCGGCGACGGGCACGCCCAAGGACAACGACTTCGGGCGCATGATTGCCGACAAGCTGATCGGCGTGAACCACAGCCACTTCTTCTCGTTCCGCCTCGACATGGATGTGGACGGGCCGACGAACTCGCTGATGGTGGATCAGCTCAAGACCACCACGCTGCCGCCGAGCAATCCGCGTCGCAGCATCTGGACGGTGAACACGCTCACCGCCGCCACCGAGAAGGACGGCATGCGCATGTCACCCATGACCGCGCCGGAAGTGTGGCGCATCGTGAACCCGGCGCAGAAGAACGCCTTCGGCTGGCCGGTGGGCTTCGAGATCGAAGGGCACGGCGCGATGTCGCTCATGAGCCCCGACGACTACATGCGCCAGCGCGCCGGTTTTGTGGACCATACCCTCTGGACCACGCCCTACTCGCCCACGGAGCTTTTCGCCGGCGGCGACTATCCCACCAACTCGGTGGCGGGCGCCGGCCTGCCACAGTGGACCAAGGCCAATCGCGCCATCGCCAACACCGACGTGGTCACCTGGCTCACCTTGGGCTTCCACCACGTCCCACGCCCCGAAGATTGGCCGGTGATGCCGGTGGCGTGGCACGGCTTTGCCATTCGGCCCGTAGGCTTCTTCAACCGGAGCCCGGCGGCGGACCTGCCCCGGCAGCGATAGCCGATCCGCTAGATTCCGGGCATGAGCGAGACGACCCTCCCGCCCACGCTCGAGAAGACACTGCGGCAATTCCGGCTGCTCAGCCGGGACGACAAGATGCAGGCACTGCTCGGGTGGTCGAAGAAGCTGGAACCGCTACCCGAGCGGTTCGCCGCGCTGCCGCGTGAGCACTACACGGTGCCGGAGTGCCAGACGCGGGTCGATCTCTTTCCGGAGCGAGAGGCCGACGGCACCCTGCACTTCTACGCCGACGTGAACGCGCGCCAGAGCCCCACTGTGGCGGCGGTGCTCGCGATTACCTTTGCGGCCGTGAACAACCAACCGCCGGCGGTCACGCTGGCGCTGCCGGGCGATTACGTGCGGCAGCTGATGAGCGACATCGGGCTCGGCGCGCGCGAAAGCGGGCTGCAGGCCATGGTGGCGCGCCTCAAACGTCATGCGGCCGAAGCGGTGGCCGAGTCTTCTGCGCAGGGATCCTGATGCTGGGTACGGTGATCAACTGGTGGGCGTGGTTCGAAACGGTAAGCGTCGTCATCCTGGGCACGCCGGTCGTCGCGATCGTGTGGCTGTTCACCGCGCCATTCGACAAGGGGCGATATGCGGCGGGTCGCGCATTCCGTCTGGTGGGCGTTACCGCCATGCGGCTCAACCTGCGCTGGAACTTCCATGTGCGCGGCTCGCTGGCCGACCCGCGCCGGCCGTATGTCGTGATCGCGAATCATGAGAGCTACGCCGACGTGTTTCTCATCAGCTGTTTCCCTTGGGAGATGAAGTGGCTGAGCAAGGACACGATGTTCAAGATCCCCTGCATGGGCTGGATGATGCAGATGGCCGGCGACATCAAACTTGTGCGCGGCGATCGCGACTCCACGCTGAACGCCATTGCGCAGTGTCGTGACCGGCTCGCCAAGAAGGTGAGCGTGATGATCTTCCCCGAGGGCACGCGCTCCAAGACCCACGAGATGCTGCCGTTCAAGGACGGCGCGTTCCGCCTGGCGGTCGAGAGCGGCGCCCCCATTCTCCCCATCGCCGTGGCCGGCACGCGCAACGCGATGGCCAAGGGCACGTTTCGCTTTCTGCGCGCCCGCGCGCTGGCGCAGGTGCTCGAGCCCATCGATACGACCGGCATGACGACGGCCGACATTCCGCGCCTCAAGCAGCTGGCGCGGGATCGTATCGACGTGGGACGTCGGGCGCTCGCGGCCGAACTGGGCATCGCGATGTCGGCGCCAGCGGCGACCTCCGCGGCCACCTCCACCTGACGCGGCATGCGCGACAGCCCGCGCAACGAGGAGTCGCTCGACGCACGCCTGTCGGCCCCCGATAGCGAGACGGTCGAAGCGCTCGAAGCGCTCGACGGCGACCTCCTGATCCTTGGCGCCGGCGGCAAGATGGGCCCCACCGTGGCTCGCATGGCGCGCCGCGCGCTCCCCGATCCGCAGCGACGGGTGATCGCCGTGTCACGCTTCAGCGATGCGCGGGTGGCGAACGGCCTGCGCGAAGCCGGGATCACCGTGCTGCATGCCGACCTGAGTGACCCACGCGTGGTCGCGGCGCTCCCCGACGCGCCCAACGTGGTGTGGATGGCGGGGCAGAAGTTCGGCACCACGGGTGATCCGGTGGGCACGTGGACGCAGAATGTGGTCGCGAGCGTGAACGCCGCCGAACGGTACGCCGGATCGCGCATCGTGTGCTTTTCGACCGGCAATGTGTATGGCCGCTCGCGGGTGGCCGATGGCGGCTCACCGGAAGACGCGCCGCTGGTCCCCGATGGCGAGTACGCCGCAAGCTGCGTGGGGCGCGAACGCGTCTTCGAGAGCGTCACCCGACGCACCGGCAGTCCGCTGCTGCTGTATCGCCTGTTCTATGCCAACGATCTGCGCTACGGCGTGGTGACGGAGATCGCCGGCAAGGTGCTGCGCGGCGAACCGATCGACCTCACCACCGGCCACGTGAACGTGATCTGGCAAGGGGATGCCAACCGCCTCGCACTGCGGGCGCTCACGGTGGCCGCGCATCCGGCCGTGGCGTTGAACGTGACGGGCCCCGTGGTGCGCGTACGCGAGGTGGCCGATCGGTGCGGTGCAGCGGCCGGTCGTGCTCCGGTCTTCACCGGCACCGAGGGCGAGACGAGCCTCATCGCCAACGTCTCGCACCTGCAGTCGGTGCTGCCCCACTCCGCCCTGCCACTCGACACGCTCTGCGCGTGGGCGGTGGACTGGATCCGGCACGACGGGCGCCTGCTCAACAAGCCCACGAAGTTCGAGGTGCGCGATGGCAAGTTCTGACTTCAACGTCCGCGCGCATCTGCAGGCCGGGCACGTCATTCCCGCGCACCCGCTGGCGCTCACCCCGTCGCGTACGATGGACGAAGTGCATCAGCGCGCGCTCACGCGCTACTATGTGACGGCCGGTGCGGGCGGTATGGCGGTTGGCGTGCACACGACGGGCTTCCCCATCCACGACAGCACGATCGGGCTCTACCGCCCCGTGCTCGAACTCGCCGCCGAAACGGCCACCGCCGCACTCGCCGGCGACCCGCGCCCGTTCGTGCGCGTGGCGGGCCTCATCGGCGACACGCCGCAGGCGCTCCGCGAAGCGCAGGTCGCGCTCGCGCTCGGCTATCACTGCGGCCTCCTCTCCCTCGGCGCGTGGCGCGACGCCACCGATGCGCAGATCCTCGCGCACTGCAAGCGCGTCGCTGAAGCGATTCCGCTCTTCGGCTTCTACCTGCAACCCGCCGTCGGCGGCCGGCGACTCGGCTACACCTTCTGGCGCGAGTTCGCCGAGATCGCGAATGTCGTCGCCATCAAAGTCGCCCCGTTCGATCGCTACGCCACGCTCGATGTGGTGCGCGCTTTGGCCGACGCGGGGCGTGACGACATCGCGCTCTACACGGGCAACGACGACGCGATCATCCCCGACCTCGTCACCGATGTACCGGTCACCAGCGGCGGCCGCGCGTACACGCGCCACTTCGTGGGCGGCCTGCTCGGCCAATGGGCCGTATGGACCCACCGTGCGGTGGAGATGCTTCGCGAAATCCAGACCTGGCGCGCGAGCGGCGCCACCGAGATGCCGCGCGCGTGGCTGTCGCGCGGCGCGGCCCTGACCATGGCCAACGCCGTCATCTTCGACGCGGCCAACAACTACACGGGCTGCTTACCCGGCATCCTCGAAGTGCTGCGCCGGCAAGGGCTCGTGCGCGGCACGTGGACGTTCGATACCCATGAACGCCTCTCGCCCGGACAGGGGGAGATGATCGCGCGTCTGTCGGCGCTCTATCCTGATCTGTGCGACGATGCGTTCGTCGCGTCTCGACGCGATGCCTGGTTGGGCTGACTTGGATCGTGCCTGATGTGCGGAGGGGCGGAGCAGCGGAGCAACGGAGAAGTTCAAATGAACAAAACTCCGTTGCTCTGTTGCTCCGCCCCTCCGCAGATCAGGCCCTACGGTCTAACAGCCGGGGCCAACCCCAGTAGGCGCGCGTGCCACGATTCCACCGCGCGTCGCTCGAACGCCGTGCGCCACGCACCAGCCGTCAGCACGGTCGTGTCGAACACAGGAGTTTCGCCCGTCACCGCACCAGACGCACCGAGTGCACGGAAGGCCGGCCGCTCACTCATCTGCACCACGCCGGCGGCATCGCGCCAGAACACCGGCCCGCTCGTGACCAGCGTCGTGCCCGCCACCGCTTCCAGTTCGGAGACGCGTCGGAACAGCGCGTCGATGGAGCACCCCGACGCTCCGGTGGCGTGTTCGTCGGCCGCGACCGCCAGGAAGCGATCGTCGCGCCAGTCGCGCGCGCACACCAGGGGCGCACCGTGCGCCTTCCACTGATCGAGCGCCGCATCGACGGCCGAGAGCATCGCCGAAGCGGCGGAACCCATCACGGGCTCCGCCGCCCCGAACACCCACAGGCGCGCATCATCAGGTAACTGCTCGAAACTCACACGCGGCATCGCAACTCCGGATTACTCAGGCGGCTTGCCCACCCCAGGCAGCTGGAACATCGGCATCGCGCCACCCGTGACCTGCGGCATCTGACCGTTCCAGCGCTTCGTCATCTCGTACTGCACCAGCGTACTCGTGATGCTGCGCGAGAGCAACTCGTTCGCCTTGGCCTGCGCCTCGGCTTCGGCCATGATCGCCTTCGCGCGACCCGCCGCCTTGATGCTGTCGCCCTGTGCCTGGAACTGGTTCTTCTGCAGCTCGTTCTGCGCCGTCAGCGCCTGCTGCTGCATGACGTTCTTGAGCGAGATGGCATCCATCACCGCCTTGGGCGCGCGGAATTCGTTCAGCGTGAACTGCTTTACTTCAATTCCGTAGCTGTCGAGCCGCTTCTGGAGTTGCGCCTGAGTGCGCGTCACCACCTCGGCCTTCTTGGGACCGAGAATGGCGGCGATCTCCTCGCCACCCACCACCTCCTGCAGCGACTGCCGCACCGCCTGCTTGATGAAGCCATGCGAGATGGTCGACACATCCGTGCGGAACGTCTGGTAGAGCGCCGGCACCTTCTGCGGGTTGAGCTCGAAGCTCATCGACACATCGAGCGACAATGGCTGCCCTTCCACCGAGTTCACATTGATCTCGTCGTTCTGCTGAGAGCCTTCACGCGAATCCTGCGTGAGCACCAGCGTCTGCATGAACGTCGGATATTCCTGGATCTGCGTGAGCATCGGGTTGCGCACATGGAAACCCGGGCCGAGCGGCTGCGGGTCCACGCCACCACCGGCGCGATGGATCACGATGCCGACGTGCCCCGGCTCGATGTACGTGACCGTGGGGCGCAGCAGCAGATACATGAGCAGCAAGCCGCCGGCCGCCATCGCATAGCGCTTGAAGGATCCGCCGCGACCACCATCCGGCGGGGTCATGGCGTTGCGCATGGAACTGCCGAAAGCGTTACGAAGATTGCCGAGCGTGTCTTCAGTCGATGTGGCCATGAACGGCCTCCTCATAGCAGCGGGGGCACAACGCTTCCCCCGTGGGCAAGCGCACCAGATCCTCGGCGCGCTGCAGCCCGTGAATGGGGCAGGTGAGCTCAGCCTGCCGATCGATGCGCTTGCGGTTCGCCGTCTGCTTGAGACGGAGCCCCGCCGGGGTGAAGCCCAGCGCCTTCAAAACAAAAGCGCCCACCACCACCACGAGGGCGATGAACAGGACGCTATCCAGGATGGCGACAGTCATATGTTTCCTAAACCTACGAGCCACGCGCGGAAAAGTTACACCGCGCCATCGCCCGTCAGCCGCTTTCCGGACTCCCGAACAGCAGCTGCACCATCGAGATATCTCCTTCTGTCACAAGGAGATACACATGGTCGCCGGGGGCCAGCACGAGCGTGTCAGCCGGCGTCAGGAGCTGCGTTCCGCGAATCACCAGCATCACCGTGACCTCCGGCGGCAGCGGCAGCGCGGACACCGGCGCACCGCAGATCGGCAACGCGTCATCGATCACGTACGAACGAATATCGCGATCGAATGGCGCCGGCCCTTCGATCTCCAGCAGGGCCGGCGCCATCGGCGGCTCGGCGCTTTCGACCCGCAGCCGCCGCGACAACCACGGGACGGGCGCGCCTTGGAGCAGGGCGTTCGCCACGACCATCACGAATACCACGTCGAACACATACTCGGCGCGTGGCACACGCATGATCACCGGTAGCGTCGCCAGCACGATCGGCACGGCACCGCGCAGGCCCACGAGACTGACGAAGACGATATCCCGCCAGCGATAGCGAAACAGGGCGAGGCAGAGCGTGACCGCGAGCGGACGCGCGACCAGCGCGAGCACGAGGGCGAGCCCCAGACCGGTGGGGATGACGTCGACCACGCGCGAGGGGAACGCCAGCAGCCCAAGCACGAGGAACATCCCGATCTGACTCAGCCAGGCCAGCGTATCATGCACGCGCTGTACGCTGTGATGATACGGCAGCCGTTCACTCCCCAGCACGATGCCGGCGAGATACACCGAGAGAAAGCCGCTGCCGTGCAGCAGCGATGGGACGGCGTACGCCAGACTCGCGGTGGCGATGGTGAAGGCCGGCACCAGTCCGCTCGGGCGCACGACAAAGCGCCGCATGATCCACCGGGCACCACGCCCGATGCCAATCCCGAGGACGGCGCCGATGCTCAGTTCCATGACCACGGCCGCCGCCGTCGTGAACGGCGACGGGCGTGCGCCGCTGGTCAGGGCGGTCAGCACCACGGCCGTGCCAATGACGGCCACCGGATCATTGAGCCCGGACTCGAGCTCGAGCGTCATGCCCACCCGACGCTTGAGATGCACGCCCGACGCGCGCAGCACCGAGAAGACGGCCGCGGCGTCGGTACTGGACATGATGACGCCGATCATCCACGCGGTGGACCACGGCAGCCCCACCGCGTGGCCGAGCACCGCCATCGTCCCCGCCGTGAGCGCGACCCCGATCGTCGCCAGCGTGATCGACGGCGCGAGCACGCCGCGCATCGCGGCCACGCTCGTGTGAAGCCCGCCATCGAACAGAATGAAGGTGAGCGCCGCCGTGCCGAGCCACAGGGCAATGTTGTAATCACCGAAGGCAATCCCGCCGAGCCCCTCGCTGCCGGCGAGCATCCCGAGGCCCAGAAACACCAGCGTCAGCGGCACACCCACCCGGGCACTGGCGCGACTGAACAGCACGCTGATCGCGAGCAGCGCGCCAAAGGCGAGCAGCAGAATGGCGGGGGTGGTCAGCGGGAGACTCGGCACGGCTCATCTTACCGCACGCGCAGAGCTGCGGTCCGCGATTCGTCCCTGCCGCGAGGAGGCGAAACCCCTCAGGTGTCAGCGGGAAGGAATAGAGGGAGTAGACGTCAGGACCACCGCCGTCCTGATGCCTACTCCCTCTATCCCTCCCCACTGATGCCTGAGGGGTTCCGCTATTCCGCCTCGCCCAACTCCAACCGCAACATCGCCTCCAACGTCGGCCAGCCCCACGTGAAGCCCGCACGCTGCAACACCGCCGGCACCACGCGTTGACTCGCGAGCACGGTCCCGTTCGCCATCGCCTCGCCGAGCAGCAGGCGCAGCGCAAAAGCGGGCACCGGCGCGATGGCCGGTCGGCCGAGGACGTGTGCCAACACGCGCGTGTAGTCGGCGTTGGTCACCGCCTCCGGCGCGACGAGATTCACCGGGCCAGTGATCTCGTCGCGCATGAGGCAGAAATGTGTGGCGGCGAGGTGATCGGCGAGCGCGATGGGGCTCACCCACTGGGTCCCGCTGCCGAGCGGTCCGCCCACGAACGCCTTGAAGAGTGGCGCCTGCTTGGCCAGCGCGCCGCCGGCCGCCCCTTGCACGATGCCGGTGCGCAGATGGACCACCCGAATGCCGGCCCGCTGCGCCGGTTCGGTGGCGCCTTCCCACGCCTTGCCCACCTCGGCGAGGAAATCCGTGCCCAGGGTGCTCGACTCGTCGAGAACCTCCTCGCCACGACTGCCGTAGATGCCGATCGCCGATCCCGAGAGCAGCACGCGTGGCTTTCGCGTAAGCTGCGCCAGCGTGTGCGCCAGCAGCGACGTGCCTTCCACGCGACTGTCGCGAATGGCGCGCTGGTGCTCGGCATTCCACCGCTCCGCAATCGACGCGCCCGCGAGGTGAATCACCGCATCCACGCCCTCGAGCGCCTTCGCCTCGAGTCGCCCGGCGTGCGGATCCCACGACACGTCCACCACCCCCGGACGCACGGCACCGCGACCGATGCGCACGATCTCGTGCCCACCGGTGCTCAGAAAGGCCGCGAGCTGTGTGCCGATGAAGCCGGACGCGCCAGTGATGGCGATGCGCATGGGCGCCCGATCGGCGAACGCCGCATGACGCGCGATGTCATGCGCCAGGATCGCGTGCCGGTATGTGAAGACGCGCTCGATGGTATCGCGCGCAAACCCGTGGCCGATCTCGCCCAACGCGCCCAGCGGCAACCGATACGCGATATGGTCTTCGAGCGTGCTGGCCGCGTCCCCGTCGGGAGCGAACGCGTGCGTATGCACCCACGACGCAAACGGGCCGCTGAGCAGGATGTCCCGGAACTGTCGGTTCGGAACGTAGTCGCGATGCTCGAGGCGCCACGTCATCGGCAGCGGCCCCGTGTGCACGCGCAGCTCCACGCGCGCGCCATCGCGAATGCCACCGGTATGCGACACGACCTCCGGCAGGTCCCACGGCGGCGACATGCGCAGGAAGGCGCCGGGGCGTTCGTGCCAGGCGAAGAGCGTCTCCACCGGAACCGGCACCCGCAGGCGCCGGCGAAACTCATGCATCATGGTGCCTCGAACTCCCGTGCCTCACGCCGCGATGCGCGGCTACCAGCCGCCGGCGTCCTCCAGATCGAGCACGCGCCAGCAATACCAACTGGCAACGCTCGCCCAGGGGCGCCAGTTCCGCGCGAGCTTCTCCAGACGAGCCGCATCCGGCAGGGCCCGCGTTCGGTAGATGCGTTGGGCGCCCTTCCGGACGCCGAGATCGAGCACCGGGAGCACGTCCGGCCGACCGAGACGAAACATGAGGAACATCTGCGCGGTCCACGGCCCGATGCCGCGCACGGCGACGAGCGCGGCAATGACCTCGTCGTCGGTGAGCGTCTCGATGTGCCCCAGTGGCAGACGCTCATCGGCGACATGGTCCGCGAGATCGCGAATGGCCCGCAGCTTGGCGACCGACAGGCCACACGCGCGCAGGGTCTCGTCGCTCGCCGCGAGGACGGCCGCCGGCTCAGGGTGACCGTCCGTCGCGCCCAGCGCCGCGAGAAAGCGGCCGTGAATCGTGGCCGCCGCACCACCGGAGAGCTGCTGGTACACGATCGCGCGCGCCAGGTGACCGAAGTGCGTCCCCTCGCGGCGCGGCAGCAGGGTACACGGACCCACGCGATCGATGGCGACGGCGAGTTTCGCATCGCGTGCGCGCAGCGCGCTCATCGCCTCGGTCAGCCGCGCCCGGGTGAGCGGGCGCATCGCGTGGGCCACGGCCATTTACATGCTCATGCTGAACATGATGTGCGCCTTGGGCGTCCCCGGCAGCATGAGCCACGGCTGCGTCGACGACGGGGCGGCCGACAGACCGGTGCTCTGCGGCGTGGCGAAGGGCACGTAGACCACGAAGAGCTGGCGACCATTCGTCACCTTCCCGCTCTTCGCGTCAAAGTCATCGGCGAACACCTGATACAGCGCGGCCGGCTGCGTCGGCATCTTGAGCTTCCCCGACTTCACTTCGGCAAAGCGCGCCGTATCGACCTTGGCGCCGGTGGTACCCGACGCGCGCAGTTCGCGCCCGCGCGCCATGAAGGGCTCCATCGTCTCAGCGTAGCAGGACGTGTGGAACTTCTCCTCGGCGGGATCATCGGCAAGACAGAGCATGCCGTTCTTCGACGCACGGAGCAGTTCGAGTTTGCCGGCGCTCTTGTAACCCATCACGCCGGCCCCCTCGCGCATCTCCTTCGGGAGTGGCAACACCGCGCCGGTGATCTGGTCGGCGACCGGCGCTTGCGCCGAGACCGCGGCGGGGAGGGTCAGCGACGCCAGGAGCGCGAAAGATGAAAAGACGGACATGCGCATCGGAATTCCGGTGAGGGTCGGGGCGGGGATGGTTGTGCTGCGTGGGGCAACCCGTATTCTATGACCCGTATGGGCACTTCGACACATGCAGTCACCGATCCATCCCTGATTCGGTTCGCCCGGCGGCTGTCGCACGACTTGAACAACTACGCGACGGTCGTCCGCACGTATAGCGAGTTGCTGCTGGCAGACCTGCCCCCCGACTCCCCATCGCGCGCGGACGTTGAGGAGATTCAGCGCGCCGCCGAGGGGATGGTGGCGTACATCCAGCGGGTGACCCGATTCGCGCGGGCCGGCATGATGCGCCGCGGCGCGGTCGCGGTCGACGACACGGTGCACGACGTGATCGCCAGCGTGAGCGAGCTGGGCACTGGTCGCGTGTTCGATGTGCGGGCGACGTCCGGCGCGGTGGTGCAGGCCGATCCGCAATGGCTGCGCGAGGCGCTCCTGGAGCTGGTGCTCAATGCGAATGATGCGGCGCCCACCGGGTCATCCGTCCGCGTCAGCACGAGTGCCACGGCCTCGCACATCACCGTGGTCATCACGGACGGCGGACCGGGGCCCGCCCCCGATGTGGGCGATCTCTTCGAGCCGTTCACCACGACCAAGCAGGGGATTCGCGGTGCCGGCCAGGGGCTGGCGCTGGCGCAGGCATTCGCGCGGGCCTGCGGCGGCGAACTCTCCATCACGCGTCTCGCCGGTGAGACCGTCGCGACGCTGACGTTGCCGCTGGCGCCTACCGCACCGCCCCCTTGATGTCGACGCGCGCCGCGAGCCACACGGCCTGCGGCGTGAGCACGAGCGAGTCGGGCGTCGCGGACAGCAGCAGCTTCGTGCCGGCGATCGGCACGGCCCCGTCGATGGTGATCGGCACCCGCACGGCGCGGAAGAACCGCTGCGGGATCCGGACCTCGAATCCACGCCCGACGAGCTCAAGGATCCGTCCTTCGACCCCGGCCTTCTCCACGGCGAAGTTGCACAGCTTCCCCTGCGAGGACAGCAGTGTGTCGAGCGCCGCCACGGATCGGGCCGACGGCCGCACCATGAGGCGCATGGCGAGATCCGGAAAGGTGGGCGTGATGAGCAGTCCGCTCGGCGTCGCGCGCAGGCGGAGATAGCCGCGCGCTTCGTACTGCGCCGGCGTCACGGTGCCGTCGATGGGCCGCTCCGCGCTCATGTCGCGACAGACCCCGTTGGCGAGTCCCTTGGCATTCCACGTGAAGGCGGCGGTGCCGCGCCCCGCGCCGCCTTCGAGTCGCACCGGCAGGGTGATGTCGATGCGATCGGCGCGCGCCGCCTCTCGTGCGAAGCGGAGACGCGGCGTGCCCGATGCGAGCCGCCCCTGCACATCGGCCAGCGTGATGCGCAGCGTGTAGCTCCCCACCTGCCGACGCCCGAGAAAGCGCAACGTGGCGCGCACATCGCCCGCCTTCTGCACGCTGAGGTTGCGCAGATGCACGTCGACCGCGCTGAACCACCCGCGCATGATGTCGCGCGCCAGCGACTGCACAAAGGGGGTCGGCAGGGCCAGCAGGACATCGCCCTCGGGACGTCGATCGAGCAGGTCGCGCGTCCGTTCGATGCCCACCACGTGCTCTTGCAGGGAATCGCGTTCGGTGCGCAGCCGCAGGATCTCCCGCTCGAGCGCACGGGGATCGGTGGAGAGTGCGGGGGCCCGGTACCACCAGATCACCCCCGCGGTGGTGGCCGCGGTGAGCGCCGTACCGGTCACCGCCAGCGTGATGACCCACTTCGCAATGCGGCGCTTCACGCAGCCCCCCTCATGGCATCACCGTGAGCAGCGGTCCCCGCTCCACCTGCAACACCACGGTGAGCCGGTTGCGATACGCCAGGACGCGGCTCGCGCGCATGGAGAGTGCCGCGCGTGCCGGCTGCACGGTGAGCGCGCCTTCCGGCCCGAATCCCGGCAGGCTCATGGCACGATCGAGCCGTACCGGCAGCGTGAGCTCCGGCAGCGCCGCACTCAGCTGCGGCAGCGCGCGATCGACCACGATCTGCAGCAGCGCAATGGCCGTTCCATCCAACGCATACGGCACCCCACTCGGCGACGCGAGCGTGGCTTCATCCAACCGGATGTTCGCGTGCAGCGCCTCCGCACTGTCCACGCGAAAGCGCTCGAGGGCGCCACTCAACTCCAGATCGGCGGCCGCCCGCGGAAACTCCCGCCGCACCGCCGTACCGCGAATCACCACGCGCGCCACGTTGCCCCGGAACGACAACGTGATCCCCGTGAGGCGCGCCTGCACCTGGCCAGCCAACGACACGTCGATGGGCATCGACGCCGAGAGCACCGTGCGCAGCACCGTGTCACTCACGCTCAGCACGATCGCATTCGAATCCGAGAGCAGCCCGCGGGTCATGACCGTATCGAGCGCGCGGAAGCCGGCAATTTCCCGCTGCAGCTGAGCTCGCTCGCTGAGCATGGCTCGCATGCGCTCGTCGGAGCGACAGGCGGGGACAGCGAGGAGGAGGATCAGCGCGAGACGCTGCATGGGGGGAATCTAGGGGCGTCTACGAAAAGCGCATACGTACGGCGCTGACATACGGCGCATACGAACCGCGCGAACCGCGCAAGAAAAGACGCGCATACGAGGCTGAGCTCGCATGCGCGCCGTTCCGTCCGCCGTTCGCGCTTCCTGTATGCGCCCTATGTCTGCGCCGTATGTCTGCGCCCCACGTATACGCCGTTCAGCCGTTAGCCCTTCGCCGCAACCTGCCTCAGCAAAGCATCAGCAACCCGCTCCAACGGCAGCACATCAATCGCTGCATCCAGCTTCACGGCTTCCCGCGGCATGCCGTACACGACGCACGTTTCTTCATTTTGCGCGACGGTATACGCACCCGCCTCGCGCATGGCCAGCAGCCCCTTAGCGCCATCGGCGCCCATGCCGGTCAGAATGGCGCCCACCGCGTTTCGTCCCGCACTGCGCGCGACACTCTGGAAGAGCACGTCGACGGCGGGGCGCTGGTGGTGGACCTTGGGACCGTCCTTGATGCGGACGACCCAGCGCGCGCCGCTCGCCTGGAGCAGCATGTGCTTGCCGCCCGGTGCGACGAGCGCGAGACCGGGCACCACATAATCGCCGTCCTGCGCCTCCTTCACCCGAATCGCGCACACCTGGTTGAGGCGATCGGCGAAGCTCTTCGTGAAGTGCTCGGGCATGTGCTGCACGATCACGGTCCCCGGGGCATCCACCGGGAAGCCGCGGAGCACCTTCTCCAGCGCCTGCGTGCCGCCGGTGGATGCGCCGAGCGCGATGAGCTTGTTGGTCGCGTCGAAGGTGGCGATCGCCGGACCCTTGGGTGCGGCGGGCGCGTCGGGCAGATCGATGCGCTTCGCGACGCGGGCATGCGAGGCCGCCCGCACCGCGCGGACGAGGTCGTCGGTGACATCAGGCGTCGCCATCGAGGCGCCGGGCTTGGCCACCACATCGACCGCGCCCAGCGAGAGCGCGCGGAGTGCGGTCTCACTGTGCTTCGGCGTCAGCGAACTGCAGATCACCACCGGAATCGGGAAATGCTTCATCAACTTGGACAGGAAGCTCAGTCCGTCCATGCGGGGCATTTCGATGTCCAGCGTGATCACGTCGGGGCGCAGCTGCACGATGCGCTCACGCGCGACGTACGGATCGGTGGCGGTGCCCACCACCTCGATGTCGTCGTGCTTCTGCAGCGCTTCCGACAGAATGCGCCGCACGAGGGCGGAGTCGTCCACGACCAGCACACGAATCACGCCGGTCCGCTGAAGCGGGGCGGCGGTCGCAGGACCGGTCGGAGACAGGAGCGTGCTCACGGGAACGTGCTCACGGGAAGATGAAGAGCGTGGCTTCGGCGCGGCCCTGTTCCACGCCCACCTGCACCGAGGCCGTCGGGGCATCGGTGTCACGCATCGGCAGTTCGCCGGCCAGATGCAGATTCGGCGCCGCCAGATTGAACACGGCATCCGCCCCACCGATCAGCGGCAGCACATGCCCGCAGATGACGTTCGCCAGTTCGCCCAGCGCATCGCGCTGGAGCGCCGACGGACGCGCATCATCGGCGCCCAGCATGTTGTTCGCCACTTCCGGGAGAATCGTGGACGACGCGCGCAGCACGAGCCGCCCGGTCATCGGACCACGGAATTCCACCGACGCGGCCACATCGAGGGGCGCGGCCGCCTGTTCCGCCGAGAGCTCCGTCTCGGGGAACAGCATGGCCAGCTCCTCAAAAGTCGCTGTCGTCGCCTGGGACAGGGACTGAACCGTAGTACTCGACATCCGTGACTCCCGTAACGCGGAGGATATTGTCGCGCAGGGTCTCCGGCGCGAACGGCTTGCGAACAATCGTGGCCCCGAGCTCCTGCAGGTTCTGCAGGCGGGTCTCGCTGCCCTCAGTGGAAACGACGATGACCGGCAGATTCTCGGTGTCGGGATTGCCACGGACGCGCCGCAGCATTTCCTCGCCGTTCATCACCGGCATGTTGATGTCCAGCAGCAGCAGGTCCACCCACTGCTCCTGCAGGACGTGAAGGCCCTCCTCGCCGTTGCCGGCCTCGAGGACCTGCCCGAGCGGCACGCCGCTCATGCGCAGGGTCCGCACGACCATTTGCCGCATCACGGCACTGTCGTCGACCACGAGTACGTTGAATGCCATAGGTCGCTCTCAGAGCTTGCTTTCAGTGCCGTTGATCTTGAGCGTGACCTCGCCACTGGCGACGTCCACCCACATGGTGCGCGACGTTTGCACGCCCCCCGTCTCGTGCGCATGCACGAGCACGTTGTTCTTCCAGAGCAGCTTGCGCAGCGCGATCATGTTGCGCTTGCCGATCTGGAAGCGGTCGTCCTCCTCACGCGCGCCCTGATGGGCGCCGCCCGCCACCTTCACCTGCATGCGCTCCTTCTTCGCGCCCAGCTTGTAGCACTCCTTGAACAGGAGCGGCACACCACTGTCCACGAACATGGCCGGCTTGTCCGCCATCTTTTGCGGATCGATCGTGCCCGTGGGCAGCATCACATGCAGCAGGCCAGCCACCCCCGCCACCGGATCGTGCACCACGATCCCCAGGCAGCTGCCCAGGGCGTACGTGATCAGCCGTTCGCCCGCCACGTTCGAGACCTTGAGGTCGGCCACACCGACGACGCGCTCCGAGGCGCGGGAAGAGACGGTGGTGCCCATGTTACTTCACGTAGACGGCGGGCATGACGTACCGGAACTTGTGATTCAGTCCGGTCAGGCTTTCCGAATGGCCGACAAACAGGTGCCCACCGGGCCGCAGGAGCGCCCAGTAGCGCTCGACCAACTGCTGCTGCGTGGACTTGTCGAAATAGATCATGACATTGCGACAGAGGATGGCATCGAACGGCCCCTTCATGGGCCATTGCTCCATCAGATTCAGCTTGGCGAAATGCACCAGACGCCGCAGCGACGGGTTCGCCTCATAGGCAGGGCGACCGCCGGCGTCGGCTTTCTTCACCCAGTACTTGCTCAGCCAGGCATTCGGGACATCCGCCATGTGTTCCGCGGGATACACGGCCGCCTTGGCGGTCGCGAGCACGCGATGGCTCAGGTCCGTGGCCAGGATCCGCACGTCCCGCTTGCCGATGTCGCTGAAGCTTTCATTCGCGAGCATCGCCAGCGTGTACGGTTCCTCGCCGCTGGAACAGCCGGCACTCCAAATGCGGACCGCTCCGGTCAGCGTCGGGAAGACACTGTCGCGCAGGAAGTCGAAATGCGACGCCTCACGCAGGAAACTGGTCTTGTTCGTCGTGAGCGCATCGATCATCTCGGCGAACTCCTTCTTCCCCGGCTCCTGCTCCACGAAGGAGAGGTAGGCGTCGAAGTCGGGCATGCCCAGCTTGCGCAGGCGCTTGGTCAGGCGGGCCCGGACGAGCCCCTCCTTGCCTTCGCGCATGCGAATGCCGGCGTGATCGTGCAGCAGGCGCGTGATCCGCGCGAACTGCGTCGCCGTGAGCTCACACTCCGCGAAAAGCGCGGAGGCGTGTGGCGCGGTCATTGAACGGTCCGGCGAAAGAGGAAGACGGCGTTATTCGGCGGCGCCGCGAGCGGCCTCGAGCGCGGCCATCTCGGCCGTCGCCAGGACCTTGTCGATGTCGAGCAGGAGCTTCACGCGCCCACCCGCCTTGCCGATGCCGAGCAGGAACTCGGTGTGCACGCCCGCGCCGAACGTCGGCGCATCCTCGATGTCGCTGTCGCCGATCGCGACCACTTCACTCACGCGGTCCACGACGATGCCCGTCTGGATCCCCTGCATCTGCACCACGATGATGCAGGT
Organism: Gemmatimonas sp.; assembly: GCA_039809645.1. GTDB lineage: Bacteria > Gemmatimonadota > Gemmatimonadetes > Gemmatimonadales > Gemmatimonadaceae > Gemmatimonas. The sequence continues at coordinate 59,767 of JBDHVK010000002.1, forward strand.
GTCTTCGGTGTCTTCCGCGCTCATGCCGAACTTGCAGCGCAGGTCCGTGATCGGAATGACCTTGCCGCGCAGATTGATCACGCCACGCACCGCTTCCGGCATGCGGGGCACTCGGGTGATCGGCTGCATGCCGATGATCTCGCTGACCTTGAGGATCTCGAGACCGTATTCCTCACCGGCCAGGAAGAAGGTCAGGTACTTGCCGGCGCGGGAGATCGTGGCGCTGTCGGGATGCGTGCTCATGGCTCGCTCAACTGGAATGGTGTAAAGAGTCGGGCATCGACGCCCGTCCCTGAGAGGTATCGGTCGGGATGAAGCGGACCTTCACTCGGCGCGTCGCGGGTTATGCCGCGCGCGCCGGAAGCGTGACGGTATCGGTCGTCTGCGCGAGGGCCACGGTCTCGTTGACGTCGAGAATGAGCCCCACACGGCCGTCGCCGAGGATCGCCCCGCCACTGACACCGGCGACCTTGCCCAGCCCATCGCCCAGGGCCTTGGCCACCACCTGCTGCTGCCCGAGGAGATCGTCCACGAGCAGCGCCGTGCGACGCTGCCCGTCGCCCACGATCATCAGCAGTGCGTCCATCGGGTTCTCGATGGCGTTCGGCACCTCGAAGAGGCGATGCAGGCGGATCACCGGCATCAGCTCGCCGCGGAGCAGCACCATCTCGCCCTTGCCCACGACCGTCGACAGCATGTCGGGCTCGGGGCGGAAGCTCATGTGGATGTGCGTGAGGGGCACGATGAACCGCTCCTCGCCGACGCGCACCAGCATGCCGTCGGTCACCGCCAGCGTGAGCGGGAGACGAATGGCGAACGTGGTGCCCTGCCCCGGCGTCGAGCTGATGTCGCAGCGGCCGCGAATGGCCTCGAGGTTCCGGCGCACCACATCCATGCCGACACCGCGGCCGGAGATGTCGGTGACCTTCTCGGCCGTCGAGAAGCCGGGCGCGAAGATGAGGTTGAACACCTCGCTGTCGCTCAGCCCCTTGTCGCTTTCGATGAGTCCCTTCTCGATCGCCTTCTTGGCGATCTTGTCGCGATGCAGGCCGTTGCCGTCGTCCTTGAGCTCGACGACCACGTTGCCCGACGCATGATAGGCGTGCAGGCGCACGATGCCGACGCCCGGCTTGCCGGCGGCCTGACGCTTGTCCGGCGATTCGACACCGTGATCGACCGCGTTGCGCACCATGTGCACCAGCGGATCGCCCAGGCGATCCACCATGTTGCGATCGATTTCGACGTCGTCGCCTTCGGTGATGAACTGCACCTGCTTGCCCGCCTTGGCCGCGGTATCGCGCACGACGCGCGCGAGCTTCTGGAAGGTCGGACGGAGCGGGACCATGCGCATCGACATGCTCAGGTCCTGCAGCTCCCGCACGATCTTGCCGGCATGCGTCACCTTGCGGAGCAAGTCATGCTGCTTGCCCGTGCCGAAGGATTCGTCGCCGGCGATCATCGACTGCGCAATCACGAGTTCGCCCACCATGTCGATCAGGCGATCGAGGCGGTCGGTGCGGACGCGGATGGTCGTATCGTCGGACGGCGCTTTGCGCGCCGTCGAGGGCGCGGAGGCTTCGGTGGCCGCTGGCGCGGCGACCGTTTCCTTCGCGGAGGGCGCGGAGGCAGAGACCTCAGACGCGGGAAAGATGTCGTCGGGATCTTTCGCCACCGCCGCCAAGGCAACGCCGTTGGCGTCGCGAGCGGGGTCGTAGCCGGCGAGCGCATCGAGCAGCTCGTGGTAGCCGGCGGGGAGCGGCAGACGCCCGTCGGTCGCGAGGGCGCGATCGACGGAGCTGAGGAGATCCTTGAGCATGTCAGCCGACCGCAGCGACAGATCGGCGCAGCCACGCGTGTATGCGATTTCCTTGTCGCGCACACGGCTCAGCAGCGACTCGGCCTCATGCGCGAAGGCGGCGATGCGCGACAGCCCGAGGAACGCCGACGTGCCCTTCACCGTGTGGAAGGCGCGGAAGACGGTGTTGATCGCCTCTTCGTCGCTCGGATTCGCTTCGAGCTGCAGCAGCGCGGCTTCCGAGTTGGTCACGCACTCGTTGCTCTCCGTGATGAAGTCGGGGAGCAGATCGCGATCGGCGTCATCGGGGAGCTGATCGGAGCCCGTGTCGTGCGCCTTCGACGTGGCGCGCGCGGGTTCGGCGAGCGCGAGGGCTTCAAACGCGGGGGCTTCAAACGCGGGGGCCTCGATTGCCGGCGCCGGAATCGCGGGGGTTCCGCGGCCCGGCGTGCGGCGACGCGGCTTGGGCGTGGCATCGTACGCGACATCGACCGTGACATCAACGAACGCGTCGACGTGAACGTCGACGGTTGGCGTGTCCACGATGGCGTTGCCGGCCGTGGCCTCGACGGTGACCGTGGCGGTCTCCACGACGGCGGCGGCCCGCGGAGCATGCTCACACGCCTTCATCGCGGATTCGAGTGCCGAGCCCACATCGGCGATGGCCGCCGCCGCATCGGGCGCCGTGCCGTTCACGATTGTGCCGAGGACGCGCGCCGCGCGCGCCACGAACGGTTGCGCCGAAAGCGGCACGCGATTCTCGAACGCCAGATCGGTCAGCGCGTCACGCAGCGTGGCGAGATCGGCGGTGTCAGTGGCCTCCAGCTGCATCAGCAGCGTGGCGGCATCATCAAGAGTCAGTGGAGACACGGTCAGTCCAGCAGAATGGCCCACGCGGAGCACCGACGCCGGGGCTCCTGCACAGTGGCGAGTATCGGCTGCAGGAAGGGACAGGTTTACCGCGATTTCCGACGTGGGGCGTGCGAAAACGCAGACGGCCCGCACGGGATGTGCGGGCCGTCAGCAGCACCAGCGCGGGAGGCCGGGGGGACCTTACGCCGCGGGCGCCTTGACTGACGTGAAGATCTGGTCCGCCAGCGCCTGACGCCCTTCGGCGTCGCGGATCGTGGCATTCGGATCATACGTCTGCGAATCCGGCGCATCGCTCTTCCCGAGCACCACCGCCGAGTCGACGTTGTGGTCGAAGAGGCGCGCCACATCGAGCAGGCGCTGCTCCATTTCGACGAGCACCGACGAGGCGTGCGCGAGCTGCTGCGACGTGATGTCCTGGAACTGGAGCGCGCCCATCATCAGGAAGAGCTCGTCGCGCAGGTTGCCGCGAATCGACGAGGCCTTCTCGCGATCGGGCGCCTCGGCGGCGTCGATGGCATCGAGGTCATCCACCATCTGCGTCGCGCGATCACACGCGTCCATGATGTTGATGGCCGCGTCCTCGGTGGCCGAGGTGACTTCGCGGATCTTTTCGTGCGTGGTGGCGAGCTTCTCGAGCGCCGTGGTCTGGAGGGCCGCGCGACTCTCGCGCAGGCGCGCCAGCACATTGAGGATCTGCGCGTTGGCCTGTTCGAGAATGTTGGGCAATTCGGCGAGCGAAATCGTGGGCACTGGCGGCGTCGTGTCACGGACGTCGTGCAGGCCGGTCAACTCCTGGTCGACGAGACGGAGCGCCGCCTCGGACTCATAGAGGACTTCCTGGGCACGGGAGCTGGTCATTGGGCAAGTCCTCAGGCCGCCGCCGCCGGCAGGAGCGCATCAATCTTTTCCTTGAGCACCTGGGGCGTGAACGGCTTGACAATGTAGTTGTTGACGCCGGCTTCCATCGCCGTGAGGATGTCTTCCTTCACGGAGCGGGCCGTGACCATGAGAATCGGCACGTGCCGGCCGTCGTCACGCGAGCGCAGCACTTTCGTGAACTCGGTGCCGCTCATGTTCGGCATGTTCCAGTCGGTGATGACGAACTTGATCGACGGATCGAACTTGGCGAGGGCTTCCTGCCCATCGCCCGCTTCCACCGTATCGTTGAACCCGATGCGCTGAAGCGAGTTGATGACGATGCGACGCATCGTCGCGGAATCGTCCACCACGAGGAACTTCATGACCGCCGATCTCCTGGAAACGCCATTTGAGAAGACGCGCGACTACAGATCGCCGCGCGTCAAGATGCGACGGGCGACCTGATCCACCACATCCAGGGTGTTGTAGGCGCCGGTCAGAACCTTGTTGCGCAACTCAGCCACCCGGTCGGGCTCGAGACTGTCGTCGCGCTGCTGGGCCTGCATGCGACGGCCTTCCGCGGAGATCTGGACGGAGTCCGACTTCGCCGGCTTGGCCGCACTGGGCTGCTGGACTTCCTGCTGCGCACGCTGCACCCCGGTGGTGCTGTTCGGCGTGGGCTTCAGGGCTTCGAAATAACTGCCTGTGATCTTCATAAGGGTTCCTCCTCCTCAGAGGGACTATCGGCAGGTTGGGGCCGTAACTTTACCCGACCTGCTTTCCATTAACCGGAATGCGACGTCCCTGTCGCGGAAGTGGTCCTGGCTGCCCCTCTCCGACAGCCGGCCCTTCGTCCGGCACCGGCCGCACGGCGGCCGGAAACCGGATATCCACCGTCGGCGACTCCCCACCCGACGGGCCCTCCTTCGCAAACTGCACCGCGGCCCCGGTCGTCCACGGGCCGCCTTCGTCACGTGTGATCAGATGCGCCGCCCGCAGCCGCAGCTGCTCCACGGCGTCCCGCGCCTGACGGGCGTCGGCCGCGTCGATCGCCTCGGCCGCCACGACCTCCGCGAGCGTCTCGCGGAGAATGGCATCGAACGCCGAGTGCGGGGTCACGAGCCGCACCACCCGCTCAGCGGCGGAAGTCCAGCGCGACGCCGCGCGTCATCTCGCGCGCGTACGTCATGCCGGCGGAACCGGCCCGCTGGACCGCATCGAGCTCCGTGCGCAGCTCGTCTGAGCGGCGCGCGAGCTTCGCCAACAGTTCCACGGTGGCCCGCTGCGAACGGTCGAGTGCCGAGCACACCTCGGCGATCACCGCGTCCGCCTCGTCGAGCATCTGCGCGCTGTGCGCCAGCAACGGGCTGTCGGCGGTGGGCCGCGCGTGGCGCAGCGTCACCAGGTGCTCCGCGAGGTCCTGCAGCATGTCGTCACGCTGCTCGAGAATCGCGAGCACCCGCGACGCATCGGTGCCCGCCGCGGTGCTGGCCTCGCGCGCGAGCACGTCCGCCCGCGCGCAGAGGGCGAGCGCCTTCTGCGCGGCGACCATCGTGTCGGCCCGATCGGGTCGGGACGCGGGGGCCTGCCCCGGCGAGGTCATGGCGGCGTCCTCAGGCGGTGCGGCGGGCGGGCGAGACGGCCTGCTCGGCCGCGCCCTTGAAGCCGTCGCGCAGCTGGGTGGCCACGTTCACGAGCTTGCGCATGGTCACCAGGTCGCCGCGCTGCCCGATGTCGACCAGCTCGAACATCATGTACTGATAGAGATCGGCAAGCTGCGTCGCGACCGCGCCGCCCTTGTCGAAGTCGAGCGTCGCCATGAGCTCGGCGACGAGCGCGCGCGCGCGGCGCAGGGCCGTCACGCGCAGCTCGATATCCTTGCGCTCCATCGCAATGCGGGCGCGCTCGAGATTGACGACGAGTTGTTCGAAGACGAACACCACGAGCTTCTCCGGAGTCGCCGCGGAGACTTCCATGTCGCGATAGCTCGCCGTTTGCGCCGCGTAAGACATCAGACCAGGTGTTGAGGGTGCAGATCGTGCTGCTCACTTCGGAGTATCGGCACCCGTCAGCTGCCCTGAAGCCCCTTGATGCTGTTGGTCAGCACACTGCTCTGCGACTGCGCCTTGGCCATGGCTTCTTCCATGCGCGTGTACTGCTCGACGAGCCGCTCACGGCGTTCGTCGAGGCGCGCCTTGGCATCGGCTTCCTTCTTCCGGAGCGTGGTGACGTTGTTCGTGATCGTGCGAATCTGGTTGCCGATCAGCCCGGTCCCGAACGCGGTCGCCTTGTCGGTGGCCGCCACCATGGCACTGCCGATCCCGCTGAAGCCGAGGAGCGCCTCGATCTCGGTGGGCTTGCTGGCCAGCGCCGTCTTGAACGTTTCGGCATTGAACGTCAGCATGCCGAAGCGATCGAGCACCACGCCCGTGGTCGCGAGCTTCGCGTAGGACGTGTTGCTGGTCACTTCCGTCCGCAGCGCGGCCGTGAAGCTGTCCACCGTCGTGCGCAGCAGGGAATCGGCGTACAGCGGCGCGTCCACCTTGCGATTGTCATCGAAGAAGGTGCGGACGGCGTTGTACGCATCCACGAACTTCTGCATCGCATCGGCGCCGCCCTTGAGGTCGCGCTCGATGGTGAGATCCACCGCCGTGCCCGGTTCGGCCGTCAGCAGGTTGAGCGTGACACCCGTGATGGCGTCGGTGATCGTGTTCGAGCTGCGCGTGACATCGCGACCATCGACGCGCACGACGGCATCGCGTCCGGTCTGCAATTCGCGCGGGCGCCCGGCCACCGACACCGTGGTGGCCCCCAGGCTGCCGGTGCTGCCATCGGCGCGCGTGATGCTCATGGACATCGACAGGCGCGACGCACCGCCGGTCCCATCGGTCAGGCGAATGCGACCGTCACTGCCGAGCGATGCGGCGGCCGGACGGGTGCCGCCCCCGAAGCCGTTCGTGGCATCGTTGATCTTGTCGAGCAACGTCTGCACCGTGTCGCCGGCGCCCACCACGAGGCCGATGGTGACGGCGGTGCCGTCGCCACGCATGCCGCGAATGTTGATGGCGTCACCGACACTCAGGTTCGCCGACTGGCCGTCGAGCTTGAGCCCGGCGAGTGCCGTGGCCGAGGTGGCCGTGGCGTCGCTGCCGTCGGTGAAGGTGCCGCTCTGCACCGTCTGGCGCACGAGCCCTGCACTGCCTGCCTGCATGCCCAGGCCATCGATCACCGACTGCGAATTCGCATCGTTCGTATCGGCGGTGATGTTGCCATCCACGACGAGGCGATAGCGCGTCTGATCGCCGTAGGCCTCGGGCTCCACCGACGCCGAACCGCCGGCGGCGTTGATCTTGGCGGCAATGCTGCTGATCGAGTCGACCGCGAGGTCCACCGTGATCGTGCGCCCCCCGACCTTGATGGTCGCGGGCGGCGGGGTCACGTTGAGGCCGAGCGCGGTGGCCGCGGCCACAGTGGCCAGCGTGATGGGCTTCGAACGGGAGTCCTGAAAACCGAGCTCGCGGGTCAGGCCCCCGGTCCCGTCGGTGAGCGTGATGCCGCTCGAGCCGGCGGTGTCACGGGTGAGGACGAGCCGTCCGGCGGTACCGCCGTCGCTCAGAATCGAGGCCGTGACCCCCGTCCCGCTGTTCGTGTTCGCGTCGTTGATCTTGAATTGGATGTCGCGCAGCGAATCGGTGCTCGCCACGGAGATCGTCGCGCCATTCACCGTGAAGTCGCCGCTGAGCCCCATCGCGGCCGACGTGTCGGCGACGCTGTTGCCACCCAACTTGGCGGTATCCGCGAGTTGCACCACCTCGACGCGGTACTTGCCCGCGGTTGCGGTGGCACTGGCGGTGGCGCTGAAGAGAGAACGGGACGTGGTCGGACTGGGCGGCACATTGGTCGTGAAACCACTGAAGCCCGTCTTGCGCAGATTGCGCGCCGCGCTGTTCAGGCTCTCCACGAGCCCGTTCAGCTTCGTCCACTGTTCCTTCTGCTTGTCACGGAGCGTGATGCGATCCGTGATGGGCGTGACCAGGCGCGCTTCGTAGGCCTTCATCGTGCTGTCCACGATGTCGCCCCACTGAATGTTGCTCGCCAGTCCGCTGAAATTGATGTTGTTCGTTGCCATGCGGGAACCCTCTGTCACTGCGATGGCGGCGTCGTACCGCTGCTAAGCCGACACCCCGGAGCCGGCATGGTCGCCGACTCCGGGGTCACTCAGTTGCTGGAGAACCGTGCGGTTTACCGCAGCAGGCTCAGGACACCCTGGCTGCTCTGGTTCGCCTGCGCCAGCATCGCTTCCGCGGCCTGCTTCAGGATGCTGTTCTTCGTGTACGTCGCCATTTCCTCCGCCATGTCGGCGTCACGGATCGTCGACTCGGCCGCGCGGACGTTCACGACCGCGGACTTCAAGTTCTGCACCGTGTAGTCGAGCACGTTCTGGCCGGCACCGATCGACGCGAGCGTCGAGTTGACCGTATCGAGCGCCGTGTCAACGTTGGCAATCGTCGACGAGGCCGTGAGGGCCGTGTACGAGAGCGTGGCCGCCACCGTCACGGTGTTGTTCGAGGCGCGGTCGCTGACCTGGAAGGAGAGCGACGCGAACACGCTCGCGCCCTGGAAGTTCGCGTCGTTCTGAATACGCGTGGCTTCCGTCTGCAACGTCGCGATTTCCGAGCCCAGCGTGCCGGTCACGGTGCTGTTGTTACCGGTCGAATCGCGCTGGATGATGAGTTCCTTCTGACGCTCGATGATCTTCTGGATGGTCTGGGCCGCACCTTCCGCGATCTGGAGCATCGCAGCGCCCTGCTCGGCGTTCGAGGCCGCCTGCGTCAGGGCACGGCTCTGCGTACGCAGCTTGTTCGCGATGGACAAGCCGGCCGCATCGTCAGCCGCACGCGAGATCCGGAGACCGGAGCTCAGCTTCCGCATGCTGTTCTCCGTCGCCATGTTGTTGACGAAGATGTTCTTGGAAGCGTTGATGGCGCCGACGTTCGTGTTGATACGCATACTGATATCCTCCGTGATGTTGAATTCTGAGGCATCCGTGCCTCGCCCGGATTCGTGTCTGGAATCGCGGTCGGCTTACAGTCTCGTCCCCGACCGGAAGAACTTGAGTCGGGGTCTGCACACCGGACGATCGAGTGCCCCCTTTCCTCACACGGCTGGCACGGCCCGTTCACCGGTGGCCGGGATCGTCACATCGGCGGCCCACGCCGGCACATGACGCCGATGTCCGCCGATCCGACTGAGGCACTCGCACGCTGGCTGACGCTCGGTCAGGCCGCGTTGGACCGGGGCGACCCAGGCGCGGCCGCTGACGCGTTCGAGCAGGTCCACACGCTCCTGCCGACCGACGCGTCGGTCGCGCTGATGGTGGCGAATGCGTATCGGCTCGCCGGGAGCGCGATGCAGGCCCGGGCCACGCTCGTTCGCGCGGTCGCCGCGTGTGACTGGCGCGCACCGGAAACGGCCCACGCCCTCGCCGCCGCGCTCCTCGAGAACGGCGCGCCACGCGACGCGCTCGTCTGCGCCCGCGCCGTCGTGGCGGCGCGCCCCAAGGATGGCGCCGCTCTCGGTGCGCTCGCCGCCGTCCTGCGCGTCTTGGGGGAACCCGAGGAAGCGTGGACACACATCGACCGCGCCGTGCGCCTGGCGCCTCGCCTCCCGGCCCTGCTCGTCACCGCCGCCCAGATTCGCCACGATCTCGGTGATCTCGACGGCGCCGACCGCTTCTATATGAGAGCGCTCGCGCTCCGCCCGGCGCACGCGCCCACGCAGCTCCAGCGCGCGTATTCCGTGCTGATGCGCGGCGCGAGCGCCGAAGGGTGGTCGCTCTTCGAGCACCGTCCCCTGCCCGAGCCGGCCACCGCAGCGCGCCCATGGTTCGGCGAGCCACTCGCCGGCGACACGATGCTCGTCACGGGCGAACAGGGCGTCGGTGATCAGTTTCAGTTTGCGCGCTTCCTGCCGTGGCTCACCGCGCGAGGGGCCGGGCGCGTCGTGGTCGAGTGCCATCGCGATGCGGTGTCGCTCTTCGCGGCCAATGGCATCGAGGCGGTTCCGCGCGGCGCGCCGCCGGAAACCGCGTGGCATGTCCCCTTGCTGTCCTTGCCCGCGCGACTGGGACTGGGTGCCGACGTGCAGGGCGAGCGGGTGCCGTACCTCCGCGCACCGCACCCTGAACCACGCGACGGCGGTGGTCGGCCGCGCGTCGGGCTCGTCTGGGCGGGGAACCCGGCCTTTCCGGGTGGCGCCACGCGCGACTGCGATCCGGCGCACCGCGACGCGCTGCTGGCCATCCCAGCCGTGGACTGGGTGATCCTCCAGCACGGGCTGACCGACGCCGAACGTGCGTCACTGAGCGACCGCGGCTACACCGTGGCGCCGCCCACCTCGTCCTGGGAAGCGACCGCCAACCGGTTGGCATCGCTCGACGGTCTCGTCACCACCGATACCGGCATCGCGCATCTCGCCGGTGCGATGGGTGTGCGCAGCTGGGTGATGCTGCAGCACGTGCCCGACTGGCGCTGGGGACTCCGCGGCACCACCTCCATCTGGTACCCATCCACCACGCTGCTGCGGCCTGATCGCTGGAACGATTGGCCCAGCGTCGTGGCGCGCGCCGCGGCGGCGCTCGCCACGGCGTTTTAGGCGCCGAGCAGCGCCTCGATCGACGCGACCACGCGGGCAGCCGCGCCGCGCGTGCCATACGCATCCCGGGACGCCGTTGGGCGAGGCGCGGTCATCGCGCGCTGCACGCACGCCTGGATGCGCGCCTGGTCGGCATCCACCAGCGCATTCCATCCGCTCTCGACCGTTTCCACCCACTCGGTCTCATCGCGGAGCGTGACGCACGGAACACCCATCCAGTACGCCTCCTTCTGCAATCCGCCGGAATCGGTCGCGACCGCCGCGGCGCGGGAGAGCACCGCCGCCATGTCGAGGTACCCGAGCGGCGCGATCAACTGCACGTTGTCGGGCACCCGAATCCCATCGCGCTGCAGCACCGCACGGGTACGCGGATGCACGGGCCAGAGCACCGCGTGCGAGCCGGCCAGCCCGTCGAGAATGGCGCGCAGGCGCGCGGGATCATCCGTGTTCGCAGCACGATGAATCGTGGCAAGGACAAAGGGCCCGTCGGTCACGCCGCACGCCGTCAGGCGCGCCTCGCGCGCGACCGGATCGGCATTGACGCGTTCGGCCGCCTCGAGCAGCGCATCGAGCATGACATCGCCCACCACCGTGACACCGCGCGTGAGCCCTTCGCGCGCCAGATTCGCCGCCGCGACCGGACTCGGGCAACAGCACACATCACTCAAGCGGTCGGTCAGGACCCGGTTGATCTCCTCCGGCATGTGACGCACCCCGCTGCGCAGTCCGGCTTCGACGTGCACCAACGGCAGCCCGAGTTTCGCGGCTGCCAGCGCGCCGGCGAGCGTGGAGTTGGTGTCGCCGTACACGAGGACCGCATCGGGTCGCTCGGCGAGCAGCACGGCCTCCACCGCCTCCAACATGCGGCCCGTTTGCGCGCCGTGCGACGCCGAGCCGACCTGCAGCGCGTGGTCGGGCGCGGGAATGTCCAACTCGGCGAAGAAGACATCCGACATCGCGGCGTCGTAGTGCTGCCCCGTGTGCACCAGGCGCTCCACGTGCCGCTCGCGCAGCGCGCGCGACACGGGGGCGGCCTTGATGAACTGCGGGCGGGCGCCCAGGATCGTGGTGATCTTCATCGACGGCGGGAAGCGAGAAAGTTCAGCAGGCCGGGAATCTTGGCGTTCCACGACAGATGCGTCTCGGCCCACTGCCGGATCTGTTTCCGTCGCGGCAGCGGCGCCCACGCCAACGCGAGGGCGCGCAGCGTGCGTGGAGAAATCGGTGAGTCGTCGGCCGGGAAACAGCGCGTCCACGGCACCGACTCGGTGAAGTCGGCGTCGCCGCCGGCAAACACCAGCGGCAGGCCGCGCAGCGCGTACTCACGATGCTTGAGCGCCGCGAGTTCCTTGAGCCCGACGCGATGCGGGGCCAGCGACCCCACCGCGAGGTGCGCCTTCGCATACCACGGATCGAGCGCGGACACCGGCTGACTGCCGTGAAAGTGCACCCGATCCCCCAGGCGCGCCTCCTTCACGAGCGTGCGCAACGCGGGAATGGTGGGGCCATCGCCAACCAGATGCAGATGGACGTCCGTGACATCGGGCTCGGCGGCCATGCCCACGATCAGCCGATCGAGGCCATGCCACGGATAGAACGACGCCACGCACACGACGTCCACGCGTCCCGCCGCCAGCGCCGGCGAGGTGAACGGAATGGTGGCGGGATCCGCCCCATTGGGCATGACATGCCCGGCGAGCGCGACACCCGCGCGCGCCTGATCATACGCCAGAATCTCGTTGGTGACGGCCACGAGCCCTGCCGTTTCCGGCAACACACGCCGGGCCCACTTGTCTTCGATCGCCGCCGACTCGGGCGTCGTTTCATTCGCGAAGATCGTCTGGGTTTCGAAGACCACCGGCGGCGCCTCGCGCACGAAGCGCAGGGCGTGGGCGTCGAAGATGGGATACCGCATGTACACCACGTCGGGTGACGCCTGCTGCAGCAACTCCCAGCAGTTGTAGAACGCCATCACACGACTGGGCACACCGAACCCACCCCCCGGCAGATCGATGATCTGGTACGGCAGATCGCGCGGGATCGGCGCGATGCGACTGTCGGCGAACACCGCGCAATCGACGTGGGCGCCGGCGGCACGCATCGCGCGCACCTGCTCACCCAACTTGCGATGCACACCCACCTGATCGGTGCCGGCGAAGGCGAGATAGAGAATCTTCATGCGCCGCGATGCCGCCGGGCCAGGAATGAGGCCGTGGTGACGAGGTGCGGACCCGCCAGCCGGGCGAGCCGAGGGCGCCAGTGTCGGGCCGTCTCATCGCCCGGAACCGCGGCGAGCAACGTGGCATCGGCAATCCCCTCGTCGAAGGCGCCAGTGCGTCGCCATCCGGTCGTGGCGAGGGCGGAATCATCGGCGAGGAACGACGTCTCCAGCCAACGGCCATCGGACGGACCGCTCACGCGCACTGAAACGCCCGCCGCAAGCAGCGCCGTGGGCGAGGCCCAGGTGCTCAGCGCGCGCAGCAGGGCGGTCACGCCACCGGCCGGCGCATAGCGCGACAGATTCGGCACGACGATCACATCGAAGGGGCCCGTGGTGTGCGCGGCGTTGGGGAGTCCGTCGCGCGTGTGGTGCACGGCGAGCGTGGCGCCACCGAGCGGTCGCGCGGCGTAGCCGTGGACGTCATCGGTCGTGAACGGATCGCGATCGACGATGGTGAGATGTGCCACCGCATGCGACAACGGGACCACGCACCGCTCACTGGGATGGCCGATCACGAGCACGCGGGCGGTGCGTACCAGCCCACCGGTGGCGCGCACCCCAAGCAGCAGCTGCCCATCGCGCCACGTGACTTCGCTCCGCGTGTAGAAATCGCGTCCGCTGCCGTCGTGATAGTGCGCAAGGTACAGCTCGCGCCAGCGCGCATCGTCCCACGCGTGCGGAGTACACAGGGCATTGAAGCTGCGGGCACCGCCGCCAATGGGCGTCGGGCGCCCCGCGGCGTCACGGCGGGCGGCCAACAGCGCATGCACGCGGGCGAGCGCGGCGCGCGCCCGGTCGCCGGCCTCGCCGGCATCGTCGCGCGCAGTATCCTCGAGAATGCACTGCACCGGCGGGGTGAAGAGCACCGTGGCCCACGCGTCGGGGACCTCCTGGTACAACAGGCGCGTCACATCGGCGAGCGCGTTGTTGAGTTCCGTGCGCAGCAACGCCCCACCGCGCTGCAGGCGTTCACCGAGTTGCGCCCGTACCGGACGCAGCGACTCGGGCTGCGGGCGGCGCGGTTCTCCGTCGACGTCGATCGCGCCGGCGTCGCGCCACTTGCGCGTGAGATACGCCTGATTCGCGAGCGAACCCGCGACGCGGTCGGGGCGAAGCGCCACGCCGGAGCCGTGCTCGTGATGGAGGATCGCCGGGCACCACACGCGTTGCACATCCCATCCGGCGGCAAGCGCCCGAATGCAATAGTCGTCGTCTTCGTGCCAGAAGCGGCCGAGCGACTCATCGAAGCCGCCCAGGGCCCGCGCCGTGGCCGCGCGAATGGCAAAGCAACAGCCTTGCACGGTATCGGCGGGCCCGCTGTTCGCCGTGTGCTCGGGCAGAATGTCGCGCCACCCGTCGTGCACCTGCATGGAGAAGGCCCACCGACCCGCGACGCCGAGCTGGGGTTGCGACGCGAACGCCTCGCGGAACGGGCGATCCCACCCCGCCTGCACCTCGATATCGTTGTCGAGGAAGATCAGCACGTCGTCATCCGCCATCGTGGGCACGAGGCAGTCGAACAAGCGGTTGCGCCCGCCCCCGACACCGAGATTGTCGCGTCGCAGCTCCACGGTGATGCGTGGATCCGCGAGCGCCGACAGAAAGGCCGGCGTGTCATCGGTCGACGCGTTGTCGAGCACGATGGCACGCCACGGGCCCTCGGTGAAGCGCTGCAGCGTCTCGAGGCAGCGCCGGGTGTGCGACAGCGCGTTGTGGGTGAGGATGCCGATGTGCAGAACCGTCATGATCGAACGATCAGCCCAGCGTCTCCAACGCCTGCAGCAGATGGCCGGCGGCGGCATCCCAGCTGAAGCGCATCGCGGCGTCCAGACCAGCCGCGTTGACCTGACGTCCGTGCTGCTGACGCTGCGCATGCACCGCGCGAAGATGCGTCACCAGTTGCTCATGCTGCGCGGCGCCCCACGCCGCCCACTGACCGGTGGACCGCCCCGGATAGGCGAGCTCGAGACCGTCGATCGACACCAGTCGGGCCACTTCGGCGGTGAGGAACTGCCGATGCGCGGAGTAGTTGGTGGCGATCACCTCGCGCCCCATCGCCAGCATCTCGAGCGCTTCGAGGTTCCACCCCTCCGCGCGCGCGGCGAAGACGCCACAGTCGGCCGCGGCCATCCAGCTCGCCACCTCCTGCTGGGATGCAAGCTCCTGCGTGAGGAGCGTGATGCGCGAGGCCATCGGTGAACGACGGAAGGGCGTGAGCAGCTCGTCCATCTGCGCCTTGCTCACGAACGGGTTGCCGCACACGAGCACCAGCCGCACGGCATCCTTCGGCGTGAACGCCGCCTCGAAGGCGGCCAGCAGTTCGCGTTGCCCCTTGCGCGGCTCGAGCTTGCCGACCTGCAGGAACGTCGTCTCGCTGAACTGCCGCGCCGGCGGCACCTGCGCATGAAAGACCTCGCGATCCACCCCCAGCGGCACCACGTGCACGGGAATGTCCGTCACGCCGTTCTGCCGCACGATGTCGCGCGCCCAGTCACTGCACACCAGCAGCGCGTCCTGGTTGCGCAGATGGTGCAGTTCACCCGCCGTGAACGTATCGAGTTCGAAAATCGTGAAGCCGACGCGCGGGCCACGACCGATGTGCTGCGCGAGATCGAACTGCTGCGACAAGCGCACACTGGGCATGTCGTTCGGGAAGCGCGCCTGCGCGTCGAGCGCGGTGCGCAGCGCCGGATTGGCTGCCAGCGACGGATCCACCGGTCCGATGGGGAAGTACGCGACCGGCACACCACGCGCCTGCAGCGCCTTCAATAGATGGGCACCGGCCACACCGTAGCCGGTGCGGGAATGCGAGGACTGAAAGGCGAAGCCCTTCGTCAGCAGCGGCGATGTCGGCGACGTCAGGACGGGGGTCGCGATGGCCGCCGGGCTCGGCGTCGGAAAAATGTCCGTTGGCGGGGGCTCTGCGGTGACCGTGTCGTCGGACGCCGTGTCGTCGGCCGCCGCCTCGGCAGCCACCAGCTCGGACGGCAGTGCCAGCACCGCCGCCGTGGGCGCGCCCTGCACGGGCACGAGGAGCATCCCTTCTTCGGTCGCGAGCAGCGCACAGGCGGTGAAGCCCACCTGCTGCAGCGTGGCACTCGCAGCCGTCCACGCCTCCGATCCCGCGGCGTCGCTGATACAGAAGGCCAGGACGCGCCCCGATTCCATGAACGGCGCCAGCGCCGCGGTCACCATCGCCACCTGTTCCGCCGCGAGATGCACGAAGATGCGCGACTCGGATTCGAGCCGCGCATCGATGAGGGCATGAAGCTCCGGATCGGCGGCGTCGAAGCCGTCGACCCATCCACCGGCTTCCGCCGCCGCGTCCTGCAGCTGCACGAGGCGCTCCTCGGACAGGCCGGCGATCATCACCGTCGGCATGCCCGCCGGCGCTGTCGTCGCACTCAGCGCGACGAAGCCGAACCCGGGGTCGAAATCGAGCACGAGATCGCCCGTCTCCAGCTGCGCATCGAAAAACGCGCGCACCTCGGCGGCGACCCCACCCTCGGATTCGGCCGCCGCGGCCTGCTCCCACGAGGGATGCTCCAGGACCGGTACCTGAAAGCGGGGCACGCCCGGGGAAAGCTCTTGCGCGCTGGGAATCGTGGCAGCCGACATGACCGAGGAGGGACAGGGACAGGAACGAGCAGCGCGATGGCTCGCGCGCGAACGCCCACGTCCAATTCACGAACTGTGCCACGCTCGAAGTGCTTGCCAATCAACATCTTATGGTATTTCCGCCAGTGTCGATCCGCGGGACATTCCGGCAGCCTCGTCCCGATGCGGCAATTCCTGCCGCCTGACGGCTCGTGCCGGTCATGAAACGGTGGGGTGGGCAAGGTCTGCCGTCGGAGCAGGTCGGAGACCGCGCCGCAGGAAGTCCATAACACATTGCAATACATACAGATAGGCGATTGCATCCGACTGGCACATGGATTGCTTCTGGCAACGTCGTCCATTCCCGGGGCTTTTCCATGTGTGGTATCGCCGGTTACATCGAACTCGATCGCCAGCCGCTGGCGGCGGGAGCCCGACGGCTCTCGCTGATGAGCGGGCTGTTGGCCCATCGTGGGCCCGATGGCGAGGGGACGTGGCTCGATGAACGCGGCAGCATCGGCCTCGCGCACCGTCGGCTGAGCATCATCGACATCGACAGCGGGCAGCAGCCGATGATCGATCCGGACTCCGGGTGTGTCATTGTCTTCAATGGGGAGATCTACAATTACCGCGAAATCCGGGATGCGCTCGGCGCCGACCGCTTTCGCACGCGGTCGGATACCGAAGTCATTCTGCGGGCGTGGCTGCGGTGGGGTGAGCGGTGCGTGGATCACCTCCGCGGCATGTTCGCCTTCGTCATCCATGATCCGCGCCAGGATGTCGTGTTCTGTGCGCGGGACCGCTTCGGCATCAAGCCGTTCTACACGGCGCAGGTCGGCCGCGTACTGTACTTCGCCTCGGAAGCCAAGGCGCTACTCCCCTTCCTGCCGTCGTGTGAAACCGACGATGCAGGGCTGCAGGACTATTTGACGTTTCAGCTGTGTCTCGAAGGCAAGACGCTCTTCCGCGGTGTGCAGGAGCTCGAGCCGGGACACACCATGACGATCGCCAACGGCGTGGTGCGTCGCGCGCGCTACTGGGAGATCTACTACGATCTCGACTTCAGTCATGACGCGGCCTGGTTCCACGAGCGGCTGCGCGCCCATCTCGACGAGTCAGTCGGCTTGCATCTGCGCGCCGACGTCCCGGTCGGCGCCTATGTGTCGGGCGGTATCGACTCCAGCCTGATGGCCGGACTGGCCACGCAGCAGCAGGGTCCCTTGATGGGATTCACCGGCCGCTTCGCCGAGGGCGCGGCGTACGACGAGAGCCAGTATGCGCGCGCGGTGGGCGACCATCTGGGGATGACGCTGCACGAGCGCACGATCACCGCGCAGGACTTCGTCGAGCACATCGGGCAGGTCATCTACCATCTCGATTCGCCAGCGGCCGGCCCCGGCGCCTTCTCGCAGTACATGGTCTCGCAGATGGCCGCGCAGCACCGCAAGGTCGTGCTGGGCGGTCAGGGTGGCGACGAGATCTTCGGCGGCTACACCCGCTACCTCGTGGCGTACTTCGAGCAATGCATCAAGGCCGCGATCGACGGGACCATGAACGGCCGCAACTTCGTCGTCACCTACGAATCGATCATCCCCAATCTGTCGGCGCTCCGCAACTACAAGTCGATGTTGCAGGAGTTCTGGCGTGAGGGGCTCTTCGATCCGATGGATCAGCGCTACTTTCGCCTGGTGAATCGGGCGCCGCACGTCGGCGCCGCCGTGCGCTGGAGCCGCTTCGACGGCTACTCGCCCTACGAATCGTTCCTGCGCGTGTTCAATGGGCAGAATGTGCGGAAGCAGTCGTACTTCGATCTCATGACGCACTTCGACTTCAAGACGCTCCTCCCCGCCCTGCTGCAGGTGGAAGACCGCGTCTCGATGGCCCACGGCCTCGAAGCCCGCGTCCCGATGCTGGATCATCCGCTGGTGGAGTTCGCCGCCACCATTCCCGCGAACATCAAGTTCACGGACGGACAGCTCAAGCGCACACTCATCGACGTGGCGCGCGACATCCTGCCGCCGGTGGTCACCGAGCGGAAAGACAAGATGGGCTTCCCCACGCCCTTCAATGACTGGGCGCGCGGCCCGATTCGCGACTTCCTCTGCGACACCTTCTCGACGACGGCCGCGCGCACGCGCGCCCATGTCGACAATTCGCGCGTGCTCGAGCAGCTCGAGCGCGATGGCCAGTTCGGCCGCAACCTCTGGGGCCTGCTGTCGCTCGAACTGTGGCAACAGGCGTTCCATGATCGGCATGAGCCCTTCGATGCCGACGACGTCCTTCCCTTGGCTACCGTGGGCGCCCTGCCCGCGACTCCTTCCTCGACCTTGAACGCTCCGATCACATGCGTGTCCTGATCACCGGAGGCGCCGGCTTCGTCGGCTCCCATCTCGCCGATCGCCTGCTGGCCCGTGGCGACGACGTCTGCGTCATCGACAACTACGCCACCGGACGGCGCGACAATCTCACGCCGCAGCCGGGCCTGAACGTCGTCGAAGGCAGCATCGCCGATCGGGACTGCGTCGATGCGACCTTCGACGAGTTCGCGCCGGAGGTCGTCGTGCACGCGGCGGCGGCGTACAAGAACCCCGATGACTGGGAAGAGGATAGCCGCACGAATGCGCTCGGCAGTGCGCTCGTGGCCCAGGCCACGGCGCGCGTCGAGGCGAAGCGGCTGCTCTACTTCCAGACGGCGCTCTGCTACGGCTTGAAGCCCATGGAACAGCCGATCACGCTGAACCATCCGCTCGTGCCCTACGGCTCGAGCTACGCCGTCAGCAAGACGGCGGGCGAAGGCTACGTCGCGCTTGCCGGCGTGCCGTTCCTGTCGTTCCGCCTGGCCAACGCGTACGGCCCGCGCAACCTCAGCGGCCCGCTGCCCACCTTCTACCAGCGGCTGAGCTCGGGGAAGAAGTGCTTCGTGATGAACACGCGGCGCGACTTCGTCTTCATCAGCGATCTGGTGGACGTGGTGGAGAAGGCGGTGCATGGCATGGGCACCGGCGGCTTCTACCACATTTCGTCGGGGCGCGACTTCTCCATCAAGGAGCTGTTCGACGCCACCGTCGCCGCCATGGGCGTCACGCTCGACGCGCCGGTCGAGGAACGCGAGCGCAACCCGGACGACGTGTTCTCGATCCTGCTCGATCCGACGCGGACGCAGCAGGAGTTCGCCTGGTCCACCAGCACGTCGCTCACTGACGGCGTGGCCAAGGCGATCGCCTACTACGACGAGTACGGCATCGCCGAAACGTTCACGCACCTGCGTCTCGCCACGACATGACCTCCGTGGGATCCGGGACCACGATGCACGGCGCCGCTGTCCTCGTGACGGGCGGCGCCGGTTTCGTGGGCAGCAATCTGGTCCACCGGCTCCTCGCCGATGGTGCCGCGCACGTGCATGTGGTGGACAATCTGCTCTCGGCAGTGCGGGAGAATGTGCCCGATGACGCGCGGGTGCGCTTCACGCACGGCTCCATCGCCGATGCGCCGGTCCTCGCCGAGATCGAGGATCGCTACACGCACGTCTTTCACCTCGCGACGTATCATGGCAATCAGAGCTCGATCCATGATCCGTTGGCCGATCATGCGAACAACCTGTACCCCTCGGTCCGCCTCTTCGAGCATCTGAAGCACTTTCGGCACCTGCAGCGCGTGGTGTATGCCGGCGCCGGCTGTGCCGTGGCCGAAAAGACCTTCGACGATCCGACGCCGACGCGCGAGGATGCGCCGATCTCACTGCGCATGGACAGCCCGTACAGCATCTCCAAGCTGGTCGGCGAGTTCTATGCGCTGTACTACCACACGCAGCACGGGCTCCCCACCGTGCGCGCGCGCTTTCAGAACGTGTACGGGCCGCGCGAAGTCCTCGGTGCCGGCGAATGGCGCGGCACACCGGCCACGGTGTGGCGCAACGTGACGCCGACGTTCATCTACAAGGCACTGCACGGCGAGGCCCTGCCGCTCGAAGCGGGCGGCATTGCCGGTCGCGATTTCATTTACGTGGATGATCTCGTCGAGGGGCTGCTCGCGTGCGCCCTGCGAGGCGCGGCGGGCGAGGTGTACAATCTCGCCACCGGGCAGGAGATCACCATTCGCGAGCTCGCCGAGCGCATCAATGCGGCCACCGGCAATCGCACACCGCCGGCGATACTCCCGGCGCGCACCTGGGACCACTCCGGTCGTCGGTTTGGAGATCCCACGAAGGCGCGCGACGAGCTGGGGTTCGTCACCCGCGTGGATCACGCCGAAGGCATTCGGCGCACCGTGGCGTGGACGCGCGAGGCGATGCCGCTCATCGAGCGGAGCATCGCCCGGCATGCGTCACGACTCGAGGCTCAGCGCCCCGCGGCCTGAAAGAACAGCTCGAGCGTATCGAGCAATTGCCCCGCGAAGCCGGCGTACGAGAATCGCTGCGATGTCACGATGTCCTCGTACGCCTGCTCCGCCATACGGTCCACCAGCGCATCATCACGCAGCAGCAGCGCCTTCTCGGCGAGATCCGAGAGATCTCGCGCCACCGGGATGTAGTGATCCCACGGCCGGAAGATCCCGCTGTAGGCGCCCTCCACCAGCAGCTGGACGGTGCCCAGCATGGCCGCCTCGAGATGCCGAGGGCCGATCGCGCTGAAGTGAAAGCGCGTCAGCTCCCCACCGGCGAGGGCATCGGTCTGCTCGAAGGTGAGCGCCGGCTGATCGGCGAGCAGCGCGCGAATGTGCAGCCCCACCTCGCCGCGGCGATCGAGCACGCTCGACCCGCTCTCACTCCCCAGAATGCCGCGCGCACTGCCGAGGAAGCCCAACCACTGCTCGCCGAGCACGGTGTCCTCCGCGCGGACGGAGATGTCGGTACGCAAGCCGGTCGGAGCGAGACGGGCCGGACTTTCGGTCCCCAACCGCACCTTGAGCTGGCCGAGCCAGCCGAACCAGAACGGCAGCTGATTCGCCCGATACACGATATCCGTCGTTCGCGATGAGGGCGGCTGCCAGCCCGCGCGGGCGGCCGCCACGCGCTCGGGATTGAGATACCCCGTCAGCCCGTCCACGAAGAGCGCGCGGGTGTGCATGCGCGGGTACAGCAGCGGTCGGCTGGCGGCGTCGAGACAGGTCACCACGACGTGTGCATTCAGATGCACCAGCCAGTCATCGAGGGCATGCGCGTGATCGTACTCGTCCTGCGGCATCGCCACGATGAACCCCCGATACTGCTGGAGCCACTGGAGCAACGCCAGTCGCTGCCCGAACAGTGGGCTCCACCGCCACACCAGCAGCGTGGTGTGCAGCACGATGGCGTCGGCCTCGATCCAGCGCGGATCGATCGCCGTGACCTCGGCCATATTCACGTACGTCACCCGCACCCGATCGGCGGGCGCGTGATCGAGGGCGTGGAGGTGATCGAGGATCGCGACCCGCTTCTGAGCCGCATCGCGAATGTCGTACAACACGAGAATGGAGCGCACGGCGCAGCGGGCAAGGAGGCCACAGGGCGCCGCAGCGGGCGACGCGTCCGAATCCTGCCCTCCGCCGATGGTCAGGGCAAGTGGACCCCTGCGGGCTGCGCGTTAGGTTACAGCACGTCGACTCGATTCCGGGACCTGTCATGAACCTGCAGGATCGCTTTCGCATCGTATCGGTCTGCACCGACGCGCGCGTCGACCGGCGCCTGCTCGATGCGGCGCATGTGCTGACGCAGCACGGATGGCCGACGCTCGTGGTGGCGCTGCCGGCACCCAACGACGACCTGCGCGACGAGGTGAGCTATCCCGCGGTGCCGATCCATCGGATCCGCCACAGCTTTGTGCCGCCGGAGCATCTCCCGCCCACCACACCCGCGCTGACGCGATCAGCCGTGCTCTTTCCGTGGCAGCACCGCCTGGCCATGGCAATCGCCCAAGTCGCGCCGGAGGTGATCATCGCCAACGATCTGCCGCAGCTCGGCGCGGCGGTGGCTGCGGCGTACCGATCCAACGCCACCGTGATCTATGATGCGCACGAGCTGTATCCGCATCAGGCCGGCGTGCTCGGGCAGCGTGAGGCGCTGATCGCCACCGAGCGGGCCCTGCTCCCCGAGGTCGATGGGATCGTGACCGTGAACGACAGTCTGGCGGACTATCTCGCCTACTCGTACGCGTGTCCGCGCCCGCGGGTCGTGCTCAACTGCCCGAGTCTGCGGCACTACGGGGGCGCCATCCGCGATACCGGCGCGCTGCGTCGCGCCGTGCGTCTGCCGTCGCGCACCAAGCTGCTGCTCTTTCAGGGGGGCATGGTGGAACACCGGGCGTTGCCGGAGATGGTCGCGGGCATGGCGCACGTGACGAGCGATGTCGCGCTGGTGCTGATGGGCGGGCGTCATACGATCGGCGACGCGCTCGAAGCGCAGGCGCGGGAGCTCGGGCTGTTGGGCTCACGCGTCTTTCTGCTGCCGGAAGTACCCGCCTCGGAGCTGCTGTCGTGGACGAAGGGTGCCGACGCGGGCATCATTCCCTATCCGCACGTGGATCTGAACACGCTCATGTGCACCCCCAACAAGCTCTTCGAGTTTCTCGTGGCGGGATTGCCGGTGCTCGCCACGCACGGCACCGAGCTGCGTCGTCTGGTCGGCGATCAGGGGGTGGGCATGAACGCGGACATGCGCACGCCGCACGATTTCGCACGCGCCATCGACGCGTTCTTCAGGGGCCCCCTCGACGAGTGGCGGCACAACGCACAGGCGCTTTCGACGCGCTACAGTTTCGAGGTCGAGGGTGAGCAATGGCCCGGGATCGTCGCGGATGCGTGTGCCGTTCGCCAGGCGCGCCCACCGCGCGCCGGACTGGCGGTGGCCTCATGAGCGCCGGACATGGCCTCCAGCATCTGCCGATCGTGACCGATTGGCCGGCCGGCTATCGAACCACGCTCGAACGCTTGGCCTTCGAGCTGCTCACGCATCCGTCGCATCGCACACTCCCGGCGCTGCCACTGCTGCCGCCCGTGCCGGCGGGGCCCACGAATTTTCCCGCCGGCGGCTTCGAGGCGCTGTTGCAGGCCTGCACGGACGCGCGACCGGGGATCGAACGCGTGTTGCGCGCCGCGGCGACCGCGCCGGCTCCGGCGATCGCCCTGCGCATGGTCGGCGACGCGTGGTCGGCGAGACCAGCGGTGACGCCGTCGCGCGCGGAGCGCGAAGTGGCGCTGTGGACCGCCACGCGGATGCCGACCGCCGCGGCGCGTGCCCGATGGCAACCGTACGATCGCGTGGTCGTCGGGTCGCGCTGGGCGGCCGAGTACGCCGAACACAGTGGGGCGCAGGCCGTGGAGACACTCCCGACCGGCGTGGACCTCACGGAGTTTGCCCCGGCGCCACGCCGCGGCGATCTCGCTGGCCACTTCGTGATCTACAGCGCGGGTCGCTTTGTCCATCGCAAGGGCCCCGATCTCGTGTTGCGAGCCGTCGCGGCGTTTCGCGAACGGCATCCGGACACCCTGCTGCTCACGGCGTGGCAATCCCCATGGCCGGAGCTGGCGCGGGATCTGCTCGGCACGGCGTTCGACACGCTGCCGGATCTCGTGGCGGGCCGCTTCGACTTCGCGAGTTGGGCCGTTTCGCACGGATTCCCCGCCGGATCACTCGTCGATGTCGGCGATGTCCCGCAGGCCGTGCTCGCGGCGCTGCTGTCGGAAGTCGACGTCGCGCTCTTCCCCAGTCGCGCGGAGTCGGACCACAATGGCCGACTGCTCGAATGCCTGGCCGCCGGCGTGCCGGTCATCGCGAGCGCCAATACCGGCCATCGGGACGTCCTCGATGCAGCGGATACCTGGCCGCTTGTCGACCAGCGCGCGGTGCCCATCGCCTCTGAGGCGACCGTCGGCTGGGGCGAATCCTCGGTGGACGAGATCGTGGCGCATCTGGAGCAGATCTACGCCGACCGTGCCGCGGCGCGGACACGGGCGGCGGCGGCGCGCGCGCGTCTCACGCGGCACGCCTGGCGCACGGTCATTGAGCAACTCCATCGCGCGGTGCGCCGCTAGCGCCTCACGCGAGTACCGCACCCGAACGGGCGCGCGGCGCCTACGCCGCGCTCGCCCGCTGACCGCGCGTCCACAGCCCGGCGGGAATTCCCGGCATCCCCAGAAATCGCTCGCACCAGCAGACATAGGCCAGCAGTCGCCACGCGAGCGTGGCCGCCACGCTGTCGCCGGCACTCCAGCTACGGGTGGTGGTCCGTTGCTGCACGATCGCCGCGACCTCGGCGCCGCGCGCGGTCGCTGGCGCCGATCGCCACGCCTCGGTGCGCGTGGCCGCGAGCAGGATCGGCCCGAGCGCCCCATTGGCCCACTCCACGAGCGGCGACTCGAAGCCGAACTTCGTATGCCGCGTCCGAATGGCGTCCGGCAGGATGCCCACCAGCGCGTCGCGCAGGATGCGCTTGGCGACGTCGCCCTGGAGCTTCGTCTCGGGCGGTAGCGCAAAGGTGTACGCGACGAGATTCCAGTCGAGAAACGGCGAGCGGACTTCCACGCCGGCCGCCATCGAGCAGCCGTCGAAGTTGCGCAGAATTGCCGGCAGATGCGTCTGGTGGAAGTCGCGGTCGAGCAGCCCGTTGAGCGCGCTCAGCGGATGATCACGATACCAGCGATAGCCCGCGAGCAGCTCGTCGCCACCGTGTCCATCGAGCGTCACGACCACACCGTGAGCGCGCATGGTGCGATAGATGTTGAGCACGGGTACAGCGGGGGCGCCACTCAGGTCATCGAGTGCCCACACGCTGTCGCGGATGTCGGCCACGGCACGGGCCGGATCGAATGTCCAGTACGTGGGACGTGCACCGGTATGGTCGACGACCAGGTCGGCGAATGCACGCTCGTCGACCGCATGCCCCGGGAACTCGGCGATGAACGTGCGCTGCCAATCCGCCGCGCAACGCGTGAGCGCCCCCGCGCCGCCGTGCGCCACGTGCGCCATCGCGCTCGCCACCGAACTCGAGTCGAGCCCACCACTGAGCGACGTCCCGATCGCGACATCGCTGCGCATGCGCAGACGGACGGCATCGAGAAAGAGCGCGCGGAACTGCTCGACCTGCTCCTCGTAGCGCGTCGGGACCGACGGCAGATGCGCTGCGGTCTCCCACCACCGATGAAAACCGGCGGTGCCCTGCGGCGTGAGCGTCAGCGAATGTCCCGGCGGCACGCGCACCACGCCCTGCAACGCCGTGTCGAGGCGCGTGCCATCGTACGCGGTGGGATTGGCGAAGAATGCGGCCGCCGCGTCGGCGTTGAGCTGCGCCGAGAACGTGGGGAGGGCGAGAAACGCCTTCACTTCCGATGCGAAGGCGATACGCGTGCCGTTCACCCACACGTACAACGGCTTCACGCCGTAGCGATCGCGAGCGAGGAACAGCGTCTGCGTGACCTCAGACCAGATGGCAAACGCCCACATGCCGTTGAAGCGCGCGAGACACGCCTCACCCCAGCGATGAAAGGCCGCGGCCACCACTTCGGTATCGGTCTCGGTGCGGAACACGTAGCCGTCCCGCAGCAACTCCGCGCGCAGCTCGAGGAAGTTGTAGACCTCCCCGTTGAACGTGATCACCAGCGTGCTGCCGTCCGGGCAGCGCACTGACATGGGACACGCGCCACTCGGTGTCGGATCGAGAATCGCCAAACGTCGATGGCCGAGCGCGACCGGTCCCGCCTGAAAGACGCCGCGCCCATCGGGCCCACGATGCGCGAGCGCATCGGTGAAGGGGTCGATCCAGTCGGGCGGCAGAGGCGCCGCGAAATCGAGCAAACCGGTGATGCCGCACATGGCGCGGAAGGCGTGGAAAGGGGGAGACCAACGGGGGCGCAATCGACGGCGTCGATTGCAGGAATCATACCACCGGCCGGTTCCACCTAAGTCGCTATTTCACAACACCTTACGGAGATTCAAGACTGGTCGGTTCGGCGGCAGCTTGTGCCGCCACCGGCACCCTTCGTCACTGCCGGTTCCGCGCGCCCGCACTGGTGGCCTCGTTCGCCGCCGCCAGACCGGTCATGCGGGCATCGACCGCCTGCAATGCCTCACGCCATTCACCCGGTGTCTGCTGTCGGATCGGCTCCACGCCGGTGTACCAGCGGCGCCCGTTCTGCTCCGCCGCCCAGCGCCAGTCGCGTCCGATGCGGGGCAGCAGCAGCCAGCAGCGCCGGCCAAAGGCACCGGCGAGATGGGCCACCGCACTGTCCACCGTAAGGACCGCGTCGAGCTGACGCACCAGCTGCGCGGTGCGCCCGAACGACGTGAGCAGCGCCGTGGGATCGTGCACCGTGATGCGCCGCGGCAACTTCGCGAGATCGCCGGCCCGCTCACCCGTTTGCAGACTCACCCAGGTCACATCACTGCGGCGCAGCAGCGGCTCGAGCAATCCGAGCGACAGCGAACGATGGCGATCGTTCACATGCGTGGCGCTGCCGGCCCACGCCAGGCCCACGGTGAGTCGATCGTGCGGCAGCTCCGCGCACCAGGCCGCGAGTTGGGCATCCATCACCGGCGCCGCCCGCAGGTACGGCGCGCCGGATCCCATCACCGCCTCATCGGTGTGCAGCGAAAGGCGATGCGGCAATCCGGTGAGCGGCACCTGCACGTCGTGCGGTGGCAGCGCGTCGGTGAACGCGACGACCTGATCGGCCACGTCACTCCCCTGCAGTAGCGTCACCAGCGCCGATGGCGCCACGAACACCACCCGCGCCGCGAGCGTCCGCAACGGCTTGAGCCATCGCACGAACTGCAGCGTGTCACCGAACCCCTGTTCCGCATGCACCAGCACGGTGCGTCCGGCGAGCGATTCGCCCTCCCAGCGCGGCTGCGTCCACACGCGGCGCATGCCATCGAGCAGCGCGGTGCGCTCGCGCCACTCGTACTCCGCCCACCCGGCGGCCCACTGGCCTTGGGCGAGCAAGACCATCGCGCGGTTGAAGTGAAGCCCCGCATGATCCGGCGCCAGCGCGAGCCCGGCCTGGGCGCCCGCGTCCGCCTCGGCGTAGCGATCGACGAACGACAGCGCCGCCACACGATTGGCGATCGCTTCGACATGATCGGGCTGACGCGCCAGCACCGCATCGTAGGCCGCGACGGCCTCGGTCGCGCGTCCCGCCAGCTGCAGCGCCCGCGCGTAGCCGTACCAAACGGCCGGATTTGCGGCATCGAGCTCGGTCGCCTTGCGCAGCGGCGACAGCGCATCGTCGGCGCGGCGCGCCGCAACGAGCGCATTGCCGAGGTTGAGCAGGATCGGCGCGGCGGTGGGCAGATCGCGGGCGAGCGGCTTGAGCAGCGCAATCGCGCCGGCCGCATCGCCGGTCTCGAGGCGCAAGACGCCCAGCGCATTGCGCACCCCAACGTGATGCGCATCGGCGGCATGGGCCGCCGTCAACACAACAATCGCCCGGGCGCGATCACCGGCCCGAGCGAGTTGCAATGCGTCCTGATAGGCCGCTTCGACTTCCGTGCGGGGCATTCCAGCCATGCCCCAACTTCGCGCGTGACACGCGCCGGCACCAGATGGTGGCGGCGGAATCCGCGTCCGCGCTCAGAGCAGGCGAACCCCGTCGGCCTGGGCGGGAAACTGGGCGAGATCGGCCGGGGCGCGCAGCGAGTGCCGATCGTCGCTGGTCACGATCTGCACGGCGAGCCGTTCCCGCAGGTTGAACACGAGCGGCGCGCGAAAGTTGGCCGTGGCACTGGCATCGGGTGACTGCGGCAACGTCAGCATCACCAGCCCGAGAATGTCATCCGGCTGGGTGGCGCGCACCGCCTGCTTGTCGGTGTCACTCAGGTCGAAGCTGTAGCCCTGATCAAGGACGAACGGATCGGCAAGAATGAAGGTGGTGACGTCGTCATCGGCGGCCTGCAGCCAATAGAGTCCGGCGCGGGCGGCGGGCAGCAGCGCGTAGTCGTGCCGCTCGGGAAACCCCCACAGTGGCGACGCGAAGTGCATGATCGCCGAGGGCGGCACAGCGACCTCGCCGAACGCATGCGAGCGAATGACGCGCAGTTCGGTGATGTCCACGGGAGTCGCCGACGAAGGATGGGTCATGACCACAACCGAAATGTCCGATCAGAGGTAATTGGCGAGGCTCAGACCCAGAATGCGCGACGTCGCGCCCATGGCGGCCTGATACAGCGTCTGCTTGCCGACGAGTTCGGCCATGGCCTTGTCCACTTCGGTGTCGCGCAGATCCGAGCGGAAGGCAATGAGGCTCAGTTCGGTGCTGTCGAGATTGTTGCGCGCCGCTTCCATCTCGTTGATGCGGGCGCCCTGCGTCCCCACGAGCGCCTGCACATTGGCGTTGGCATTCGTGAGGCGATCGATCGCCGCCTGAATGCCGGGCACGTCGTTGTTGCCGAGCGCGGTCGACAGGGCGCGCAGCGAGTCCAGCGCATCCGTGTCGAGAAAGACCTGCTTGCCGTCGTGATTCGGCGTGATGTACTTGTTGTCGCCGATCTCGAGCGTCGTCGCGCCCGTGGGATCGACGGGATTGCCGCTGAGCGTGAGCGCCGAGAAGGTGCCGCTGGCCGGCACGGGCGTCGTGAACGGCTTCTCCTGCGCGCGGGTGCCGCCGAACAGATACGTCTCGCCGTCGCGGGTGTTGCCCAGATCCACCGCGAACCCCAACAGCTGATCGACTTCGGCCTTCACGATCAGACGCGATTGGGCGTTCGCCGTCGCCGACGCCTGACCGACCGCGAGTTCGACACCGCGGGTGAGCGTGTTGCCAAGCGAGTCGAGCACATTCTCTTCGGCCGACGCGCGCGACATGCCGAGGTTGATGTTGCGACGGAACTGCGTGATCGCGCGCATCGAACTGCCGACGCGGACCACTTCACTCGCGCTCGTCGGATCATCCGACATCTTGCGAATGCGCAAGCCGGACGAGATGTCCTCGCGCAGCCGATCCACACCCGACAGCCCCGCCTGCAGGCGATACTGCGAGTTTCGCGTGATGATTGCGTTGGTGACGCGCATGGGCCTGGGGGTCAGTGGTCCATCTGCCCGGCGGCCAATCGGCTGCCCGACTGCCGCCGCTCCATGGGAAGTATCGGAGTCGCTGAGGCAGCCTTTAGCGTTTGGACCCACTCCCGGCTATTTTTGCCGGGTACGATTCTGACCATCAGACGCATCACCGGCCCATTCGTCACCGGGCCGGCACGACTAGGCGAAATCGTCCCCTCGGGGACCCGCAGGCCCTCCCCTCCACGCATCCGCATGGCCACGATCCTGTACGTCGACGACGAACCTGCCGTCGGCCTGATCCTCGAGGACACCCTCGCCCAGGCCGGGCATACTCCGGTCGGCGCGCGCAGCGTCCCGGAGGCGTTACAGGTTCTGGAACGCGGTGGCGTCGACCTGATCATCTCGGATTACCGGATGCCGGGGCTGACGGGGCTGGAGTTCATCCAGCTCCTCACCCGCGAGGGGTACGATATCCCGCTCATCATGCTGACGGGACACGCCAGCATCGAGCATGCGGTCGCCAGCATCAAGGCCGGCGCGATCGACTACATCACGAAGCCGGTCCGCCCGCAGCAGCTGGAGCTGGCCGTTGATCAGGCGCTCGAGTTCGTGCGCCTGCGCCGCGAGAACGAGACCCTCCGCAAGGAGGTCATGCAGTTCCGCAATGAGCGCCAGATCATCGGCGACTCACCGGCCATTCGCCGCATCCTGCAGACGGTCTCGATGGCCGCCCCCACCCGGGCGACGGTGTTGCTGCAGGGGGAGTCGGGCACCGGCAAGGAACTCTTCGCGCGCGCCATTCACGACCAGAGTGAACGGCGCGACAAGCCGTTCATCAAGCTGAACTGCGCCGCCCTCCCCGAGGGGCTGGTCGAGTCCGCCCTCTTCGGGCACGAAAAGGGCGCCTTCACCGGCGCCATCAAGCGCGTCGAGGGCGCGTTCGAGCGCGCCAACCGTGGCACCCTGCTCCTCGACGAAATCTCCGAAATGCGCCTCGACCTCCAGGCCAAGCTCCTGCGCGTGCTGCAGGAGCAGGAGTTCGAGCGCGTCGGCGGCACCTCGCCCATCAAGGTGGACGTCCGTATCGTCGCCACGACGAACCGCGACCTGGCCATGGAGGCCGACCACGGGACGTTCCGACAGGACCTCTACTATAGACTGTCCACGATCCCGGTCATGATCCCGCCCCTTCGGGAACGGCCGGACGACATCCCGCTCCTGGCCCTGCGCTTTGCCATGCGCACCGCCGCCGAGATCGGGAAGAAGATCGAGGGGCTCTCGCCGGACGCACTCGAGGCGCTCCAGAACTACCCCTGGCCCGGCAACATCCGCGAGCTGCAGCACGTCATCGAACGCGCGGTGATTCTCACCCCCGACCCGATGATCCAGCCGCACTGCCTCGAAGGCACCCGCTTCGGCCTCGCCCACTCGCTCGGCGCGCCCAACATGCGCCCCCGCACGATCGGCACGCCGGGAGCGGTCCCCGCCCTCGCGGTCTCAGGCGCCGCCGCCGCTCCGGGCACGCTCGCCGGTGGCTCGGGCAACGGGATTGCGCTCAACTCGCTGAACGTCGCCGACGCCGAGCGGGTGCTCATCCAGCACGCCCTGCAGGCCGCCGACAACAATAGAACGAAGGCCGCCGAGCTCCTGGGCATCTCGGTCCGCACCCTGCGCAACAAGCTCAATGGGCCGGGCAAGGGCGACGACGCTGATGACTGAGCGCTCCGGCCGGTTGGTGTCGAACTGATCACGCAGAGAAAAGGGGAAAAGGAGAAATCCATTTTCCCCTTTTCCCCTTTTCTCTGCGTGATCAGTTCAGAAAATCTTGGGTCCAGCCGATACCCTCAGCCGAAGCCGTTCCAGCGGTCCGGGTGACTTGTGTCACCAGGCAAGCCCGCGAATCCACACGGCACTTTTGGCTCATCCCCCGCTAGGCAGGATTTTCCTGCCGAGCGGGTTTTTTCATACCCCCAACCCTACCCACCAACCCCACACCCCAAAGACCCCAATCCCCTAACTGATCTGTCTCCAATGACTTAGCCAAACAGGTCGCCTAACGGCCCAGTTTGGCCCGCCCATTGCTTTTAAGGGTCCCGGATTCGCTCGCCCCTTCACCCGGACCCCGCTGATGCTCTTCGGACTCATCGATCGCACCACCTCCGCCACCTCGCTCAAGTCGGCACTCGACAAGAGCGTGGAGCGGTCGCGCGGCATCGCCGATCGCGTCGCCAATGCGACCGTGAACAACGGCGACGGGTTCTCGCTCGAGGCCAAGACGGGCAACGCCCAGGCCAACGCGAACCCGGTGAATGTCGAGACCGAAATGGTGGCCCTGGCCGACGAGCAGCTCCGCTTCCTCGCGACCTCGCGCCTCCTCGAAAAGACCTACCAGTCGCTCCGTACTGCCATCAAGGGTGGAGGCGCCGCCTGATGCCGATCAATCCGACGTCGCGCCCCGCGCTCCTCCCCATCCCCGGACAGAACGTCGTCCGGCCGATGTTCAAGTCGCTGGGCATCGCCGCCAGCGGAATCGCCGCGCAGCGCCAGCGCATGGAAGTGATCGCGCAGAACATCGCCAACGCCGATGTCGTCTCGGCAGCCGATGGGCAGCCCTACAAGCGCCAGCAGATCGTGCTGCAGACCGCCAACGCCCAGAACGCACTCTTCAATCCCGGCAACCCGGCTGCTTCGCAGATGGGGTCGAGCGGCACGAACGGGGTGTTCGGTTCGCCCGCGTTCGACGTGCCGGCCATGAGCGACAGCCGCCAGAGCATCGAAGTGCCGGTGCTGCCCATGAACAACGGCGCCGCCGGTCCCGGCGACGGCCAGTTCGGCGTCGTCGTCGCGGGCATCGCGCAGGATCAGGGCGAAGGCCGGCTCGTGTACGAGCCGAACAACCCGATGGCGAACCGCGACGGGTTCGTGCGCTACCCCGACATCGATACCACGCAGGAGACGGTCAATCTCCTCGACGCCAAGCGCATGTACGAAGCGAACGCCACGGTCTTTCAGACGGCCAAGGCAATGCTCCGCGCCGCGCTGGACATCTGACCCATGTAGACACACGAGCGACGGGTCCGGGAATCGACGCGAGGTCACTCCTCCTCCTCTTCCTCCTCTCCCGACCCACCGTTGGTTCCCGGCCCGCCACTCGCGTTTCCCTCACTGACACACGCACGACGCGTCACCGCATCCCTCTGAGATCGACATGAGCATCAACGGCATCACTCCCAATCCCCTCGCCAACATCGGGTCGCTTCAGCGGCCGGATGGCGCGCGCCCGAACGGCGCCGCGCAGACGGGCACGGATCGCGCCGCGCAGGCGACATCGAATGCGCGCGCGAACCAGATGGCGTCGCTCAAGCCGCAAACGCCAATCGCCGCGCCGACGCAGAACAGCGTTCCGGCCGAAGCACCGGCGGGCACCGATCCGGAACTCTGGAACGTGCTCACGTCCGAAGAGCGGAACTTCTTCGCGAAGACCTCCGCGCTCGGACCGCTCACCTATGGCCGCTACAAGGCCGCCGTCAATCCGGCCACGCCGCCTGCCGCGCGTGGTATCCGACTCGACGTGCGCGCCTGACGCGCCCGCGCTGACCACGATCCCCTCCGATCATGCAGACCCGTCTCGACCTCCTCACCCGTGCCCTCCCCGAGTTTCAGCGCGACAGCGCGATCTCGACGTCGGTGCCGGTCATTGCTGAAGGCGAAGGCTCGTTCGGCAATACGCTCACCAAGGCGCTCAATGAGATCTCCGACACGCGCGACCGGGCCAGCGATCTGACCCAGCGCTTCGCCGCCGGCGAGAATGTCGAGCTCCATCAGGTGATGGCCGCCACCGAAGAAGCGGGCATCGCGCTCGACATGCTGATCGAGCTCCGGAACAAGGCCGTTGAGGCCTACCGGAGCGTCATGGCCATGCAGTCCTGAGCCGCCGAATGAATTCCTTGATGGACACGCTGATGGGTCGCCTCGGGAGCGGCCGGCAGATCGCGATCATCGCGGTCGCCGTCATCACGACGGGCCTGGTCTTCGGCATCTCGCAGTGGGCCACCGAGCCCACGATGGTGCCGCTCTTCGCCGATCTCCCGGTGGAGCGCGTGAAGACCATGACCGACAAGCTCACCGAAGCAGGCATCACGTACGAACTCGAGAACGGGGGCACGACGATCAACGTCGCCAGCGCCGATCTCGCGCGTGCCCGCGTCGATCTTGCCGCCGGGGAAATCCCGGGCAGCGGGCGCCCCGGCATGGAGCTCTTCGACGGCCAGAACTGGGGCTGGACCGACTTCACCCAGAAGGTGAACTACACCCGCGCGCTGGAGGGAGAACTCGAGCGCACGATCGGCAAGATGCAGGATGTGAAGAGCGCCAAGGTGCACCTCGCCATCGAAGACGAGCAGCTCTTCAAGCAGAACCAGCGCCCCTCCAAGGCGAGTGTCACGCTCGCGATGACCACCGGCCAGCCGCCGCGTGCCGAAATGGTGCGCGGCATTGCCAGCATGGTTGCCAACGCGGTGGGCGGGCTCGAGGCGCAGCATGTCGCCGTGATCGACGAGCGCGGCTTCGCGCTCACGATGGATGACGACGGCTCGAGCGTGGGACTCAGCAGCCGCCAGCTCGCCGTGCAGAAGGAAGTCGAGGGCTACATGCAGCAGAAGGCCGACGCGCTCCTCTCGAGCCTCGTCGGCCCCGGCAATGCGCGCGTGCAGGTGTCGGCCGCGATCAACTTCGACAAGGTCGAGCGCACCGTCCAGGCGGTCGATCCCGACAAGCAGGCGCTGGCCACCGAGCAGAAGTCGGAAGTGGTGCCCGGTACGCCGCAGCAGGGCGCGGGCTACAGCACCATCGCGAATGCGTATGAGAACTCCAAGAGCGTCGAGAGCTTCAGCGGCGCCATCGGCAACGTCAAGAAGCTGACCGTCGCCGTCCTCGTCGCCGACAAGGTCACCCTGCCGGTCGTCGACTCCACGAAGAAGAATGCCGTGCCGGCCGCGCCGACGGTCACGCCGCGCACGCCGGAAGAACTCGCGCGGATCGAGGCGCTGGTGCGCAACGCGGTTGGCGTCGACTCCCTGCGTGGCGATGTGATCACGGTGCAGAGCGCCGAGTTCGATCGCCCGCTCCCCGTCGCCGCGAAGGCCGACACCGCCGTGATCGCCACCGGCATCGTCGAGAAGCTGCAGGCCAATCCGAAGCCGATCGTGGCCATCGCCGGTCTCCTCGTCGTGCTGATCGTCGGCCTCGTCTCGGTGATCCTCCTCCGTCCGAAAAAGGGCAAGAACGTCGCGGCCCTGAACGCCCCGACGGGCTATCCGGAACTGCCGGCGAGTACGCAGATGCAAAACGCGATGCAGGCCGCCCTCGAGTCGGGCCTGTCGCCGGAAGATCAGGCGGCCTACCAGTCGCAGCTCATCGAAGAACAGCGCCGGGCGATCGTGCTTCCACCGCCGCCGACCACGCCGGAACGGGAACAGGCCATGGCGACGGTGGATCAACGTCCTGATGCCGCGATCCGCGTGACGCGCGCCTGGCTGCGGCAGTGAGTGGAACGTCGATGATCTCGTTGCAGAAGCACAGCTCGGATCGCTACGCCCCGGAGCGCCTGACGGGCCGCCAGAAGGTGGCCATCGTCTGCATGGCGATCGGGACGGAGCATGCGGCCAAGATCACCGGCGGGCTGCATCCCGAAGAGGCGGAAATCGTCGCCCTCGAGATGGCGCAGCTCGACCGCGTGCCGCCCACGACGATCGATGCGGTGCTGGCCGAGTGGCTCGAGGTCACGCTGGGCGTGGATTCGCTGAGCGCCGGCGGCGTGGAATTCGCCAAGGACGTCCTCGAGAAGGCGTTCGGACCGGCCAAGGCGCAGCAGATCCTCAAGCGCATCCAGGGGCAGCTCGCCGACAGCGATCGCTTCGGCCGGTTGCGGCGTGCCGATCCACAGCAGCTTGGCAACACGCTCCGTGGCGAGCACCCGCAGACGATCGCGCTCATTCTCGCGCACCTCGATCCGGCGCACGTCGCGGCCATCATTCGCGAGTTCGACCCGTCGCTCGGCGGCGACGTGATGTTCCGCATCGCGCGCATGGAGAAGGTCTCCCCGGAGATGATCTCCCTCGTCGAGCGCGCCATCGGCAACGAGGCCGACCTCGCCTTCTCGCAGGGCATGTCGAGCGTCGGTGGCCCGGCGGCCGTCGCCGCGGTGCTCAACCTGGTCAGCTCGTCGCTCGAGAAGGAAGTCCTGGACCTGGTGGCGGAGAAGGATCCGCACCTCAGCGACCAGATCAAGAACCTCATGTTCGTGTTCGAGGATCTCTCCACGCTCGACGACAAGTCGCTGCAGCGCCTGCTGCGCGAGGTCGACGTCAAGCAGCTCGCCCTCGCCCTCAAGGCCGCGAGCCCGGAGCTCCGCAACAAGATCATGGGCACCATGTCGCAGCGTGCCGTCGCCGGCCTCAAGGAAGAGATCGAGTTCCTGGGCCCGGTCAAGATGCGCGACGTCGAAGCGGCGCAGACGGATATCGTCAGCAAGGTCCGCGCGCTGGAAGAGACGGGCGAAATCGTGCTGAGTGCCGGGACGGACGATGTCATTGTCTGAGGCCCGCATGCAGGCGACCCCGTGGTCCCTCGATGAATTCGCCGCGTTCGACGTGTTCGCCACCTCGCCGGTCCTGCCGGCCGGCAACACGTCCGCGCGTGGCGCGTCGCCCGACGCGATCGAGGCCGAGATGGAAATGCGCTTCGCCGCCGAAGCGGCCCGCATCGAAGCCGACGCCTACGCGCGCGGTCGCGCGGATGGCGAGCGCGCCGCGCGGGCCACGCTCGACAGCATGCTCGCCAACGCCCTCCAGGCACTCGACCAGACCATTCAGTCGGTGCAGCTCCATGAATCGCGCTGGGTCGGCAACGCCGAAGAGAACGTCGCGGCGCTGGCCGTGATCGTGGCGCGCCACATCGTGCAGCGCGAGATCGACATCGAGCCGGCGCTGGTCGCCTCGCTCGTGCAGCACGCGATCGAGCAGTATCCGGTCGACCAGGAAATCTCCGTCCGACTCAACCCGGACGATCTCGCGGCGTGCCGCAGCGCCATCGCTCAGGATGCCGGTCCGGCGCGCACCATCCGCTGGATCGCCGATCCCACCGTCATGCGCGGCGGCTGCCTTACCGAAGGCCGCGAGCGGATCATCGACGGCCGCGTGGATACCGCGCTCGAGCGCGCGTATCGCAATCTCGCCGGCGTGCAGGCGTCGTGATGGCCGCTCCCGCCTTCGAACTCTCGCCGGTGGAACTCCTCGCCGAGCGCCTGGGCACCGACCGCTTCGGCTCGTACGGCCGCGTCACGCGCGTCGTCGGCCTCGTGGTCGAAGCCACGGGCCTCGACGTCGGCCTGGGTTCGCTCTGCCGTATCACCTCCCACTCGCGCGATCGATCCGTCCTCGCCGAAGTGGTGGGCTTCAACGAGCGCAGCGTGCTCCTCATGCCGCTCGGTGAACTCGACGGCCTGCACGCGGGTTCGAGCGTGCAGCCCCTGGGTCGCACCTTCGGCGTGGATGTAGGCCCCGGCCTCCTCGGCCGCGTGCTCAACGGCCTCGGACACCCGATCGACGGCAAGGGCAAGCTCGACACGGTCGAACGCGTCTCGCTCTCGGCCGAGCCGCCCAATCCGCTGCTGCGGGAAACGATCGATCGCCCGATGGAAACGGGCGTGCGCGCCATCGATGGCCTGCTCACGATCGGCCGCGGTCAGCGTGTCGGTATCTTCGCCGGCTCCGGCGTCGGCAAGTCGACCATGCTCGGCATGATCGCGCGCCACGCGCAAGCCGATGTGAACGTGATCGCGCTGCTCGGTGAGCGTGGT
The DNA here is from genome assembly GCA_039809645.1 of Gemmatimonas sp. Taxonomy (GTDB): domain Bacteria; phylum Gemmatimonadota; class Gemmatimonadetes; order Gemmatimonadales; family Gemmatimonadaceae; genus Gemmatimonas. Next base: position 96,588 of record JBDHVK010000002.1, read on the forward strand.
CGTGAAGTGCGCGAGTTCCTCGAGAACTCGCTCGGCGAGGAAGGGCTGGCCCGCTCGGTCGTGATTGTGGCGACCGGTGACCAGGCCGCGCTCGTGCGTGCCCGCGGCGCGCTCGTGGCCACGGCGATCGCCGAGTACTTCCGCGACCAGGGCAAGCAGGTGCTGCTCATGGTGGACTCGGTCACGCGTGTCGCCATGGCGTGGCGCGAGATCGGTCTCGCCACCGGCGAGCCGCCCACCACGAAGGGCTATCCGCCCTCGGTGTTCGCCAACCTGCCGCGCCTCCTCGAACGCGCCGGCAACGGCGAGCGCGGTGGCATCACCGGCATCTACACCGTCCTCGTGGACGGCGACGACTTCAACGAGCCCGTGGCCGACGCCACCCGCTCGATCCTCGACGGCCACATCGTGCTGACGCGTCGCCTCGCGGCGCAGAATCACTTCCCGGCCATCGACGTGCTCGACTCCAAGAGCCGAGTGAAAGACCACATCACCAACGACGCCCAGCGCATGTCGGGCAGCGCGATGCTCCGCCTCGAGGCAGCGTATCGCGAAAAGGAAGACCTGATCATGGTGGGCGCGTACCAGAAGGGGAGCGATCCCTACGTGGACGCGGCCATCACCTATCGCCACAAGGTCCTCGAGTTCCTGCAGCAGCGGCCGGATGAGATCTCGCACTACGGTGACACGTATCAGCAGCTCACGCAGATCGCCGAGCAGATCGAACTCGCCGTGCGGAGGCGTGTCTGATGTTCAAGTTCCGGTTGCAGCGCATCCTGGAACTCCGGGAGCAGCGGGAGAAGGCGCAGGCGCGGGAGCTCGCGTCGGCGCAGCACACGGCTGAACTGGCCGTGCAGACGCAGGAGATGATCGCGGCGATTCGCGAGGACTCCCGGCAGCAGGTGCAGGCGGCGACCGAGTCGGCCCCACGCGTCGGACATCTCCACCAGCTCGGTTCCGTGCTGAATGCGCTCGATACGCGTCTCACGGATGCCACCGATGCGGTGGCCGCGGCCGAGTCCACCGTGGCTGCCGCGCAGCAGTTGCTCGCCGACGCGGCGCGCGAACGCAAGGTGCTCGACCGACTCAAGAGTCGGCACGCCGATGCCTGGCGTGTTGACGAAGCCCAGAAGGACCGCGTCTCGATGGACGAGATCGCGCTGACCCGCTACACGCGCCAACACGACGTCACCTCCGGCGAATCGACCGGAGCGGCCCCCTCTGACGGATCTGTTCGATGAAGCCGTTGATCATTCCCATTGCCATCGGTTTGCTCGCCGGCCTCGGCGGCGGCACCGGCTATGCCTACATGAAGGCGTCGCAGGCGTCCGCGCATGCGCCCGCCGACAGCACGGCCCAGCATGATTCCACCGCGCACGACTCGACCGCAGCCGAAGGCGAGCATGCGCCGGCCGACAGCACGGCCACGGCCGACAGCGCCGCGACCGCCGAAGAGCTTCCGCTCACCCCGGCGGACAGTCTGCGCGCTCTCGAACTGGCGCGCGCCATGATCCGCTCGGGCAAGGCCGATCCCGCAGCGGCGCAGCACGAGCCCGTGACGACCAGGCTCGCCGACGTGAAGCCCTCCGAGCCCACCAAGTCCGCCACCAATGCGGACCCGAAGACCGAACACAAGGTCGAGCCCAGCGCCGTGCCAGTGAAGGCAACGGCGAAAGTCGAGCCCAAGGCGGATCCCAAGGTGGATCCCAAGGTGGATCCGAAGGCGGAAGCCAAGGGCCCGACGGCGTCGGCCGCCGCGGTCGTCAAGGACGCACGTGATGCCGCGATGCACACGCCGCTTCCCGAGCAGCGTCTCGCCAAGATCTTCGGTGCGATGGCGCCGAAGGACGCGGCCAAGGTGATGGAGCAGATGTCGGACAACGACGTGCGCGCCATCCTCGGATTCATGGGCGACAAGCAGGCCGGCGCGCTCTTGGCGCTCATGAGCCCCGCGCGCGTGGCCAACATCACCCGTGGCGGCGCCCGCTCGCCGGAGAGCAAGTGATGAACGTGGTGCCGATGCTGAACTCGCTGCCGACCGAACGGCCGAGCGCGCGCGAGCAGATGGACGCGCCGCGTGATCCGGCCGCCGACGCGGCGCCGGCCAACAGCGCGCGTCAGGCGCCCCGCAACGCGCCGCGCGCGGCGAGTGCGCGGTCGGCGCGTCCGACGCGCGAGTCGCGCGACGTGCGCTCTGGCGACGACGCGGTCAGCTCGACTGACGCGGCCGACCGGAAGCCGGTGACCAAGGCCGAGTTCTCGGCGCTGCTCGCCCTCCTGGCCGGCGCCGGAGCGCAGGTGCGCAACGACCTCGTGCAGCAGTTGCCCGAAGAGGGCGTGTCGCTCGTCGACCATCTCCTGCAGGCATCGACGCCAGAGAGCGCGGCCCACGTGGACAACGCGGCGAACAGCGCCCCGCTTTCGTCAACGGCGGCCGGCGAGGCCATGCGCTACGGGCTGCTCAAGCTGGTGCCGAACGCGGCCACCGATGCGGCGCCGCACACTGGTGCCGATCTCCAGACGGATGCGAACACGGCGAGCGCCATCCCCGAACCGCCCGCGACCAAGGGCTCGCTCGATGGTCTCGCGCGCGCGGCCTCGCGCGTGTCGGAACAGGCGAATGATCGGAGTCGCGCCCTCGAGGCGATTGCTCGCGTGGCTGGCCAGCGAGGCAGCTCCGTCGAACAGCTCCTGGCGCTCGGTGATACGCGTGGCGCCGCCGCGAAGCAGTCGCTCGACGCGTTGCTGAACGCGGCCGGCACGCCGGCAGGTGCGCGACTCGCCGCTCGCGAGCTCATGGCGGCGTCGCGTCGCAGTGTGCTTGGCGGCGACGACGCCACGCTCGACGCCATGGCGTCGCTCGAGGCACTCAAGGCCAAGGCGGGCAAGACGGCAGGCGCCAGCGGTGATGTCACCGTTGCCTCCAAGGACCTGAACGCGATTGCCCCCGAGCTGCAGAGCAAGGTGCAGCGCGTGGTGGAGCGCATGAAGAACGAGTATGGTCACGACGTTTCGGTCGTCGAGACCACGCGGTCGCAGGAGCGTCAGGACTGGCTCTACGAGCAGGGGCGCACCCGCGACGGCAACGTGGTGACGTGGACGCGCGATTCCGCACACACGCGCGGCGAGGCGGTCGACGTGATCATCGACGGCTCGTACAACAATCCCGAAGGTTTCGCCCGCCTCCAGCGCATCGCGCGGGAGGAGGGGCTCCGCACGCTCGGCCCGCGCGATCCCGGTCACCTCGAGCTCCCGAAGAGCGGTGCCGACGCGACCGGGACGCTCGTGGCCAGTGCGCAGAAGCAGGCGCGCGAAGCCGTGGCAACCGAACCGAATGCCACCGCGCCCGCGCGCGGGGTGGCCCGCGTGGCCGGTGTCGCCGGCGTGGCCGGTGTGGCGCAGGTCGCGCAGAATGCCCGCGAGCTGCGTGGCTCGCCGACGGCCTCGAACAACGGCATCGGCAGCACCGTGAGTGCCTACGCCAGCGCGCAGCCCAACGGTCGTGGCCGCACGGAGTCGGAGGCGAACGACAGCAGCAACGGCGGTGCCACGCGCGACAAGTCGCCGCGTGGCCTGGCCCTGGGCCGCAACGCACGCGCCGAGTCCGGCTCGGAGTCGGCGGCCTTCTCGATCCACAGCAACGGGCTCGGCACGTCGCGCGGCCAGGATGTCGCCGTGAACGCGCCGCAGCATCTGACGGGCAACGCGCAGGCCGAGCGAGTCGCGGACATTCAGCAGATGCGTGCCGACGCGCCCACCGGGCCGCTCTCACGCATGACGCTCAACGTGGAAGGCGCCAACGGATCCTCCGAGCGCATCACGGTGGATGTCCGCGGCTCGAGCGTGAGCGCCCACATCGCGACCGACGCCGATACGGCGGATCGCCTGCGCCTGCGCACCGCTGAACTGCAGGACGCGCTCGGTCGTCATGGATTGGACGGCGACTCGGTGCGCATCAGCGCGTCGACCCGCACGCAGGATGGCACGGAGACCGCACGGGGCCTGGGCGGTGAGCGCGATGCGCTCAAGCTCGTGGCCACCGCGGCCTCGCAGCAGGACGGCACCAGCGCGAACGGTCAGCAGGGCCGCGCGCCGCGCCAGTGGGATTCGCAGGACGAGACGCGACGCGAGCAGGCGGCCCGCGCGCGCGACGAGCGCCAGCAGCGCTCGCGGCAGGATGCCGAAGACCAGCAGGAGCGCCAGCGCCGCCAGACTCTCTTCACCGGGAACGCGTGATGATCACTTCTCCCACGTCGGTGTTTCCGAAGTACACCACGACGGACACCAAGACGACCGACACCAAGACGAACGGCACCGAGCCGCCCAAGGGGCCGGCCGAACCCACGACGACGGTCAGCACGCCGAAGACCATCTCGATGGGCAAGGATGACTTTCTCAAGCTCCTCGTCTCGCAGCTCAAGAATCAGGATCCGCTCAACCCGATGGACGGCAAGGACACCGCCGCGCAGCTCGCGCAGTTCTCCACCGTCGAACAGTTGATGACCATCAACAAGTCGATGGAGGCGCAGGCGTCGGATATCCAGAAGACCACCGAAGCGATCCAGTCGCTCGAGAAGACGCAGAACGATCGGGCCGACGAACTGGCCCAGCTCATCGAAGGACAGATGGCGATGGCCGCGGTGGGCAAGATCGGCATCACCACCGGCAACAGCACCACGATCGATGCCAACGGCAAGGGCACGATCATGATCGACACGCAGGGCAAGACCGGCACGGGCCGCGTCACCCTGATCAACAGCAAGGGTGAGGCGGCCGGACAGGCCATCGTCCCGGCACTCGCCGACGGCCAGCAGTCGTTCGAACTGGGTGACCTCCAGTTCGATCCGAAGGTGCCGCCCGGCAACTACACCTATCGATTCGAAGTCTCCAAGGAAGGAGCTGCGTGGCAGCAGGTGAAGACCTACACCGCCGCCCGTATCACCGGTCTCAAGTACGACAACGGAAATCCGGTGCTCATCATGAACGACAAGCTGAGCATTCCGATGTCGCAACTCATCCAGATCCGCGGCTGACCCGCGACCACCTCCGAGGATTCACAGATGCTTCGCTCTCTCTACGCCGGTGTCTCCGGCCTGCGCAACAACCAGGTGCGCATGGACGTCATCGGCAACAACATCGCGAACGTGAACACGGTGGCCTTCAAGGCTGGCCGCGTCACCTTCAAGGAAGGCTTCGCGCAGCTGCTCTCCGGCGCGAGCCGTCCGCCTGGTGATCAGGGTGGTATCAACCCGATTCAGATCGGTCTCGGCATGCAGATCGGCTCGATCGACCAGGTGTTCAACCAGGGTAACCTCGAGACGACGGGTCTCAACACCGACGTCGCGATTCAGGGCGACTCATTCTTCGTCGTCCGCAAGGGCAACCAGAGCTACTACACACGCGCCGGCAACTTCCAGGTGGACGCGCTCGGTCAGCTCGTGACGCCGGCCAACGGCTTCATCGTGCAGGGCCGCATGTACGACAACGGCATCCTGCAGGACGGCATCCAGGACATCAAGCTGCCCTTCGGCCAGAAGGTCTCGGCCAAGCCGACGACCGAAATGACGCTCGCCGGCAACCTCAACGCGTCGGCGCCGATCTTCCAGGGCAACTTCGCCGATCCCGCCGATCGCGAGAACCCGATCAACGAGAAGGCGTGGACGGAAACGCAGATCGCCGTTTACGACTCGCAGGGTACGAAGACCGACGTCAAGATCCAGATGTGGAAGACCGGCCCCAACACCTGGGATTGGCAGATCGATCCGATCGCGTCGGCCCAGACGTTCGTGGCCCAGACCGACGGCAACTCGCCGCCGAGCGACATCTCGCTCCCGGTGCCGCCCACCGGCTATGAGATCCTGCCCGCGAACGTGAAGGTGTACAGCTCCACTGGTGTCGAGTACACCTCGCCGGGCGACTACAGCTTCTCGGCCGGCCCGCCGCCGGCGGTGCAGTTCACGGCCAACATGCCGTCGAACTCACAGATCAAGATCGGCTACTTCATGAGCCCCACCGCGGCGACCGCGAACGAGAACAGCGGCACGTTCACCTTCGACTCGGCCGGTATCCTCAACACCAACGTGTCGGCGTCGCTCAACTTCGCGGTGCCCGGCGCGAACCCGGTCATGATCGACCTCAAGCTCAACGGCGGCGTGAACGGCCTCACCCAGTTCGCCTCGACGTCGTCCACCGCCGTGCTCCGCGATCAGAACGGCTACACGGCCGGTTCGCTGGAGAGCTTCTCGATCGATCGCTTCGGTCTCATCACGGGCTTCTTCACGAACGGCACCACGTCGCCCCTCGCGCGTATCGTGCTCGCCGACTTCAACAACCCGTCGGGTCTCCTCCGCATCGGCGACAACATGCTCCAGGAGTCCGCGAACTCCGGCAGCGCCGTCCTCGGCTTCGCCCTCGAAGGCTCCCAGTCCCAGATGACCAGCGGCGCGCTCGAAATGTCGAACGTCGACCTCGCCCAGGAATTCACGAACCTCATCGTCGCCCAGCGCGGCTTCCAGGCTAATTCGAAGGTGGTCTCGACCTCCGACGAAATGCTCCAGGAACTGATGACCGTGAAGCGCTAGTAGCCAGATAGCCCCGGCAAAACCTGCCGCCCCCCACCAAGGGGGGCGGCTTTTTGCCGCCCGTAAACCAACCCAACACCCGCAACCTAGAACCCGAAACCCAAAACTGATCAGTTTTAAGCTGTTGAAGGCAAACAACTTAGAACGAATATCCGGTCGTCGAGCGCGTCTGGCATGAGGGATGCTTTCATCGGTCTCGTCCATTACCCCCTCGACCGACCCGTCATATGGCCAAGGAAGAAGCAAAGCCCGCCGAGCAGCCCGTTGAAGGGGCCGCACCGGCAAAACCCAAACTGCCCCTCCTGATCGGCATGGTGGCCGTTGGCCTCGCCGTGGGCGGGGGAACGGGCGCGGCGCTGCTCGGCCCCATGATGGCCAAGAAGATGGGCAAGGCACCGCCAGCGGCTGAGGCCGCCAAGGGTGGCGAGGGGGAGAAGGCCGCGGCCGGCGAACACGCCGCGCCCGCTGAGGGCGAGAAGCCCGCCGAGGGCGGCAAGGAAGGCGCCGGCGCCGAAGCGCCGGTGCTCATGCTCGACAACCTCGTGCTCAACCCCGCCAACAGCGGCGGCAGTCGCTTCCTGCTCCTCACCGTCGCGCTCGAAGTGAGCAGCGCGACCACCATGGAAGACTTCAAGAAGCGCGACGCCGAACTGCGCGACATCATCCTCACCGCGCTCGGCACGAAGACGGTGGAACAGCTCACCGACATCACGATGCGCGAGAAGTTCAAGACCGAGATCTCCGCCGCTGTCGAAGGCCGTTTCGGCAAGAAGACGGTGAAGCGTCTGTACTTCCCCCAGTTCGTCGTCCAGTAAGTCACGATGAGCTCGGAAACGCTCAGCCAGACCGATATCGATCGCCTGCTTGGCGGCGGCCCGCGCAGCGGGTCGGCGGCCAATCTGCCGGCGGTCGATGTGCAGGTCTACGACTTCCGTCGCCCGCACCGCGTCTCCAAGGAGCGCCTGCGCACGCTGGAAGCCATGTACGAACGCATGGTCAAGGCGCTCGAGGCGTGGCTCATTTCGCGCGTCCGCGGGCAGATCGAAGTGCGCCTGCAGAGCGTCGAGCAGTTCTCCTTCGGCGAGTTCACGCTGTCGCTGCCGATGCCCTGCTCGTCGTTCATCTTCGACATCCAGGGCACCGGGCAGAAGGGCGTCATCGACGTCGGCCCCGAGCTCAGCACGTACATCGTCGATCGTTTCTTCGGCGGCGAAGGTTCCGGCAGCCCGCTCACGCGCGCGCTCACGCCGATCGAACGCATGGCCGTGCGCAACGTGGCCGACAAGGTCTCCTCGCTCCTTCAGGAGATCTGGCAGGACCACGTGCCGATGGAACTCAACATCACCGGCTTCGAATCGTCACCGGAAATTCTGCAGGTGGTGAACCGCGAAGATCCAGTGCTCGTGGCCAACGTCGAGTTCAGCTCGGGCAACGTGAGCAGCCTGCTGCTCATCTGTCTCCCGTTCTCGGTGCTCGACAAGTTCTTCACCTCGAGCGGTCAGCAGCGCCTCGCGCTGCTCGCGACCAACGAGCATGAGCGCGAAATGACGCGGCAGCGCAGCGAAGCGGCGCTTCGCGCGACGAAGGTGCCGCTCGTGGCGCGCCTCCCGGACTTCCAGCTCTCGATGCGCGAACTCGCGCAGGTCACCGAGGGCACCATCATCCCCACGGGCATCCCCCGTGATGCGCGCGTGATCGTGCGCGCCGGTACGCAGGAACGCTTCATCGGTCACGCCGGTCGCGTGAACGGCAACCTTGCGGTGCGGATCGCCGACACGGCCCACACTGCTGCTCCCTCCGACTCCCGGACCCCTTCATGAATCCCGCCGAGATTGATGCCCTGGTGGCAAGCGCCCAGGCGGCCAAGGCGGCCGGCCAGCCGCTGTCGTCGCTGATGGACGAGCAGGCCGCCGCGGCCCCCGCCGCACGCGCCCCGCAGCTCACCGATTTCGAGCAGACGATGCTCGGCACGACCGAAGTGCCGATCGGCATGCTCCTCGATCTCACGCTCCCCGTGTCGATCGAACTCGGCCGCACCAGCATGACCGTGCAGGAGATCCTGCGCCTCGGTCGCGGTTCGGTGATCCAGCTCGATCGCCTCGCGGGCGAACCGATCGACATCTATGTCGGTGACCGTCGCTTCGCGGAAGGCGAAGTCGTGGTGCTCGGCGAACACTTCGGCGTGCGCATCACGCGCGTGCTCGCGAATCCGGCCGCCACGGCCGCCGCGAACGCCGCGTAAGTCGAACCGGAATCACCTCGCATGGTCATCGCCGGTCTCAGCGTCGTTGCCTCACTCGCCTTCGTGCTCGGCTTGGGTGCCCTCTGCGTGTGGGCGCTCAAGAAGTGGGGCACGGGCGCGATCAAGGGCAAGCAGCGCGTCGCCGTCGAAGTCGTGCAGCGTGTTCCGCTGGGCCCCAAGACCGGTCTGGCGGTCGTGCGTGTCGGTGAGAAGGTGATGGCGCTCAGCGTCGGCGAAGGCGGCGTCCGCCCCCTCTTCGAACTTGGTGAGGCCGATCGTCAGCACGTCATCGCAACGAGCCCGGTCGCCCTGTCTCACGTCTCCAGCGCCGAAGCGAGCAAGGCGATCGCCATGCTCGCCCCGCAGCCGGTCCACCACGACGCCGTGACCGCCCTCGGCACCAGGATCGGCACCGCCATCGGCACCAAGTTCGGCGGGATGCTGAACCAGGCGATGCGCAGCGAGCCGTCTCACGTCTCTGCAGTGCCGCAGTCCCCGCCGTCCATCTTGCCGCCGTCCCAGCTTCCGCCGTCCCAGCTTCCGCAGTCCTCTCGTGTCTCAGCGGAAGTGCCGAGCTTCCTGACCACGCCACAGGAGTCCAAGGAGGCGCGCGCCTTTCACAGCCTCCTCAACATCTCGCTGAACGGCGCCACCCGCATCGCCGCTCTCGCCCTGCTGCTCTCGAGTCTCAGCGCGGCCGGCACGCTGCACGCCCAGGCGGCTGACAGCACGAAGAAGCCAGATCCCGCCGCCGCGATGGCCGCCGACATCACCAAGTCGGTGCTCGAGAACGCCGCGCAGATCGTCATTCCCAAGACCGCCGACGCGCCGCCGATCGCCGCCCCCAAGGGCATCAGTGCGCCGGTGCGTCCGGCGCCGAAGGCCCCCAAGGCGCCCGCGCTGTCGCTGCCTGCATCGCAGAAGGCCGCATCGCAGACGGCCGCGCCCAAGCCGGGCAACGGCGCCGCACTCGCGCCGCAGGCCGCCGCCACGACGCGCGCCACGAACGACATGCAGCTCACGCCCGCGCGTGAGCCGAACAACACTGCCTCGGGGGCCCAACCGGCTCCCATCGCCGCCGATGATGCCATCATGCGCATGATGCCGCAGATGGACGTGAAGCTCGGTGGCGACGGCAATGGCGAAGGGCTTCGCCTGAACGGCACCGTGGGCATCGTGGTGATGATGGGGCTCCTCACGCTCCTCCCCACGCTGCTCCTGATGATGACGGGGTTCACCCGCATCCTCATCGTGCTGCACTTCCTCAAGCAGGCCATGGGCACGCAGAGCGCCCCACCCGCGCAGCTCCTGGCCGGCATGGCGCTCCTGCTCACCGCGTTCGTGATGGGCCCCACGCTCAGCGAGGTGAATCAGAAGGCCGTCACGCCGTGGCTCGATGGCAAGATGACGCAGGTCGACATGCTCAAGACGGGCGTGCAGCCGTTCCGCACGTTCATGCTCAAGCAGACGCGGCAGAGCGACCTCAAGACGTTTGTCGAGATGAGCCGCCTGCCGAAGCCGGCCACGGTGGACGACGTGCCGCTGCACGTGCTCATGAGCGCCTTCGTGGCGAGCGAGCTGCGCACGGCGTTCCAGATTGGCTTTGCGATCTACCTGCCGTTCATCATCATCGACGCGGTGGTGGCGAGCGTGCTCATGTCCATGGGTATGTTCATGCTGCCGCCAGCCATGATTTCATTGCCATTCAAATTGCTCTTGTTCGTGCTGGTCGATGGGTGGTCGCTGACGATCTCGAGCCTGGTACAGAGCTTCAAGTAATCGGCTGGCGCACCGTGGGTGCATTGAACTGACCACCACGGACACCACAGAACACACGGACACGGCCACGGAGACGGCACACCAACAGGGCAGTCTCCGTGGCCGTGTCCGTGAACTCCGGAGTGTCCGTGGTAAGCAGTTCGCTTGTGCTGCTAGCGCGGCGGCACCACGAATCCAAAGTCGCGGAACAGATTCACCTCGATCCATCGCCGGAAGAACGGATCGTCGAAGCGATAGGACCCGTCCGCCTCGCGCACCACATGCTCCTCATCGATCAACTGCAGTACGATTCGCGCCATCGTGCTCTTGGGGCGGAGCGGCCACCGACGCAGCGTCTCCGTTCCGGTGGGTTCGATGTGCGGATCATGCGCCATGAGAATCAACAATGTGCGATGCGCGTCGCTCTCGAGCCGCTCCCACGTGCGGAGATAGAGCGCGCTCTGCTCGGTCACCAGCACCTCCAGGGCACGCGCCACATCCAGCGTCGTGGCCGTGGCGCCATCGGGGAGCATGTCCCAGAGCACGCGCGCGAGCTGCACCACATCGCGCGTGCGTGGGCCGGACACGGCCATGAGCTGCCGCGCTACCTCCACTGACAGCGTGACGCCACCGCTCGTTGCCCGCTCCGCAAGCCACGGCGCGAACAGATCCGCCGGAATCGGTTGGAGATCGAGAATCTCCGCCACCTTCCACAGCCCCGCCTTTTTCGCGTCGAGCATCTGCTCGATCAGGCTCTTCTCCGACCCCGCGAGCACGTAGCTGATGCGCCGGTGCGACTCGAGCGTGCCTTTCAGCAGCCAGTCGATCTCCGG
>JBDHVK010000003.1:0-97933 GCA_039809645.1 Gemmatimonas sp.
GCCGCGGCGGCCGGATTGAGAACATTGGCGCGCTTCACCTTGAGCGCATGCTTGGCCACGATGCCCAGCACGGCCGCGCCGGCGGCCGAGGTCCACGGCTCGTGCGGGCTCAGGATCAGGGCGACCAGCCACCCCGTCAGCAACGCACCGTCCGGCACACTCCAATGACCGTCGCGCCAGCGAATGAGCGGCAGATCCACGAGCATGGCGGCTCCGATCGCCCCGAGCAGCGATGGCCCGACGAGCGCCCACCCGGCCTGTTGTGCGGCGGGGATCGTGAGCACCGCCAGGACACCGGCGAAGAGTCCCTTGGGTGAACGAATCCATCGCCTGGTGTGCGCGAGGTCGAGCCGAGTGCTCATGCGAGATGGTCCCACGTGGTGGTATTCGCGCCGCGCACGACCGTGTGCGCGGCGGCATCGTCAATCAACAGGGCATCGACCCCTTGTGCCTCGAGCCACGCTTCGGCGCGACGCGGGCCCAGCACGAAAGCGGCCGTTGCCAAACCATCGGCCACCACCGCCGTGGGGGCCACGACGCTCACGCTGCGGAACCCCTCGACCGGCTGGCCCGTGTGTGGATCGAGCAGATGGTGCGCACCGGTCGGACCGATCCGCTCGTAGCTGCCGCTCGTACAGATTGCGCCCGACGCGAAGTGGGCCACGGCCGCGAGCGCATCCGGAGCAAAGGGGTCACGAACGCCCACGCGCCAGGCACGCTCATCGGGATGTGTGCCACGGCATCGGACGTCACCGCCGGCGTGAATGGAGCAGGAGAGCGCTTCCGGAAGTGCGCTCGTCATGAGATCCACGGCGAAGCCTTTCGCAATCGCGCCAAGATCGAGCAGCAGGGGTGCTGCAAGCGAGACCGTTCCGTGCGCCCGATCGATGTGCACATCGCGCCAGCTGACCGGGCGCTCGACGGGCCGCGCCAGGCGCCTAGCGTCGGGCGACCCGCTTGCGCGCTGCTGCGTTTGCCAGGCACGGTCGAACCCCAGCCGCCACATCGCGTCGCCGACCGTCGGATCGAACGCGCCGTCGCTCGCCTCGGCGATGGCCACGCTCAAGGCCAGCAGCTCGAGGAGCAGCGGACTCGTGGCGACGGCGAGTCCGGGCTGCGCACAGAGCCGCGCGAGTTCACTGTGGGCGTCGAACCGTGAACAGGAGCGTTCCACGTCGTGCGCGATGTGCATCGCCTCACGAGCGGCCGCCTGCATCGCCTCGACGCTCCACTCGTTCGCCGGATCAGCGAGCTGAATCGCGAAGACGGTACCCATCGCGGCCTCCGCAACCTCGACGACGGGACCCGCGAAGGTCACTTGGCCTTGGACAGGGCGTCGACGACGGCGTAGTAGAACGCGTTGGCGCTCTGCGTGGCTCCGGAGACGTTGTCGACTTCGGGGCTCTGGCGCGTGACGACCTGCGCCTGCAGATGCGCCACCCACGAACAGGAGTACCGGGTGAGACAGCGGCTGATGATCGCGCCGGTGATCTTGCCGTTCTCGATGACGACGGTTGCCTCGATGTCGCCGTGTCGCGACGTGCCCCAACCCGAGTAGGTGCCATCTTTCCACCCTACGCTCTTCGCACTATCGACGGGCGGTGCGGCGGGTGCGGCGGGTGCGGCCACTGGAGCGGCGGGAGTCGTGGTCGGCACTGACACCGCGGGCGCGGGCGCGACGGCGACCGCGGAGGGGGCCGAGGTCTGGGATGCCGCGGTGGTGGTCACTGCCGATGCGGCTGCGGTCGCAACGGTCGCTGTCGCGGTGGTGGCGGGCGAGCTGGTGGTGGCAGCGCTCGACGCGCCTGCGGATGTGGTGGCGCCCATCGACACGTCCGACGGCGCACTCGTGGCGGCAGCCGTCGGCGCTGCGAGCGTCGTGGCCGCGGGAGTCGATGTCGCCGGCTGCCCCGGTGCCGCGGTCGGCGCTGCTGCGACCATGACGCCGTTCTCATCGTGACGGCTGTTCACCACGGATCGCGCCGCGGGGTCGGCGGCGGCCGTTCGCGCATCGGCGGGGCGGCGACGCGCGTCGCTGCCGGCCTCCAGTCGCTGCGCGGCGGCCTGCGTACGAGCGAAGCCGGCGAGGTACACCGTCATCACCGCGGCGGAGCTGAGGGCGATGAGGTTGTTCGCGCGAGGCGCAGATGAGCGCCGATCGGCGGCGCGTGGCTGTTCAGACACTGGCTTTGGGCAAACGGAACGAACGCGGAGTCCCCACTCAAGAATACGCCGCGACCCGCTGCGGCGTTTGCCTGCCCGGCTCGCCACACCCGCTGCGTGAAGAATCTGATGGTTGCGGGCGGTGCCTGGGGGGCGGATTGTTGGCGCGTGGGAACGCATCCCTGTCAGGCGACCGTTGGGAGCGTGGCCCTCGCCCCTCGGCGGCAGGTTGCCGCCTGCTTCATTCCCTTGCCCCCTTGAGGAACCCCTCATGACCCAGCTTCGGTGTCGTGGCGCGTTGCTGATTGGGCTGTTGGTGGCGGCCGCCGTGCCGGCCGTCGCGCAACAGCCGGGATCACTCGCGGTTCGTGTGACCGACGCAGCCAACCAGCGACCCGTGGAAGCGGCTCGCGTATTCATCGTCGGCACGCAATTGGGCGGCCAGACGAATCCGGAAGGCCGCGTCACCATTCGACCGCTTGCGGCGGGATCGTACACGGTGCGCGTGCTGCGCGTCGGCTACACCGAGCAAACGAAGTCGGTCACCATCGCCAGCGGTGCCACCGCGTCGCTCGACGTCTCCCTCACGTCGGCGGCGGTGAGTCTTGCGGCCGTGGTCACGACCGCGACGGGTGAACAGCGTCGCGTGGAGATCGGCAATGCCACCGCGAACATCGATGCCTCGAAGGTCGTGGAAACCGCGCCGGTCGCCAACCTCAGCGATCTCCTCAATTCGCGTGCGCCCGGCGTCACGGTCACCAGCGGTACGCAGACGGGCACGGGATCACGCATCCGCGTGCGCGGCATGAATTCGGTGAGCTTGTCGAACGAGCCGATCTGGATCATCGACGGCATTCGCATGACGAGCAACAACGCGAACTTCGGCACGGTGACCGGTAACGGCGGCGGTACGGGCGGCAACAACGCGAGCCGTGTCGGCGATCTCAATCCGGAAGAGATCGAGAACATCGAGATCGTGAAGGGCCCCTCGGCGGCCACCCTCTATGGCACCGATGCGGCCAACGGCGTGATTCTCGTGACCACCAAGAAGGGTCGTGCCGGCGCCGCGCGCTGGAACACGTACATCGAGCAGGGCATGCTGCAGGATCGCAATCGCTATCCGACGGCCTTCACCACGTGGGGTAAGCGTCCGGGTGAGACGGCCTCGACGCGTGGGTTCTGCAACCTGCAGCGCGTGGGAACAGGCGAGTGCCTCGCCGACTCGACCAGTGCGCTCAACATCTTCAACGAATCGGATCTGACCCCGCTTGGTATCGGTACCCGCAATCAGTACGGCATGCAGGTGTCGGGAGGCTCCGACGTGGCGCGCTACTTCATGGCCGCCGAAGCCGAGAACGAAATTGGCGTGATGAAGCTGCCGGAATTCGAGCGGAATCGCATGGACACCACCGGCGTACCGATCCGTTCGTGGACCGACCGCCCGAATGCGATGCAGCGCAACTCGCTGCGCATGAACCTCAACACCGCGCTCAATCCGAAGCTCGACGTCGGCCTGTCGACGAACTTCATCAATCTCGCGCAGCGCTACTCCCTCGAGTCGAACGCGACGGCGGGCCTCGGCTCGCAGGTATTCGGTGGCCCGGGCACGCGCAACAACGGCACCGTGTCGGGGGTGGGCACGCCGCTCAACGGCTATCGCGCCTGGACGCCGGGATACACCTGGGCCGAGCGCACCAGCCAGGAGATCAACCGCTTCATCTGGTCGACGCAGGCGAACTGGCGTCCGTTCAGCTGGATGGCGAACCGTGCCACGGTCGGCAACGACTGGACCGGACGCAACGACGAGAACCTGCTCTATCGCGGCGAAGGCCCGCCGCTCACGGCCACCACCCGGCTTGGTTCGCGCGGTCTGAACCGCGTGTACACGAACAACGTCACCGTCGATCTCGGCTCCACCTCCGACTACCGCTTCCTCGGGCTGGGGCAGAAGACGACCGTGGGCGCGCAGTACGTCGGCTTCAAGGCCACGACGGCACAGACCGGCTCACAGCAGCTCGCGCCGGGCTCGCAGAACGTCGGCTCGGGCACGCAGCTCACGGTCGGCGAAGGGACGACGATCCAGAAGACGCTCGGCGTCTTCATCGAGCAGGCCGTGAACTATGCCGACCGCCTCTTCCTCACGGCGGCCGTGCGCTCCGACCAGAACTCGGCGTTCGGCACGAACTTCCAGAGCGTCGTGTACCCGAAGGCGTCGATGTCCTACCTGATCTCGCAGGAAGACTGGTGGAAGGCACCGAGCTGGGTGAACACGTTCCGTCTTCGCTATGCCTACGGCGTGTCGGGTGTGCAGCCGGGTCCGAATGACGCCCTCAAGTTCTACTCGGCGAGTACGACCACGGTGGGCGCCACCGACCAGCCGACGATCACCCAGGCGGCGCTCGGGAACGCCTCCCTCAAGCCGGAGCGGTCGGGCGAGCACGAGATGGGTTTCGAAACCCAGATGTTCGATTCACGCATGAGTTTCGACTTCACGTACTACAGCAAGATCACGAAGGACGCGCTGATCAGCGCCGTGCTGCCGCCGTCGTACGGCTCGGTGGCGTCGCAGCTCAAGAACCTCGGCTCGGTGAAGAATGCCGGTATCGAGGTCGCGCTCAATGCGCAGCTCATCCAACGCCGAAACTTCGGCTGGGATGTAAACATCTCGCACTCGGCCAACGACAACAAGGTCGTGTCGCTGGGCGATACGCCGGCGCAGACCGGTATTCCGACGCGCATCATCGCCGGCTATCCGCTCTCGTCGTACTGGGAGCGCCCGATCACGGGCTGGCAGGACAAGAATGGCGACGGGTTGATCACGTACTGGGCCGACGCGGCGAAGAATGAGGTGTTCGTCGGTGATTCCGTGATCTTCCGCGGGTACGCCACGCCGCGCTACAACACGACCGGCGTGAGCGGCTTCGACCTGTTCAACAAGAAGTTGCGCCTTGTGACCATGTGGGACTGGCGATCGGGGAATATCTGGTACAACAACACCGAGCGCATCCGCTGCACGCGCCCCAACTGTGCCGGCCGCATGGACCTGAAAGCGTCGCTGCAGGATCAGGCGATGAATGTCGCCGCCAACGAGCACCCGGCGCGCACGCTCGACGGCTACCTCCAGCCGGGCTCGTTCGTGCGGCTGCGTGAAGCCTCGGCGCAGTACACGCTCTCACCTGACCTGGCGCGCAAGCTGACGCGAGGCCGCTCACTGAGCATCGTATTCACGGCGCGCAATCTCGGCTTGTGGACCAAGTATCGCGGCAGCGATCCGGAATCCGGCTTCAACACGACCTCGGGTACGGAAACACCGCAGGAATTCCAGACGGTCGGTCCGCCGAGCTACTTCATCATGCGCCTCAACGTTGGCTTCTGAGGATCACGACCACATGACTCATCAGTTTCCCCGGATGCGCCGCGCGCTGAGTGCACGCGCCGGCCACCTTCTGCTCACGGGTCTGCTCCTCACCGGCTGTCAGGAGGCGAACGATCGCTTTCTGAACGTGGTGGACCCGGACATCATCAACGCGAGCGATGTGAACAGCGCCGAATCGGCCGTGGCGCTCGCGAACGGCGTCATCGGCACATTCAAGGGCGCCACGGGCGGTGCCGAGAGCAGCTGGATGTTCGGCGGGCTGCTCGCCGATGAATGGTCGACCAGCTCCACGTTCATCCAGAACGACGAGACCGATCAGCGCCGCATCCAGTACATCAACTCGTCGGTCACCGGCATGATCCGGACTCTGTACCGGACGCGGACGCGAGCCGACGAGGCCATCGCGGCGCTGCAGAAGTATTCGCCTGCCTCACGCGCGTTGATCGCCGAGATGTTCCTGGCGCGCGGGTTCAGCGAAATGCAGCTGGCACTCGATTTCTGCAACGGGATTCCGATCGGGATCACCAATCAGGACCCGCCCGACAACGGGCAGCCGAAATCGACCGCCGAGGTGTTCGCGATCGCGGCCAAGTCGCTGGACTCGGCCATCACCTACGCGAACGGCACCGACGCGCAAAGCGTGCTGATGAACCGGTCGGCACGCGTGACGCGTGCGCGTGTGGCGATGGCGCTCAACGACTACGCCAATGCCGCCACCCTCGTGTCGGGGATCCCGTCCGCGTTTGCGTATCAGCACACGTTCTCGCTGGCGACGAGCACGAATACGCTCTGGGGGCAGGGGCTGAGCTCGCGGCGTTACAGCCTGGGCGACAGCGTCGAGGGCAACTCGCGCAATATCCTCGTCGCCAACGCGATTCCCTTCGCCAGTTCGCGTGATCCGCGCCTCGGGACGGTCGTCATCCCGACGTCGGGCGCGGTCAACGGTCAGGACGGTCTCACGTATGCCCGCACCACCAACATCTGGGGGCAGCTGACTGCGGTGGACGTGGTGAATGGCATCGATGCGCGCATGATCGAAGCCGAGGTCGCGCTCAAGAACGGGCAGATCTCGACGTGGCTGTCCATTCACAACGCGCTGCGGGCGGCGCCGCCCAAGATCGGCGACATCACGCCGGCCGCAATGCCGGCGCTGGTTGATCCGGGCTCGGAGGCGGCGCGGGTGAACCTGCAGTTCCGTGAGAAGGCGTTCTGGACCTTTGGCCGCGGTCAGCGGTTGGGGGACATGCGCCGCCTCATCAACCAGTACGGAAGGACGGAAGCCAACACGTTCCCGCAGGGCGTGCACTACAAGGGCGGCACCTATGGCACCGATGTGAACCTTCCCGTGACCCAGCCAGAAGAGAACAACCCCAACTTCAAGGGGTGCACGGACCGAAAGCCGTAATCGACCCGCAGGGCAGACCCGCAGGGCAGACTCGCCGGGCGGACTCAACGGGGGCAGCGCACGCGCGCTGCCCCCGTTGTGCATGTGCGGCTCCAGTTTCGAGTGGGCGTGGTGGTCGCGATCACGCGGCGGCCCTGGCCGGGAATGGAAGTTGCCGCGCTGTGTCGGCATGTCGTACACGCTGATCCTCTCGGCGCTACTCCTGCTGCTGGTGGTGGCGGCCACGGTCGGCGGCGCCGTCTGGTGGGTACGTCGCCCCACACCGCAGGCGCGCCCATCGCGTACCGCCGTGCTGCCCCTGTTCAGCAACGCGCAGGCCGTCCTCTGGCGGCGACCCACGCCCGATGAGTCCGGCGGGCGCATTCCCGTGGTGCATCTCGATGACGCCTGAGTCCTCGTTCCGCCGATCACGGCGTTCCATTGGCGCGGTGTGGCTGCTGCTGTTCGCCGCCTGCACATCGGACGGGCGTGTTGCCCCCGAAGGCGGCGGCGTCGCCGCCGTCGAGCTCTCGAAGCGTACGCTCGCGCTGCCGGTGGGCGGCACGGCCGCACTCGAGGTCGTCGTTCGGGATGCGGATGGTCAACCGCTTCCGACCGGCGACGTGTACTGGTCGACCAGCAATGCGAATGTGGCGAAGGTCACCACGTCCGGCGTCGTCACGGCACTCGCACTCGGGTCGGCCACCATCGCCGCCACCGTGCAGGGGCGAAGTGCCACCGCCGTGCTCACCGTGGCACCGCGCCCGGTGAGCAGCGTGCGCATCACCCCCAGCGCGCTTACACTCGACGTCGGCAAGTCGGCGACGCTCGCCGCGGCCGCACTCGACGCCACCGGCGCTCCGTTGGCTGGCGTCACCGTCGGCTGGCGGAGCAACAACAGCACGATCGCCACGGTGGATGCGGGTGGTCGGGTGACTGCCGTGGGCGGCGGAGCGACGACCATTTCGGCCAGTATCGGCGACGTGAGCGCGCTGGCCGCGATAGCGGTGAGTGTGCCGGCGCCGTCGACGCCACCGCCCACGCCGACGATCGGTCGGGTGGTGGTGACGCCATCGGTGACCGCCATCAAGTGGAGCGGACCGAGCAAGCGCACCGTACAGTTGCAGGCCACGGCGTACTCCAGCGCCATCGGTGGCAGCGTGGTCAGCGGGATCTCGTTCACGTGGACGAGCAGTGATACCTCGGTGGCCAAGGTGTCGGCGTCGGGACTGGTGACCGCCATCGGCGACGGTGTGGCGACCATCACGGGCCGCAGTGGCGGGGTGTCCGGACTGGCCCTGATCACCAGCAGCAAGAAGTAGCACGGGCGTCGTGTTTCTCCCCTTGTTACTGGCGCAGCTGACCGCGAGCACCAGTTCGCCCATCGTGCGCACGCCGGTGGCACCGCTCAAGCCGGCGCTTGCTCCCGCTCGACTGCCGGGGTGCGAATCGGCGCGTGCGGTTGCCCCATCACCGGCGGCGAACGCGAGTGTCGCCGCCGATGCGACGCGCGCGCGACAGGCGCTCGCATCCGCACAGGATGCGGCCATGCAAGGCGATCGGACACGAGCGCGTACCCAATTGGAGGAGGCCCGTCGGCTCGATCCGATGAACGGGCGTGTGTCGCTCGCGCTGAGTCGTGTGCTCGAAGAATCGGGCGAGCCCGCTGGCGCGCTCGTCGCGACGTGCGAGGCGCTCGAGCGCGGGGTCAGCGGTGACGACCGCGAGGAACTGCTGACACGGCGTGCGCGTCTGGCTCCTCGCAGCCGCACCCAACAGGCCGTGACCGCGGCGGCGCAGTTCGATCTCGGACTGGCGGCCGCGCGCGAACATCAGTGGGAACGTGCCGCAGCGGCGTTCGGTCGCGCGGCGGAGCTGGAGCCGTCGTCGTCGGCGGCGCTCTTCAATCAGGCGGTCACCCAGATTCTTGCCGGTCAGCGCGAGGCCGCGGCCCCGCTGCTCGAGCGTTATCTGCAGCTCGCGCCGGAGGCGCCGGAGCGAATAGCCGTGGCGCGCAGCTTTGGAATGTTGCGTCAACCGGCCTATTCGCCAACGCGCGCGCTCCTGCTCGGCGTGCTGCCCGGCGCTGGGCAGTTCGCAACCCATCGCCCGGCCGCGGGGGTCCTCGTGCTCGCCCTCGCCGGCGGTGGCGTGGCCGTCGCGATGAGCCCCGTGACTCGGGACCGCGAGATCCCCTACGTCGATCCCAACGGCGACCCGGTGCCGTATACCGAACGCTATCAGGCGTATCCGTGGCGCACGGCGGGACTCGTGGGCGCGGTCACGATCACCGTGCTCGCGGCGCTCGAAGCGCGCGCGTATGCGGCCCGGACCCGCACGCCGATCCGCCTGGTTTGGGATCCGCGTGGACCGGCGTTGCAGGTCACGCTGGGGCCGCGACGCTGACGGCGGCCCCACCGAGCGTGCGGGCCGTTACTGCAGGCGGAAGAGATAGCTGATCTTTGCGAAGAACACGTCGCGCGAGCGCTGCACGGTGCGCGGTCCGGTGGGTTCGTCGGCGCGCAGCGCATCGCCGTAGCCGACGTAGAACACGGTGCCCGGCGTGGGCAGGTACGAGAAGAGCAGGTCGATGCGTGCGCGCGTCCGCTCGAAGCCGGTCTGTCGGACGAGCTGGCCGTTCCCCGAACGGATGTACAACGGCAGATTCGTGCGCGAGTCGTCGCGCAGGGAGTCCTGGCGCACGATGGCGTACTCGCCGATGGTGCGGAAGAACATCTGCCGGGTGAGCTGATACTCCAGGCGCACGCGCGGCGTGCTGCGCATCAGGACGCGGCTTCCGTCGCTCGTGCGATCAAAGAGTTCGTAGATCCATGTCGCCGAGGCTCGCAGCTGCTCCGTGGGACGCAGCGTGAGCGTGCTCTGCAGGTTGAGGATCCTGGCTGAACTCCACTCCTGGAAATTCTCGTCCTGCCCCCAGATGGACACGAGGCTGTAGCTGAACCGCTTGAACTCCGGCGTCGCCACCGATACCACGTAGTCGAGATTCCACAGGTGCGGCGTGCCGGTGTAGTTCACCGTATCCACCGCCGCCGTCGCACCCGCCCCCGTGCGCGGACGCAGATAGACGTAATTCGCGTACAGCTCGCGGTCGTACCCGAAGACCTCGCGCAGCACCTGCGCGCCGACCTGCCAGCCGCCGCGGAGCCGCGTGTTGCTGCGCAGGTGGATCTGCACGTCCTGCGCCGGACGGCGCGTCACGAAGTCGCTGTAGCGATAGCGACCGTTCACGTAGAACTCGGGGCTGAACAGCTCCACCAACGCGCCACGCGCGCCGAAGAGGTTCACGCGATGCGTCGCCGAGATGTTCGCGACGTTGGTGCGCGAGATGAATCCCGATTGGGCATCGAAGCCGCGACTGATGCCGCTCGCGGAATACCGCGCGTAGAAGGCGCGCCCGTTCCGCGTGAGCGAGCTGTTCCAGAGTGGGGCCTGCTGACTGGACGAATCGTCGCCGGTGAAGCTGCGGGCGACCTGACCTTGCCATCCCCAAACACCACGCACCAGGCGCCCGTCCACCCCCAGCACGCGGTTCCATCGTGCGCCATCGAGCTTGTCCGTGTACACCAGGCCCGCGCGGCTCTGCTTCCCGAGATCGCGTTGCAGTCGCACGATGTTGTAGAACGGCGCATCTTTGCCGGTCCCCGAGGCGGCCTTGTCGTCCACGGCGGAAAGCACGCCGATGTCGAAGCCGCCGTGCTTGCCGGTGAGCTTGGTGGCGAACTGCGGCTGCGAAAGGCGACGCGTGTAGATCAGCTGGCTCGGCGCCGTGAACTGTTCCTGGCTCTCGAGAAAGAAGGGGCGTCGCTCGGCGTAGAACACCGCCTGGCGCGGGTCGAGGGAATACTGCGTGGCGTCGGCCTCGACCTGCGAAAAGTCCGGGTTGGCCGTCGCCGAAAGCGTCAGGTTGCTCGTGATGCCCCACCGGGCGCTCCCACCCAGCTCCGGCCGCGAGGCGTCATATTGCCAGGAGCCGACGCGCGGCCCGGGCGTGCCGGTGGCGCTGGAGGTGATGGTGGGGATGAGGTCGACCGTCAGGCCGCGCTGCAGATTCGTGAGTCCCGTCAGTCGGCCACTCTGCGCCAGGAAGCTCGCGCTGGCGCGTCGCGCTGGCGTCCACGTCTCTTCGAAGCCCGTCGCCTGCACGGTCCGCACGACGTTCAGCTGCCACGTTTGCACATCGGCCGCGCGATAGCGCAGACTCTTGAACGGAATGACGATTTCGACCTCATAGCCCGTCTCCGTGAGCCGTCCCTTCGATTGCCACACGTAGTCCGGCGCCAGATCCGGCGTTTCGCGGGCGCGCGAGGTGTTGGCGAGAAAGCCGCCGCTGCTCGCCGAGCCGGTCTCGGTGAGGACGCCGTCGCTCTGGATGCCCAGCGGGTTGACGGCGAAGACGAGCGCCTGTCGACTGTCGTTGTACGTGCCCAGGAAGAGCTGGATGTTGTCGTCCTGACTGATCTTGTCACGATCGGCGAGGTTGGCGCGCACCGTACCCGGTGCCGCGAACGCCCGAATGCCAACGTGGAGCGCCGTACCGGAATACCAGACGAGCACTTCGGTGCTGTCGTGGGCGGGCGCGCCGTCGTTTGGGTAGAACTGCGAAAACCCGGTGAGCGTGGCCGCGTTCTTCCACGCAGCCTCGTCGAGGCGTCCGTCCACGGCGACCGTCGCGTCCTGACGGGGCAGTGGGACCTGCGTCGCACCCTGCCGGCCATGAAACACGCCGCCCGGAGGCGCCTCCCCGGAGTCCGGGCGAAGGGGGGCGATGCGCGGGCCAAGCAGGGCGGCGCCAAGGGCGGCGGCAGACAGGACGGGCAGGAGCACGAGGACGGGTTCGGGGGAGCGGTGAGAGCGGACTGTGCACGTTACGTCACGTGCCGACCGGGCGCTGGTTTCCGGGGGAACCTCAAAACTCTACATTTGGAGACCGGGGATGGTCACAACGCGGTAAATGCCCATCCTGCAATCCGATACGCAACCTAGTCGAACGCTTGCCCGCTCTCACGTAGCGGCAAGCCGAGCTACTGCCGATCGTTACGCTGTTGGCATTGGCGCGTCACAAATCAGCGTTATCCACTTCACTCGGTTTCCTCGGCCGCCGCATCCCATGGCCTACCTTCGCTGCACCCAGTGTGGTTCAAAGGCGTTGGTCGCTGCCTCGCAGTGTCCAAAGTGTGCGCATCCGTTCAATCTGACTGATGCGCGCGGCGAGCGCGTGAAGCTCAAGCAGTGTCGTGGATGCGGCATCATGCATCGCGTGGATGCGACCTGCCACTGGTGCGGCGAGGTGAAGTCAACGTGGCGGCTCTCGAGCACCACGTGGCGCAATGCCGCCGCGGTGGCGGTGATGCTGACCGGAGCGGGGGCGGTGTGGCGCGTGGGGCCCACGGTCGCGCAGTACACGAGCGGCATCGTACGCGATGTGCGTGAGTCCGCGAACAATACCGGCCACTCCACGCCCGTGCCCGCCGTATCGTCGGAGGCGGCGCCCGTGGCCGGCGTCGCACCCGCCATCACGGCCGACTCGGCGAGTGCCGTCGTCGCCAGTGCGGTGGCGACCGCTGCCGTCGACGACAGCATCACCTGGACGCCGGCCGTGGCGCGCACGTGGGTCAATGTGCGATCCGATGCGAGCCGTGGTGGCCAGGTCGTCGGGGTCATCAAGCCGACGACGCGCGCCATGCTCGGCACCGATCGTGCTGGCTGGCGCCTCGTGAAGTCGACCGATGTGCAGGGGTGGGTCGATCCCCGCCTCTTCGAAGCCGACAGTCTGCGCACGCGTGGTGAGTGACCGCGGCGGGCGTGCGTCCGTCGTGCGCCGATGGGTCGCACGCGGCTTCACGCTGATCGAAGTCCTCGTCGTCATCGTGGTGATCGCGATTCTCGCCTCGCTCGTGGCGCCGAATCTGTTCCGCAACGTCGATGACGCGCGCATCGCCACGGCGAAGGCGCAGATCGAAAGTTTCGCGACGGCGCTCGATGCGTACCGCCTCGACACCGGCAGCTACCCCAGCACCGCGCAGGGTCTCGATGCGTTGTGGCAGCGCCCCGCCGTCGATCCGCCGGTGAACTGGTCCGCCCCTTATGTACGCAAGGCGATCCCGGCCGATCCGTGGGGGCACCCGTACGTGTACGTCTCACCGGGGCGCGTGAATCCCGCCGGCTACGATCTCCTCTCGTACGGCGCCGACGGGCAGCCGGGTGGCGAGGGGAAGAACGCGGATCTGACCAGCTGGAAGTAACCCGGCTGGCGGGGCGCCGGACGCGAATCGCAGTCCGGAGTACGGAAGAACCCTGACGTTCCTGTCGGGTAGGGCGGGGAAAATTGCGTTGCTTCCCCGACTCCCCGGGACGGGTCGAATGACGAATCTCAGCGTACCGTGAGGTTTGTCTGACCCCCAGCCCCTTCTGTCATGCTCTCGGCAACCGCTGAACATGCCGTCCGCGCGGTCCTCCTGCTCGCGCGACACGACGGCCACAAGGCTCTGTCGGCTGATGCCATCGCCGCCGAACTCGGCGCGCCGCGCAATTATCTCGCCAAGACGCTGAACGCGCTCGCGAAAGCCGGCGTGGTCCACAGCGCCCGTGGCGCCGCGGGTGGCTTCACCCTGGCGGTGCCGGCCACCGAGCTCACGCTCGCGCGCATCATCGCGCCCTTCGATGATCATGCCCGCACCCCGTCGTGCCTGCTGCGCAACCACGTCTGCGATGCGGCCAATCCGTGCGCGGTTCACGCGCGGTGGTCGGCCATCGTCGGCCATGCGGCCGCGCGCTTCGCACAAACGACCATCGCCGAACTGCTCACCGATTCGAACGCCCTGGCCTTCGGCAACGTGACGGTGAAGTCGGCCGATGGAAACAGCTCGTACGCGATGCTGAGCGCGTAAGGTCGGTCCGCCCCGGCGCAGCCGGGGCGGTGCCGGTACGAAACTGAATGGGCGGTGGTGTTGAACGGGATCCCGGTCGCTGGTAGCGTCCGGGATGACCCTTCGGTACGCCGCCTCGTGGATTGATCGTCTCGCCGACGCGCTCCCGCGTCGCCCGTGGCGCACGCGTTTCGCGCCCGCGCCCACGGGATACCTGCATCTCGGGCATCTGGTCAACGCGATGCACGTGTGGGGCATTGCCCGCGCGCATGGCGGCTCGGTGCTGCTGCGCATCGAAGATCACGATCGCACGCGCTGTCGCGCCGACTATGAGGCCGCCCTCCTCGACGATCTGGACTGGCTGGGGCTCACACCGGATCTCGCCACCACGGCGAGCTTTCGCGACGACACGCACACGCACGAGGCGCGGCAGTCGAATCAGGGGGCGCGGTATGCGGCCGCCCTGGCGCCGCTCCTCGCCGACGGGCTGGTGTATCCCTGCCGATGCACGCGTCGGGACATTGAACGCGTCGTGCCGCATGCGCCGGGCGAAGAGCCCCGGTATCCGGGCACCTGTCGGGTGGCGGCGGTGCCTGCGGCGGAGAGCTTCGCGCGGCGCGTACAGCTCGAACATCGTCGGCAGCGCTTCACCGACCTTCGCCTCGGCGAGCTCGAACAGACACCGGCCGAACAGTGCGGCGACCTGCTGGTGAAGGATCGCCACGACCAGTGGACCTACCAGTGGGCGGTGACCGTCGACGACGCCGTTCAAGCCATCGACGTGGTGATTCGCGGCGAGGATCTGTTGGCCAGCACCGGGCGACAGATCCAGCTGGCAAGCCTGCTCGGGCGCGTTCAGCCGCCGCAGTTCCTGCATCATGCCCTCTTGGTGCACCCGGACGGCAGCAAGTTGAGCAAGGCCAGTCACGACACCGCGCTGCGCGAGCTGCGAGCGGGTGGCGCCACGCCGGCGGCGCTCTTCGGGCTGGCAGCACAACGGGCAGCGCTCGTGCCTGATGCACGGCCGCTGCCCGTCGAGGCGTTGCCCGACTTGTTCCGGTAGGCGACGCCGCTACTTCACGCCGAGCAATCCCAGGACGACGAGCAGCACCCACTGGGGGCCCTTGAAGCCGTCGGTCCGATCGTCGTAGCTCTCGTCGAGGGAGTGCGCGCCGCGCCCCACACCGCCCCCATCGAGCGTCACGGCCGGTCGATGCAGGTTCATCGGTACGTTGGCATCGGTGCTCGACGTGGTCAGCGGAGCGTAGATGTTCATCGTCCGCGCGGCGGCGAGCGACGTGCGCACGATCAGGGAGCTGTCGGGCGTACTGCCGGCCGGACGAATGCCGATGGTGTCGATGTCGAGCTCGAGTGCGGCCTTGCTGTTGGGCCAGCGCGCCTTCTCCTCGGCGAGCGCCTCGCGCAGGGCCTTCTGCAGACGACCGTCGATTTCCGCGAGCGCCGCGGCCGACTCGCTGCGAAGATCGACTTCCATGATCCCCTCGAACGGGATCGAGTTCACCGACGTGCCCCCGGAGACGATCCCCACGTTGAACGTCACCTTGGGCGTCGTGGTGGCTTCGAGGTCGGCGATCTTCGCAATCGCGCGCCCCATGGCGTGAATCGGGTTCGGCATACCGAACGCGCCGTAGGAATGGCCACCCGGCCCCTTGTACTTGACGCGATAGCGGTTGCTGCCCACACCACCGTTGGTGATGCCGTAGCCCGTCCCGTCGACCGAAATGAACAGGTCGATGGAGTCCTTGAGCGGCCCGTTGAAGAGCGCGCGCGTTCCACGCAGGTTGCCGGGACCTTCTTCACCCACGTTGCCCACGATGAGCACACGGCCACCGAACGGCACTTTCTGGGTGATCAGCTGACGGGCGACAGTGAGCACCACCGCCAGCCCTCGGCAGTCGTCGCCAATGCCCGGCGCCGTGAGCTTCGTGCCCTCGCGCTTCACGGTGACGTTGGTGCCCTCGGGGAACACCGTGTCCAGATGACCGGCGAGCAGCAGCGTCGGCCCCGGGCGCGTGCCCCTAATTTCGCCGATCACATTGCCTTCGCCGTCGATGCGTACGTTCTGGACGCCGAGACCCTTGAGCCGATCGCGATAGGCCGCCGCGCGGGCCGCCTCCTTGAACGGCGGGGCCGGGATCTGACAGAGGGCGATCTGCTGCTCGATGGTCCACCCGTTCTCGCGCTCCAGCGCGCCGAAGGCGGCGCTGACCGTGGGGTGCGCGGCGATCTTGTCGACCGCACCCTCGAGTGGCGAGGGGGCCGCCTTGGACGCGGGCCGTTGAGCGCCGAGCGACCCGGCGAGGGTCGTCAGAACACAAAGCGCCGGGAGCAGGCCCCCGGCGCGATACGACGTGCGGAAGGAACGCATGCAGGTCAGGAAGTGATCGTGAGCGTGCCGGCCGTGGCGTCGAAGTTCACGGAGAACTCGCGAAGGTTCGTCGTGCGCTCGCCGCCCGTCCACGTGCCAGAGCTGTTGAAAGTGGCACCATGTTTCGAGCAGAGGAACCCCGACCCGTTGATCCCGACGCTGCCGGACTCGTGCGGGCAGATGAGCGAGAAGGCGCGATAGCTGCTCGAGGCGGTCCGCACGACCGCAATGGGTGTGCTGGTGCCGCTCAGGCGCACCATGCCCCCCACGGCACCGAGCGCCGCGTAGTCGGTGAGCTTCACCGAAACGCTCACCGTGCCGGGGCCCGTCGCGTCCGTACTCGCGCATCCCGCCAGGAACGCGGACACGGCCATCAGCGTGCTGTTCGCCACAAACGCGCGGCGAGAGAGGCAGTGGTCGCAGTCGGACATGGGCTCAGACCTTCACGACGGCGGCGGCCCACTTGGCCGGATCGACGTCGCTTTCGAAGGCGATATCGGGATCGACCACGATCAGGGTGCCCTCACGACTGATCTGCAGACGGTCCATGTTGCGCGTGGCGCGGCCGCTCACGAAGGTGCCGTTGGCCTGGTACTTGGACTTGTGGCGCGGGCACTGGAAGCCGCCGTTCTTCGGGAGCGCCCGGAGCGCCGTATTCTGGTGCGGGCAGGAGAGCGCAAAGGCGTACACCTCGGCGCCGTTGCGGCAGAGGATCACCTCGTTCGCCGCGTCGATCGACACGCCGTCGGCGGTCGGCAGCGGATACTTCACGGGCCCGCCGGCGCGACGCGGTTCCATCGCGGCGAGCGCCTGGACAGGCCCGAGGGCGCTCAAGCCGGCAAGAACGGTGGCCGTGACGGTAGCCGTGACGGCCGACCGAAGAAATTCGCGACGGGCACTGCACGACACGCAGGCCGGCGACGGCGATTCGGAAGACATGGCGAGACGGGTGCGAAAAGAGATGGACGAGCGGTCAGTTGTTCGTCAGCAGAACGCCCAGGAATACCGTGGCGATCCAGCCGGCGAGGCTGATCCACGCCGAGCGCCGCAAGGCGCCCCACGGCAGCGTGAGGTCGGGGCCCACGACGGAAAACTCCATCGTGTTCTTCGCGGCGTTCACCACGCGTGCCTCGGTGCGGCGCATCAGCAGGCCGTTGATCATCAGCGCGACGAATGCGGCCATCTTTCCCCAGAACACCAGCGACACCGCGAAGGTCCCGAGGTCCGACGCCGCCAGCAGCAGGCCGGTGAGCACGATCAGAACGAGCGAACCAACCACCACGGCATGCTGGGCCTTGAGGTCTTCGGCCACCGCACGATGCGCTTCCGCCGTGCCGGGCGCGGCGAGCAGCACGCGGCGATCGGCGCCGACGGCAATGCCACCACCGATGAACATGGCGAGCACGTGAGCGGCCACGATCCCGGTCGACAGCACATGGCTGTCGCCGTACAGATCCGCCCAGGGCTGCAGCAGGGTCGTCAATGATTCGAGCATGAGTCGCTCAGCGCCCCACGAGCATGATCAGCCAGCTCACGGTGGACACGCCCATGGAGATGACCGCACCGTTGCGATGAACACTGCGCTTCGACTGCCGCTCCTGTGCGTCTTCGGCCAGCTTGGTGCCGGTGTAGGCGAAACCACCGCTGGCAGCAATGAACAATGCGCTGTGCAGATAGCGCTTGACACGTCCGTTCGGGTCGTGTCGACTGTCCCAGAGGTTCCAGCCACCGGTAATGGCGTTGGCGCCAAAGAGCACGGCGGTGGCACTGGCGGCGACCGGGTGGATGTTACGCGCCCAGTCCGGAGCGTCGCTCCCCTTCTTGATGAGCTGATCGCCGGAGACATACGACACGGCGAACAGCGGGAGCATCGTCCAGCTCAGTGCCTTGTGAATGGTGAGCCGCGTGCCGTAGGCATCAGAGTACACCACCGCCTTGGCTCGCTTCCGCGGTACCGTGTCGCTGACCGGCGTCAAACCGACTGGTCGCCCTTCGAGCAGCGTCGCGGGGACCGTGACGGGTTGCGTGGCGGGCAGCAGCCCCGCCAGCGTCGTGTCGGGCGTGACGGTCGTCACGGGCACCTCGCGCGCGGGCAGGGTATCCACGGTGGGCGACGGTGTGGCGCCGGGCGATGAGAGCAGCAGCAGTGCCGCAGTGAGTCCGGGGAACAACGGCATGAACGACGATCCGGGATCGGGTGAGCCAACGGGGAGCAATCTACCGGCTGCACATGAACCGCACGTAAACGGGACACGCGACCATGGGCGGCCCCCATGCCCCGGACGGAGTAGCGCGGAGTGATTATTCCCTTGTGAGCACAAACAATTCTTCGGGTACCGGCCCTGCTTCCGATGGTCGATGCGGCCGTGTCGTTAAATTCGCGGCCATGCGTCGGGTCCCGTTCTCCATCCGCATGATGCAGCTGCTGCTGGCCGTCCTGGTGGGCGGCTGGGCCGTCCGTGCCGAGGCCCAGCGCGTCGCGCGCTGTGGCGCGGCCGAGCGGGTGCGCGCGGTGCAGTTCCGGGGCAGTCCCGAGTTCGACGATCTCACGATGGCGGCCACGATCGTCACCAGTGAGCCCGGGCTCCTGACGCGGTGGCTGCATATCGGGACGCCACCCTGTCTCGATTCCCTCGAGGTTCGGCGCGACGCCCTGCGGCTGGCCATCCTGCATCGGCAGGCCGGATGGTTTCAGGCTTCCGTCCTCGCGCGCGTGGACCATAAGCGGGACGGCGTGCGCGTGCGCTTCGAGATCACGCCGGGGGCGGAGCTCGCCATCGACAGTCTGCACGTGCAGGGGCTCCCGGCGGTGGCCGAGGGCCGCCGCCCCTTCGACGCGCCGCTGCGTGTCCTGCAGGGGAAGCGACTCGATCGCACGCGCCTCGACACGACGGTGACCGCCGTGCTCACGCGGCTGCGCGAGGCCGGGTATGCGCGAGCGCGCCTGACCGACAGCCGTATCCGTATCGATTCATTGATGGCCAAGGCCACCGTGGACCTCTCCATCGACGCCGGACACGTGACCACGATTGGCGCGGTGCAGGTGCGCATTCAACCGCTCACGGCCGGCCGTGCGCAGGTCGACTCTGCCGATGTCGCGTCGCTCGTGGATATCGATCCGGGTGATCGCTTCCGCGCCTCACGCCTGCTGGAAGCGCAGCAGACGCTCTATCGCTCCGAAGCCTTCCGGCTGGTGCTGCTCGACACGCTCACGCCGGCGCGCGGTGCCGACAGTGTGCTCGATCTGCGCGTCTCGGTGGCGGAGGCCAGGACCCGCAGCGCCCGCGTCGGATTGGGGTGGGCCACCCAGGATTGTCTTCGCGCCCAGGGGCGCATCAATGACCGCGGGTTCTTCGGCGTCGGCCGACGCGTTGAACTCTCGGTGCGCGCCTCCAAACTGGGCCTGGGCGCGCCGGCCGATTTTGCCCCCGGCCTCTGCTCGCCGGCGTTGCGGCGCGACACGCTGAGCGCGAAGGTCAACTACTACATCGGAACCACCTTCACGACGGCTCGCCTCTTCCGTCGCGACATCGTGCCGCTGATTTCGCTCTACAGCGAGCGGCGCTCCGAACCCTTCGCGTATCTCCGCGAGACCGAGATCGGCTCGCTCGCCGAACTCTCGCAGCGATTCACGCCCCGGACGACGTTCACCGCGGGGTTCCAGTACGAGAACGGCAAGACGATCACCGATCCGGCCGTGTCCTGCACCCGCTTCGGGCTCTGTCGGCCGGAAGACGTGGCACTCTCGCTGTTCGGGCGCGGCATCGGGATCGCCAGCGTGTCGGCCACGCACGATCATTCCGACGATGCGACGAACCCGACGCGCGGGTGGCGACTGCGCGCGGAACAGCGGCTCGGCAAGACGTCGTCGTCGTTCGACAACTTTCTCTTCTCCCGATCCACCGGGGAGGCGTCGGCCTACGGCCGGCTCTTTCGCGGGGTGCTGGCGGTGCGCGTGCAGAGCGCGGGCGTCTTTGCGCCCGGTGCGTCGCTCGTCGACGGCACGCCGCTCATTCCCCAGCAGGAACGGCTGTTCGTGGGCGGACAGAACTCGGTGCGCGGCTACCAGCAGAACCTCCTCGGCCCGGTCATCTACGTGGTGTCGGACGTGGACACCACGACCAATCCGGACGGCGGCGCGGGGGTCGTCGTGAATCCGGGGGCGCGCCCGCTGCGGCAGGTCCCGCGCGGCGGCACCGCGATGCTCGTGGGCAACCTCGAATGGCGCCGCAGCTTTCGCGTGATCTCCTCGCAAGCGCAGTTCGTGGCCTTCCTCGATGCCGGCACGTTGTGGGAGTCGCGCGGCCAGGCGTTCCACATGGGCGACCTGCGCACCACGCCCGGGCTGGGCGTGCGCGTGATCACACCGCTTGGTCCATTCCGGGTGGATGTGGGGTATCGACCCTACGCGGCGCTGGCGGGGCGCGCGCTCTACTTCGGCCCCGCCGGCAGTGCCTTCGCCGGCGACATCCTCTGCGCCAGTCCACGCACGCTGGCGGATGCCGACTACTCCGATCCGTTGACCTGTCCCGCCACCTACCGTCCACCGGAGACGCGCAGCCTGCTCTCACGCCTCGTCTTCCATTTCGGCCTGGGGCAGGCGTTCTGATGGCGCGCGTGATGTCGGCCCGCCAGCGGCGGTTCTGGTGGGTGGCAGCGATTCTGCTTGGCGCCGGAGCCGGACTCAGTCTCGGCTATCTCGTGGCGACCGGAACCGACGCCGGTCGCTCATGGCTGCTCACCGCCCTGGTCAGCCGGGCGAACGGCGTTTTCAAGGGGCGCGGGGCGCTGCGTATCGGCCGATTGCGCTCGATCAGTCCCGCTCGGGTGGTGGCGGAGAACGTCTCACTCGTGGATACGGCCGGCGTTCCGGTGGTGAGCGTCAAGCGCATCGAGGGCGCACTCAGTCTGAGTGGGCTGCTCGGCAAGGCGATTCACATCCGTCGGTTCGTCGCCGAAGGGCTGACGATAGACCTCCAGCAGGACACGACCGGGCGGAAGTGGAACCTCGCCTACATCATCGCCGGCGATACCGCGACCAAGACGCCACACGCGCCGGGATTCGGTGACGATGTCCGCATCGATTCCCTGGTGATCCGCGGCGGCGAGGTGCGGACGCGCGCGCCCTGGTCGCCGCATCCGATGTTCCAGGGCGCCGCGCGCGACAGTGTGATCGCCGTGCGGGACAGTCTGCATGATCTGGTGCGCACACCCACGGGGCTCTACTTCGAGCGGCGCCGCATCACGATCGGCGTGGCGCGCGCGCATGATGTGGTGGTGGTGGACCTGAAGCGACGTCCGGCCTCGTTGCAGCTCGATTCGCTGTCGGGTGCGCTCTCCGACCCGCCCGTGTCCATTCGACAGGCGCAAGGCCAGATCGCCTGGACGTCCGATTCGCTGCAGCTCGCGCTGACGCACGTGGAGCTGCCCAACTCGCGCGGTTCGGCGCTGGGCACGGTGGCGTGGAATCAGCCGGGGCCGGTACGGTACGACGTGCTCGTGCGCGCCGACGCGGGGCTGTCGGATCTGCAGTGGGTCTGGAACGTGCTGCCAACCGAAGGGCGGGGGACGGCTACCGTTCGACTTCGGACGCTCGCCGATGCGTGGGACACGGAGTACACCCTCGACTCGCTCAACGTGACGAGCGGCCCATCGCACGTGCGCGGTGCCATCGCCATCACGTCGCGCCCGGCCGATCTGCTGCTGCACAAGGTCGATCTGACGTTCACGCCGCTCCACAGCGACCTGCTCCGGCGACTGAGCTACGACGCGGTGCCGGCGTCGGTCCAGGGTACGCTGGCCGGTCGGTTGGTGGCGCGTGTCGGGGGGCCGCTCACGGCGTTCAAGGTCGACCTGCTTGACGCCCGCTTCGTCGATGCCAACGTCTCGACGCGTGGCGGCGCCGAGCCGGCCATCTCGAGCCTGACGCTGCGTGGCATGGTGGCGATGGGCGCGCGCCCGCGGGTGTGGGATCTCGTGGCGCAGGACGCGCGCATCGATCTGCGCTCCGTGCGCGCGTTCGCGCCCGATGCACCGGCCGTGGACGGGGTGCTCACGGGTGGGGTGACCGTGCGCGCGGCGGACCTGACCAGTGCGGACCTCGCGGGGATCGGGCTCACCTGGACGGATGTGAGCGGCAACGTCTCGACGGTGCGCGGCGCGGCGCGCACCCGCTTTGACCGCACGCCGCTCGCCGTGACGGCGGACCTCGCACTCGACCCGTTGTCGATGCGGGCGCTGGCGCGGATCGATTCCACCCTGCCGGTGCGCGCGTCGCTTGCCGGCCGCGTCACGCTCGAGGGCACGCTCGACTCGCTCCAGTGGAGCGGCCTGCTGCATCCGGTACTCGCTGGCGACTCCACCGCCGTGGGTGGGACGCTCGCGCTGCAGGGTACCGCGAGTCTTACAGCTCGCGAGTGGCACGGCACGGCGGCCGGTACGCTCGAGGCGTTCGATCTCGCCCAGTGGCTCGGGCGCCGGGACGTGCCGAGCACGGCGCTGACCGGCACGCTGCGTCTTGCCGCAAAGGGGCCGCGGGACAGCCTCGCGACGCGCACCGACTCCAGCGCGCTGCGCGGCATTGAAGGCGGCGGAGAGCTCGCGCTGCATCAGTCGGCCGCTGCGAATCGCCCGGCGTTCGATGTGCAGGCCAGCGCGACCCTCGGGCGTGAGCGGCTCGTGGTGGACTCGGCCGCTCTGCTGCTCGGCGGCATGTCGGCGACGGCACGCGGGGCGCTCGGGCGCGAGGCCTCCCGCGTCGACACGCTCGAAGTCTCGGTGCGCGCCGACAGCATCGAGGCGGCCCTCCCCGAATTGCGGCGCCTGGCGGCGATGATTCAACCGGTCGATTCCACGCTCGCGAGTTCGCTGCGTGCGTGGGTGACCGACACGTTGCGCGGGGACGCATCCATGTCGGGCTATGTCTACGGCAGCGTCGAGAAGGTGGACGCCACCGCGGCCCTTGGTGCCCGGGAGGTGCAGGTGGGAGCCATTCACGTGGGCCGCATCGTGGGATCGGCACGCGCGAGTGATCTCACGCATGGCGCGGCCTTCGAGGGGGCCGCCTCGCTCGACGAGGTACGCGGTATTGGTGCGGTGCGCATTCAAACCGCGTCGTTCCGCGTCGCGGATGCGAGCAGCGACAGCGGCCGTCTCGTGCTCGATGTGAGCACGGACGACGAGGCCCATCTCGTGGTGCGCGGCGGGTATGCGGCCAATGGGGCGCGCACCGCGATCACCCTCGACTCGATTGCGCTCACGTACGATCAGGCCGCGTGGCACGCCCAGCAGCCCCTGCGCCTGATCACCGATGCCGGCAACGTGCATCTCGACCCGGTCAGCCTGCGCTCCAATCAGGGCGGTGAGCTGGCCGTCCAGGCCGACGTGCCCAAGGTCGGCCCGGTGACCGGTGCGGTCAGGCTCGTGCGCTTCCCGGTGGGCGAGGTCGCGGCGCTGCTGGCCGGCAGTGCGCCCTTCGAAGGCACGCTCAGCGGCGACGCGTCGCTCGCCGGTGTGCGCGAGGCGCCGGTGATCGGCTGGAACATCACCGGCGATTCCCTGGGTGTGGTGGGCTATCGGCTGCCGCCGGTCGTCACCACCGGACAGTATGCCGATCAGCGTCTCGTGGCGAATGCGCTGCTTCGCGATTCCCTGGGAGGCGCGGTGCGGGCGCAGGGGCAGCTGCCGATGGACCTGCGACTGGCCTCGGTGGAAAAACGGCTGCTGTCGGATGTGATCACCGGCGACGTGATCGCCGACTCGCTGCGGCTGCAGGCGCTGCCGGTGCAGATCGACGGCGTGAGCCGCCTGCGCGGCGTCCTCACCGGCCGTCTGGGGCTCTCGGGCACCGTCGACCGGCCGGTGGCTGACGGTACCATGCAGCTCGACGGCGTGAGTGCCTCCCTCGATCGCCTGGGCATCGCGCCGAGCGATGGTCGTCTGGTGGTCCGGGCGCAGGCCGATTCGCTGGTGCTGGAATCGTTGCGCGTGCGCAGCGGGGGCGCCGCCGACACCTTGGGCGCGCAGGGCGTGCTGCGCTTTGCCGCGAAGGAGCCGCTCCGGGTGCAGATGGATGTGACGGCGAACGACTTCGCGGCGGCCCGTCAGCGCGACGGTACCGAGCTCACGATCGGCGGTCGCATGAACGTGCGGGGTGAGCTCAAGCGACCCGTGGTGAGTGGCGCGCTGGTGGTACCGCGCGCGAACCTCGTCGTGAATCCCCTCGGTGCACGCACGGCGCTCGATCTCAACACCGACGCCGCTCGCGCGCTGCTCGGCGCCGACGAGGTGCCCGTGGCCGAAACGGCCGCGCAGTCGCTGTCGCGGCTCGGCGCGATTGTCACGGTGGAGAATGCCCGCGTCGATCTCGGCCAGGAGGTCTGGGTGCAGACGCCTGAAGCGCGCGTGCGCCTGACCGGCGGGCTCGGGATCGCCATGAGCGGCGACCGCCTCGCGCTGGAAGGCGAGATCACCACGAACCGCGGACAGTATCGTCTCGATCTGGGGGTCGTGAATCGGAGCTTCAGCATCGACTCCGGGCGGGTGCGCTTCTACGGACAGGCGGCGATCCCGCCCACGCTCGACATCAATGCCACCAACGTGGTGCGCGCGACCGGGGGCACGGAGATTCCGGTGCGGGTGCACATCGGTGGCACCTATGACGTGCCGGTGCTCACGCTGTCGAGTACCGACCCGCTGTATGCGAGCGCGCCTGAAAGCGAGATCATCTCGCTGCTGGTCTTCGGCGCGCCGACCTTCGCCCTCGACGGGCAGCGCCAGAGCACCGTGCAGGCGGTGAGCGGCGTGCTGCTCCCCACCGTCGGCGGGCTGGCCGAAGGGAAGCTGCAGCAGTGGTTGCCCAAGCTGAGCACGTTGCAGATCCAGACCGGCAACGGTCAGGATCAGGCGCAACTCTCGCCCACGCGCCTGCTCGACAATCTGAGCATCAGCGCCGGCAAGCAGATCGGCGACAAGACCTTCCTGCGCGTGAATACCGGTGTGTGTCGGGGCACCGGCGATGTCTCCGGCGGGAGCCGTCTCTGGGCCGGGTTGGCCGCCGAATACCGCGTTGGGCCCACGGTCTTCGCGCAGGTCGGCGTCGATCCCGGGGCAGCACCGTGCACCCGGCTAGGTGGCGATCAGCTGCCGCGGCGCCAGTTCGGCTTCGATCTCTTCAAAGAGTGGATCTGGTAGCGCTCGGCTAGTTGAGCGACGGATCGTTTGGCGGCGTGGCGAGGCGCGCCTGCAACTGGCGTCCCGCCCGCGACAGCCATTGCGCCGCCGTACCGGCCAGGGCGCCGAGCGTGGCCGCGAAGGTCACGATCGGCTCGCGCTTTCCATCGTCACCCAGCAGCGCCGCCAGCAGTTCATTGCGAAGCCGCATCACGATGGGCGACGCCACCCGGATACTGTTGAAGTGGCGGTCGTAGCGGGCGCCGACGCCTTCGATGAGCGCCGCGGTGCGCGCGAAGTACACCAACTCGCCCGGCAGGACGATCGGCCAGTCGAACAGCTCGCGCATCACGCGGTCGGCGAGCACCCGCGCCCGCTCCACGGTACTCGTTTCCGCGTAGGCGATCCCCAGCAGCACATCGACCAGCTGCTGCATCGTGTCGGTGGATGTGCCCGGCGCCACGAGACCAAGGGCGAAGAAGCCGGCGGCGGTGCCCTCGGCGTCGCGA
Source organism: Gemmatimonas sp. (assembly GCA_039809645.1). Lineage (GTDB taxonomy): Bacteria > Gemmatimonadota > Gemmatimonadetes > Gemmatimonadales > Gemmatimonadaceae > Gemmatimonas. Next base: position 25,880 of record JBDHVK010000003.1, read on the forward strand.
CGCACCGCAGCAATGATGGTGTCGAACAGCGCCTTCCGTGTGGCCACGGGCACATCGATCACCATGCCGAAGTCGAGCAGGATGAGCCGCCCCTGCGCGTCGACGAGCAGGTTGCCCGGATGCGGATCGGCGTGGAAGACGCCGTCACGGAGCATCATGCGCGCGTAGCTCTCGATCAGCGTTTCCACCAGCGTACGCGGGGAAACGAGTCCACTCGCGATCTGGGCGTCGAGTTGGTCGATGCGAGTGCCTTCGAGGTACTCCATCACCAGCACGTCGCGCCGGGTGAGGGCGGTCTCGATGCGCGGAATGCGGAGCCGGGGTTCGTCGGCAAAGCGCTCACGCATGCGCATGCACTGCATCGCCTCACGCTCGAAATCCATCTCCTCCCCCACGTGACGGCCGAACTCGTCGAGCACCACGCGAAACCCGAGGACATGATGATGCGGCCAGCGCGCGTACATCCAATCGACGATGCGGCGCGCCAGACGCACGTCGCGGGTCACGATGGCTTCGACGTGCGGGCGCAGCACTTTCACCACGACCTCGCGGCCCTGGTAGCGGGCGCGATGCACCTGCCCGAGCGAGCCGGCCGCCAGCGGCGTCGGGTCGAGTGCCTCCACGACGGACTCCGGCGCCGCCTGCCACGCCCGCTCCATCACCGGTCGCAGGTCGCGCCACGCGACGGGCGGAACCCGATCGGTGAGCGACCCGAGTGCCGTGAGATACGGTTCAGGAATCAGATCGGCGCGCGTCGCGAAGATCTGCGCGAGCTTGACGAACGCCGGCCCGAGCGTGGCGATCTGCTCCACCAGCTGGCGTGCGCGTCGCTCATGAAACGCCATCGAGCGGCGCACCGGGGCCCCGCGGGTGATCCAGCGATGCTGGTCGCGCAGGAACGACAGCACCAGCGGCACGGTGCGCCACAGGATGACGACGAGTCGCGGCAGGTCACGCCAGGGCGATGGCGCGTTCATGGCACCACCGCGGCGCTGGCCGCATGGACCATCGCGTCGAGATCGAGATGCAGCAGCGCACCGGTGCGCGCCCAGAGTTGCTCGCTCATCGCACTGTCGCGCGCCAGCCTGGAGGGCGTGGTCAGCCGTCGGCGTACCCAGTAGCCGCCAGGGTTGGCGAGGGCCTCGGGCGCGGTCGCCAGCCAGAGCACCGTGTCCGCCCCTTGCTCGGGGGTGACACTGTTCAGGTCCATGACGCGGCGCAGGACGCGCCCCAGTCGGCCGTTGTTGGTGGCGAAGCGCGTGCTCACGACGCCCGGATGCACGGCCTGCACCGAAAGGCGCGCGGCATCGACGCGCGCCGCCAGCGCGCGCGTGAACCAGAGGTTGAACAGCTTGGAGTTGGCGTACGCGCGCCAGCCGCCGTAAGAGCGAGCGCCCTGCAGGTCGTCGAGGTCGGGCTTCGCATTCTCATGCGCCCGACTCGCCACGTTGATGAGGCGCGACGGGTCACCGGGAACCGCCGCCGCGAACAGCGCCGGCAGCAGGCGCACGCCCAACTGCACGTAGCTCAGGTGATTGAGCGCGAACGTGCGCTCGAATCCGGCGCGCGTGAGCTCACGTTCGAGGAACATCGCGCCGGCATTGTTCACGAGCAGATGCACGCGCGGGTGCGACACGAGCAGGCGTTCGGCGAGCTCCCCAACGGCGTCCGGGTCGGACAGGTCGGCGATCTCCCACGAGACGGCGCGTGAGCCGCAGTCGGACATGATCGCGCGGGCCGCGGCGGCCGTCTTGGCCTCGTTGCGCCCCACCATCACGACTTGCGCGCCCTGCTGCACGAAGCCCCGAACGGCCGCCTTGCCCACGCCATCACTCGCACCGGTCACCACCACGACCCGGCCGGTGAGCGGCGAGGGCGTGTGCTCCTGGCGGTCAGATCCGGGCGACATGGGCATACAGACGAAGGAAAACCGCGAGGCGCATAGAACTCGAGGGGGAAAGACAAAACGGCCCGCGCGGACGCGGACCGTTTCGCCTCCTCCTCTACACACGGGAACCGGAGGGGTGTTCCCGCGGACACCATGCAAACGACTCCGCCACGGTTCGCCGATTTGCCTCTCGAGGGGCGTTATTGCGCAACCGCCGAGACCATCACCGGCGACATCGAGCCGGTGGTGGCCATCGCGCCTTGCAGTCCGGCCGTCGGCCCGAGCGTCCATCGCACCGTCACTTCACCCAGCGCATTCGTGACCGCGCTTTGCGGCGAGAGCGACCCGCCCCCGGCGGTGATCGAGAACGCCACCGTCTGGTTGGGAATGGGGACGTTGTTCGAGCCGGTGACGCGGAAGACCAGCTGGACCGGGAGCGCGGTGCTCGGCTTCGCCACCTGGTTGTTGCCCTGGGCAATGATCATGTCCGACGGCAGAATGCCGAGCGCGCTCAGCGTGACCGGCTCCGCGCCCGCGGCGCTGCCGAGGACGGTCTGCACCTGCGAACTCGGTCCAAGCGTCCACTTGGCCTTCACTTCGCCGTTCGCGTCGGAGGTGCCGGTGGCCGGATCGACCGTGCCGCCGCCCTGAACCACGCTGAAGCTGATGGGAATGCCGGCGACCGGCCGTCCGTCGGTGCTGAGCGCCCGGACGATCAGCGGGGTCGGCAGCAGGGTGCCGACGGCCGCGGTCTGAAGGTGTCCCTGAACAATGGTCAGGCGCGACGCGCCGGCCGGTTCCGTGGCCTTGGTGCACCCAGGAAAAGCAAGCAGCGTCGGGATCGCCACAAAGAGCGCGGCGAGCTGGATTGTACGACGGGAACGCATGGGGGTAATCGGTCGGGGTACTCCTCTCCACCCAGGAGCATCGGCGTCACACGCCGGGAACTTGAGCGCCGCTTTTCCCCACGTTCTAGATTGATGGGGCTATGACCGTCACTCCTTTGCACGCCGCCCGGCCCATCCGCCCCGCCGATGGGGCCGATCGGCCCGTCCGGTGGCCCAGCGGCCTGGGTCCCGATGAACACCCCGTCCGGAACCCCGGTACGGCGCTCGATCTCGCGCTGGTGCGCGGCACGCGCGTCAACCGCAGCGCCGTCGAGCGGCGGGTGACCGCCCTCCCGGCGCGGCGCACCGTGAAGAAGGAGTGGCAGGCGGCGTGGCTGCTGCGCGCCATCAGCTGCATGGACCTCACCACGCTCTCCGGCGACGACACCGCCGGCAACGTGCGTCGCCTGTGTGCGAAGGCCCGCCATCCGTTGCGCGCCGAGTTGGTCGACGCGCTCGGCATCGGCGATCTGGGCCTGACCACCGGTGCCGTGTGTGTCTACCACCAGTACGTCGCCACGGCCGTCGAGGCGCTCAAGGGCTCGGGCGTTCCGGTGGCGGCGGTGTCCACCGGCTTTCCGGCCGGTCTGTCGCCGTTCGAGCAGCGCCTCGCCGAGATCCATGCCAGCGTCGCCGCCGGCGCCACCGAGATCGACATCGTCATCACGCGCGCCCATGTGCTCACCGGCAACTGGCAGGCGCTCTACGACGAGGTGAAGGCGTTTCGCGAGGCCTCCGGTGAGGCGCACCTCAAGACGATTCTTGGCGTGGGCGAACTCGCCACGCTCACGAACGTCGCGCGGGCGAGCCTCGTGGCCATGATGGCCGGCTCCGACTTCATCAAGACCAGCACCGGCAAGGAAACGTCCAACGCGACGCTGCCCGTGGGGCTCGTCATGACGCGCATGATTCGCGAGTTCGGCAGTCGCACCGGCTACGAGGTGGGATTCAAGCCGGCCGGCGGCATTCGCACGGCGAAGCAGGCGCTCGACTGGCTCATCCTCATGAAGGAAGAGCTGGGGGACCGCTGGCTGCGTCCGCATCTCTTCCGCTTTGGCGCGAGCGGGCTGCTCACGGATGTGGAGCGGCAGCTCGAACACTTCGTGACGGGTCGCTATGCGGCGGCCCATCGCCAACCGATGGTCTGAGGCGACGCCCATGGCAACGACTACTCCTCCGGTGTCCAAGGTGCGCGCGCTGTACGACGAAATGAGCTATGGCCCAGCGCCCGAAGGCGATGCCCCCGCGCGCCAGTGGATTGCGCAGTACGGCGGCACCTTCGGCCACTACATCAACGGCCAATGGGTCGCCGGCACGTCCACGTTCGACGTGCAGGAGCCTGCCACGGGTGTTTCGCTCGCGAAGGTCGCGCAGGGAACGAGGGCCGATGTCGATGCCGCCGTCGCGGCGGCGCGTGCCGCCTTGCCGGCCTGGCAGGCGCTCGACGATCACGCGCGCGCCCGTTGGCTGTATGCGCTCGCGCGCGGCATCCAGAAGCACGCGCGCCACTTCGCGGTGCTCGAAACGCTCGACAACGGCAAGCCGATTCGCGAAACGCGCGACATCGATATCCCGCTCGTCGCGCGGCACTTCTATCATCACGCGGGATGGGCGCAGCTGCTCGAGCGCGAGTTCGCGGGCTATCACGCCTATGGCGTGGTAGGGCAGGTGATTCCGTGGAACTTCCCGCTGCTCATGCTGGCCTGGAAGGTTGCGCCCGCACTCGCGGCTGGCAACACGGTGGTGCTCAAGCCCGCCGAGTACACACCGCTCACCGCACTGCGCTTCGCCGAGTTGGTGCACGAGGTCGGCTTGCCGCCGGGGGTCTTCAATCTCGTCACGGGTGATGGCGCCACCGGCGCCGCGATCGTGGATCATCCGGGCGTGGACAAGATCGCCTTCACCGGCAGTACCGATGTCGGGCGCGCCATCCGCAAGGCCACCGCCGGCACCGGCAAGGGGCTATCGCTCGAACTCGGCGGCAAGAGCCCGTTCATCGTCTTCGAAGATGCCGATCTCGACTCGGTCGTCGAAGGCGTGGTCGATGCGATCTGGTTCAATCAGGGGCAGGTCTGCTGCGCCGGGTCGCGCCTCCTGGTACAGGAAGGCGTGGCGGATCGGCTCATCGCCAAGCTGCGTGATCGCATGGAGAACCTGCGCGTCGGCTCGCCGCTCGATAAGGCGGTCGACATGGGCGCGATCGTGGCCCCCGTGCAGCTCGAGCGCATTCGCGCGCTCTGTCAGCAGGGGATCGACGAAGGTGCGACCTGCTGGCAGCCCACGTGGGCCGCACCGAAGGACGGGTGGTTCCATCCGCCCACGTTGTTCACGAACGTCGCGCCGAGTGCCACCATCGCGCAGGTCGAGATCTTTGGCCCCGTCCTCGTGAGCATGACGTTCCGTACGCCCGACGAGGCGGTCGCACTCGCGAACAACACCCCGTTCGGGTTGGCGGCGAGCGTGTGGAGCGAGAACATCAATCTCGCCCTCGACATCGCGCCCAAGCTCAAGTGCGGCGTGGTGTGGATCAACAGCACGAATCTCTTCGACGCCTCCGCCGGCTTCGGTGGTTATCGCGAGTCGGGCTTCGGTCGCGAAGGTGGCCGGGAAGGGATGTGGGAATACCTCAAGCCGGTGCACGCGCACGACGCAGCACCGTCCCCGGTGATTCCCGCCGCGACCGCGGCTCCGGGCGCCAACGGCAGCGCGCCGGCGCTGCCGGCCATCGATCGCACGCCGAAGTTGTTCATTGGCGGCAAGCAGGCGCGCCCGGATTCCGGATACACGCTCACGGTGCGCTCGCTGAGCGGCCACGCCGTGGGCGAAGTGGGCGACGGCAATCGCAAGGATCTTCGGAACGCGGTGGAAGCGGCCCGCGGCGCGTCTGCGTGGTCCAGGCTGTCGGGGCATCAGCGCGCGCAGATCCTGTATTATCTGGCCGAGAACCTCTCGGTCCGCGCGGGCGAGTTTGCCGCCCGGATCGTGTCGCTCACCGGCGACCCACTCTCGGCGGGCGAAGCCGAGGTGAACGCCTCGATTTCCCGGCTGTTCACGTACGCGGCGTGGGCCGACAAGCACGATGGCGCGGTGCACGACGTGCCGCTGCGGGGAGTGGCGCTCGCGATGCACGAACCCATCGGCGTCGTGGGGGTGGCCTGCCCGGACCCGTATCCGTTGCTCGGACTCGTGTCGCTCGTCGCTCCGCTACTGGCGGCGGGCAACCGTGTGGTCGCCGTGCCGTCGGAGCGTTTTCCGTTGCTGGGAACCGACTTCTACAGTGTCCTCGAGACGTCGGATGTCCCGGCCGGGGTCCTGAATGTGGTCACCGGGAATCGGGATGCCTTGAGCAAAGTGCTCGCCGAGCACGACGATGTTGAGGCAATGTGGTACTTTGGATCACAATTGGGGGCGACCGCCGTGGAGAAGGCGTCGGCGGCCAACCTCAAGCGGACGTGGACCGAATGGACCGGCCGCGAGTGGCTCGACCCACGGGTCGGCGAGGGACGGGACTTCCTGCGCCGGGCTGTTCAGGTCAAGAACATCTGGATCCCCTATGGGGAGTAGGGGCCCGTTCGGGCGCCGCCCGCGGCGCCTGGGACGAGCCGAATGACACTGCGGCGACGCGCGCGCCCAATCCTGTAGCATGTCCGACACTCCCAACTCGATGATCGATCTCCCGGCCTCCCCCGAGGCCTTTCGCGACGCTGCGTGGGACGACGTCCTCCCGTGGTACGATGCCCTGGCCGCCGCCCCCCTCCCGGGGCCGGACGGGGTGGAAGGATGGCTCGCCACCTGGTCCCGCCTCGACACCCTGGTCGGTGAGGCCGGGACCTTGGCGATGATTGCCTACACCGCCAACACCGCCGACGCCCCCGCCGAGCAGGCGTATCTCCGCTTCTCCATGGAGATCTTCCCCAAGCTCGAGGAGCAGCAGGTGCGCCTGGCCAAGCGCCTCCTCGACCTGGGCTGGACCCGGGCCGATCTCGACACCACGCTGCGCCGCTTCCGCACCGATATCGAGATCTTCCGCGAGGCCAACGTCGAGCGCTTCGCGCAGATCGAGGAGCTGTCGGCTGGCTATCAGAAGCTGACCGGTGGACTGAGTGTCCAGTGGGATGGCGAAACGAAGACCATCCCGCAGCTGCAGCCGTATCTCAAGGCGAACGATCGCGCCACGCGCGAGCGCGCGTTCCGTCTGGGTGCCGAGGCGTACATGTCGAAGCGCGACGAATTCGCGGATCTCTTCGATAAGATGTACGCCCTCCGCGTCGCGGTGGCGCGCGAAGCCGGCTTTGCCGACTATCAGCAGTACTGCTTCGCGGCCAAGCATCGCTTCGATTACACGCCGTCGGATACGGCGCGCTTTCACGATGCCGTGCGCGCCACGGTCACGCCCGCGGTGGAGCGCCTGATGCAGCATCGGCAGCGCGTGCTGCAGGTGGACACGCTGCGCCCCTGGGATGTGAGCGTCGATCTGGATATCACCGAGCCGCTCAAGCCCTTCGATTCGGTGGAGACATTCGTGTCGCGTGCACGCACGGTCTTCTCGCGCGTCGATGCGGAGCTCGGGGCGCAGTTCGACCTGATGGCGAACGAGCGGCTGCTCGATCTCGAGAGCCGTCCGGGCAAGGCCCCGGGCGGCTACTGCACCGATCTCGCCTTCCGCGGCCGCCCGTTCATCTTCATGAATGCCGTGGGGGTGCCCGACGACGTGCAGACGCTCGTGCACGAGGCCGGGCACTGTTTCCACGACTTCGCCACCCACGGACTGCCGTTCACCTGGCAGCGGCGCACCGGGCACGAAGCCGCGGAGCTGGCTTCCATGAGCATGGAGCTGCTGGCCATGCCGTATCTCGTGCAGCCCGATGGCTACTACTCGCGCGAAGACGCGCGCGTGGCGTGGCTCGAGCACCTTGAAGACGTGCTCGGCGCCTTGGCGCACATCGCGAGCGTGGATGCCTTTCAGGCGTGGATTTACACCGACCCGTCGGGCGCCGATCGGGACGCCCGCGATGCCCGGTGGCTGGCATTGCGCGCCGACTTCGAGCGCGGCGTGGACTGGTCGGGGCTCGATCGCGAACGCAAGGCACGCTGGTATCGCCAGCTCCACATCTTCGAGCTGCCGTTCTACTACATCGAGTACGGCATCGCGCAGCTGGGCGCGCTGCAGGTCTTCCGGAATGCCGTGCGTGATCCGCGGGACGCGGTGGCCAAGTACAAGCAGTTCCTGTCGCTTGGTGGAACGCGCTCGCTGCCGGAGCTCTATGCGGCCGCCGGGGTGAAGCTCGTGTTCGACGCCGAAACGATGGCCGAGCTGGTCGCCTTCACGGAAGAGCGGATCGCCGCCCTGCGGGCCGGCGCCGACGCGCCGTTCCAGGGCGTGGTGCCGAGATCGGCATCGCATTCGGCATCGCCGTCGGCAACGTGACGCACGCAGCGGTGTTCGCGTCTCACCGGTGAACTTCCTCCGCGGGGCGGTGTCCGAAACCGGGCGTCGCCCCGTGGCGTACGCAGCGCAGGACGCCGCAAAGAACGTAGGTGTCGGACAACACTGCTGGACCAATCTCAACCGGAGTTTCGATGCGTCGAGTGATGCAGGCGGCCGTGGCCGCTGTGATGGTGATGGGCGCCGCGCGCGCGGAGGCCCAGATGCCGACCGCGCAGCAGGTGTACGACAAGTTCGCGCAGGCCGTCGGTGGGCGTGAGGCGTGGGTGAAGGTGACCGGCCGGACCGAGAAGGGCACCGCCGACATCACGTTCGCCGGGATCTCCGGCGCCTATGAGCGCTACTCGGCGCAGCCCAACAAGATGCGCATGATCATCGACCTCTCCATGGCCAAGATCGATCAGGGCTTTGATGGCGAGAAGGGGTGGATGGATCAGGGCATGGGTGTGCAGCGCATGCCGGCCGAGCAGGAGAAGCAGTTGGCCGAGCCGTCGGCCAACGGGGCCGCCTTCCTCGACGTGACGCGCTACGCCAAGGCCACCGTCGAGGGGAAGGAAACGGCGAATGGCGCCGAGTGCTACAAGCTCGCCATCACGACCAAGAGCGGGCAGGAGTCGATGGAGTACTTCGACATCGCCACCGGCCTGCGCGTCATGACCATCGCCAAGACGCCGATGGGCGAACAGAAGATCATGTATCAGAATTACAAGGAGTTTGAGGGAAAGAAGGTCCCGACCAAGGTCGTGCAGGTCACGCCGCAGGGCGACGTCGTCATCAACATCCAGACCGTCACCTTTGGCGCGCCCGACGCGGCGCTCTTCAAGGCGCCGGACTCGATCAAGTAACGTCCTGGATCAGCGTCCGGTGTGCCCACCGGACGCCAGCAACGCCTCGATGCGCGCCTCGAATCGGCGCACATCGAGGCGTTTCGCATGTTCGGCCGTCGGTCGTGGACGAATCGTCCCGATCACCGGCTGCTCGGGCTGGAACGGCCGATCGAACTGCCCCAGACACCACAGCAGTCCGCCGTAACTGGCCGGATCACGGCCGTCCAACGCGTAGCGATGATTGAGGTCCACGAGTTTCTCCCACGCGTCGGCCGCGCTCGCTGACCAGTGCAGGATGGCCTTGCCCCAGGTCATGCGCACATTGTTGTGCAGTTCGCCGGCCTCGCGCAGCGATCGCTGAGCGGCGTCCCACAGACGGTCACCGGTCTCGCCGCGGGCCAGGACTTCCAAAGGCAGGACGCGCCGTGAGTCACCCTCGTGGGACTGCAGCGTCTCCAGCGCCCAACGCGGCACCGCGTCGAGGGTGGTTGGCGACTCGTGCCAGTAGCAGAAGGCGTACGCGACCTCGCGCCAGACGAGTAGTTCGTCGAGATACTTCTCCGGTCCTTCGCCTTCGCGCGTGGCGCAGTCGCGCGCGAGACGGAGCGGCGACACCATGCCGTAGTGCAAGTACGCGGACATGCGGCTCACGGCATCGAGGGTCGCATCGTTCCGCCTGGCCGCGTAACGCGCAAGGTTGCCGGTGGCCACGAACGTGTCCCACCGCGCGTAACCGGCCCGTGATCCCCCTCGTGAGTGACGCACCGCGGCGACCGTATGATCGATCTCGCAGCCAGCGACCAGCGCTGCGAGGTCCGCGCCAACCAGATCCACCGGCTCGAAGGGAAGCCGATCCGGCACGTAAGGCGCGCGCGTCGGGCGCACATCGATCCACGGGCGCTCCAGCCGCTCGCGCCGCAGCCGCGCCGTCGCATCGCGAAACCCATACGCCCGGGTATGCGCCGTCCCCACCAGCGGCATCGGGACCACGCAGGCGGTGTCGACACTCCACACCGGGCAGCCGGCCTGGTCGGCCAGCGAGTCGGTCAGCCAGTCCAGCGGCGGCACCGGCATGGTTTCGGTGACGACGAGTACCGCGCGCTCGCTGAGCGCGCGCAGCGCCTTGCTGCGGTGCCCGGGGCGCTCGAGATGGAAGGCGTAGCCGACGCCGCGCGCGGCACAGTCGACCTGCACATCCACCGCCCCCTGCAGGATGAACGTGTGATGGCGGTCGTTCGCGTAGGGGTAGCGCTCCGAGAGCGCGTGGTACACGAACACCGGCAGGCCCAACGCGTTGCCCACGGTGAGCGCGACATCGAGCGCGGGGTTTTCATGCGCGCGTACGGCCGTGCGCATCCAGTAGAGCACGAATGCGCCGCGCACCGTGGTGGCGTGGGCGCCGGTCGAGTGGTCGGTGACGCGCTCGGCGAGATGATCGGGAAGCTGGTGAATGGCAAACACGCGGCGTCAACGTTCGACGCCGCGTGCAGGATCCCACGAAATCCAACGCGATCGACGATCAGCGACGCACGATCGCGCCACCCTTCATGACGAACTTCACATTGCGGAGCGCACTGATCGCGGTCGTCGGATCGCCCTGCACGGCCACGAGGTCGGCGAGGAGCCCCGGCGCCACGCGTCCGAACTCGTTTTCCCGGTGCAGGATCTTCGCGTTGACGCTCGTGGCCGCCTTGAGCGCGTCGATCGGCTTCATGCCGTACTCCACCATGAGTTCGAGTTCGATCGCATTGGTGCCATGCGAAAAGACGCCCACATCGCTGCCGTTGCAGATCGTCACCCCACTGGCGAGGGCCAGCTTGAACATGGCCTTCTTGTTGGTGATGCCCGCCGGTTCGGGATCCACACCCTTCTTCCAGCCCCGATAGCGCGTCGTGCTTTCCGTGGCGGCGAGGGTGGGGCAGAAGGCCACCCCTCGCTCCTTCATCAGCCCGAACGTCTCGGCCGTCGCCGCATCGCCATGCTCGATCGTCTCCACTCCGGCGAGGACGGCGCGACGCACTCCTTCATCGGTGCTCGCGTGTGCCACCACCGGTCGACCGCTCGAGGCGGCGGTGCGCACGATCGCGCCCCACTCCTCGGTTGTGAAGGTCGGCCGCGCTTCGCCTCGCGGTCCCCACCGGTAGTCGGCGTAGACCTTGATCCAGTCGGCACCATGGCCGATCTGGTCACGCACGACGCGTGTCACACCCTCCACACCGTCGGCTTCCTCCGCGCCCTGCGGCACCCCGATCTCGGCGCCAAAGCCCTTGGGGCCGTACGACCCGGTGGCCACGATGGCTTTGGTGGTGACGAACAGTCGAGGTCCAGGCACGATCCCCTGATCGACCGCTTCCTTGAGGCCCACATCCGCGTAGCCGGCGCCTTCCGTGCCAAGGTCCCGCAGCGTGGTGAAACCCGCCTCGAGTGTGGCCTTCATGTGGTTCACCGCGCGGGCGGTGCGGAGCGCGAGCGACTCGCGAAGCACCTGGTCATTCCACGGCGTCTCGTCGTACGGGTGCAGCAGCACATGGCTGTGCAGGTCGCTCAGCCCAGGCAGCAGCGTCGCACCGGCGAGCGTGATGCGTTCGGCGTCGGCGGGCACGGTCAGCGACGTGAGCGGACCGGCCGCGACGATGCGCTGCCCGCGGACCAGAACCGCCCATCCCCGCTGCGCCGGCGCACCGGTGCCATCGAACACGGCATCGGGCACCAGCAGCACCGGTCGCGGGGGCGTGGCGGGACGCGCCGGCGCTGGGGACTGCGCCCCGAGGCCCAGGACCACAACCGGAACAGCGAGGAACGCGCGGCGCGCGGCAGCAAGGGGACGGCGCATCGACAGGAGAGGAGAGAGGGGTAACACGTCAGCTGCGAGGCGTGAGGAGCGCAGCGAACTCACCGGTGGACTGCGCCGAGGGCACGAGCCCGGAGACGCCGCCGGAGACGACGAACGCCATCGCATCGGCGCTCGCCACATCGAGGGGATCGACCTGACGGGCATCCACGACGTACAGCTGCCCGGAGAAATTGTAGGAGTGCGGGCAGTAGACGGCCACATAGGCCGACAGCCCCAGATGGGCGAGCGACTCCTGCGTGACGAACCCGACCAGTCGTACCGTGCCGTCGGGGACGATCTTGATGATGACCGGCTTGTCGAACCGGCGCTTCTCCCCGACGAACGCGTTCAGCAGGTCCTTCGTGGAGCCGTAGAGCAACCGCACGAACGGCAGCCGCCCCATGATCGCCTCGAGCGCTCCCACCGCCGACCGGGTCAGCAGGTTGGAGCCGAGGAAGCCGACGAGCGTGATCAGGACCAGCGTGGCGAGGAAGCCGGCGCCAGGGATCGGGAGCCCCAGCCAGCCATCCACCCGGGTGAAGACCAGCCAACAGATCCAGATTGTCACGGCGAGGGGGGCGAGCAGCACCAACCCCCGCGCGAAGTAGCCAACCAACCGTCGCATCGCACTCCTAGGCGTCTGTTTGCCGGCGCACCGCGGCGGCCCCTCCGCGAAGCGCGCGGAGGTAATAGCATTCTACCGCAGACGCGGCGCCCCCGGCGACGGGCGCGACCGGTCGCCTCTCCACATCTCTCCAACTCCGTCATGCGATCCACCACGTTGCGCCTCGTGACTCGCACCGGCCTGCTCGGCGGCGCGGCCCTCTCGGTCGCCGCCTCCGCGCTGGCTGCGCAGGGTACGCCCGCCAATCCGTACACGGCGGTCTCGCGATGGACGCCGCCCGCGCTCGCGGCCGGCAAGAAGGCCATCACGCAGGACACGTACGATGAATGGCGCACCATCGCCGGTGCCGCGCTGTCCAACGACGGCAAGTGGGCGGTGTACACCGTCAGCCCCGTCGTGGGCGAAGGCGAACTGGTGGTTCGGGCGACCGGCGCGAGCACCGAGTATCGCGCGGCGCGCGGGTACACCGGACGGCCGCAGCTGCAGCCCGCCGCCGACTCGGCCGCGCGCTTCAGCGCCGCGCCGGCACAGATCAGCGCCGACTCGCGCTTTGTGGTCTTCGTGACGTATCCGCCCAAGGCCGACGTGGAACGGGCCCGCATGCGTCGTGGCACACCGCAGCCGCGCAACGGCATGGCGATCATGAATCTCGCCGACGGAACCGTCACACGCGTGCCGAGCGTGCGCAGCTTCCGCCTCGCGCGACTCGGCGGGCGCTTCCTCGCCTACCAGCTCGAGGACACCACCGCGGCCGCCGGACGAGGCGCCGGTGGGGCGAACGGCGCCGGCGCCCCAGGGGCCGCGGCTGCGGCGCCCCAGGGCCCGCGTCGCGATTATGGCACCACGCTCGTGCTGCGCGACCTGGCGGCCGGCACGGAGACACGCATCGAAGGGGTCACCAATTTCGCGTTCGACGAAAACGAAAAGCTGCTCGCCTACACGGTCACGACGCGCGACGGCGCCAACAACGGTGCGTTCGTGCGCACGCTGGCGAACGGCACCGTCACGACGCTGCTGGCCGGGACCGGCACCTATCGCAGTCTGACGATCGATCGCGCCGGTGCGCAGGTGGCGTTCCTTTCCGACAATGGCGACACCACGCGCACGCCAAGAATGTCGGTGTACTACGCGTCGCTCACGCCGGCGAAGGGCAAGACGGTCGCCGCGCGCACGCTGGTGGCCGCGAAGGACGCGCCGGCCGGTCTCATGATCGCCGACCGCGGCGCGCTGAGCTTTACGCGCGAGGGCAACGCCGTCCTCTTTTCGCTGGCCAATCCGCCGGTGGACTCGATCCCGGCCGACTCGCTCATCGACAAGGCCGTCTACGATCTGTGGCACTGGAAGGACGCGGCGATCATGCCGCAGCAGAAACTCACCGCGGGCCGTGATCGCAACCGGACCTACACCGCGATCTACACCCTGGCCGTCAACAAGTGGACGCAGCTCTCCAATGACTCGCTGCGGGTCACGGTGAGCCCCGACGGGAAGCGCGTGCTCGCCGTGAATGCCCTCGAGTACGCGATTCCGCAGTTCTGGGGCGAAGGCGCCAGCGATGTCTTCCTCATCGATCCGCTCACCGGCGTCCGCACCCCAGTCGTGCAGAAGATCGATGGCAACGCGCAGCTTTCGCCGACCGGCGCGTTCGTGACGTGGTTCGAGGGTGGCCACTGGCAGTCGTACAATGTGGCGACGGGCAAGACGGTGAACCTCACCGCCAAACTGCCGGTCAAGCTCCAGGACGAGGAGTTCGACTCACCGGACATTCCGCCGCCCTACGGCCTGGGCGGCTGGACCAACGGCGACAAGCGCGTCCTGGTCTATGACCGGTTCGACGTGTGGGAGATCGACCCGGCCGGTGTCGCCGCGGCGCGCAACCTCACCGAAGGCGAGGGCCGTCGCGCGGGGATGACGTTCCGCGTCGTGGACCTCGATCGAGACGAGCCGGGCCTCGATCCGGCGCAGCCGCTCTATCTCCGGGCGGTGGACACGCTCACCAAGGCGAGCGGCTATTGGCGCGACAAGCTCGGCGTCGACAGCAAGCCCGAGAAGATCGTGATGGCCGACAAGGCGCTGAACGGTCTGCAGAAGGCGCGTAATGCCGAGCAGTTCCTGCTCACGCAGAGCACCTATCGCGAGTTCCCGGACCTGTGGACCGGCGCGAGCATCGCGAGCACGACGAAGATCTCGAACGCCAACCCGCAGGAATCGCAGTATCCGCGCGGGACGGTGGAACTGGTGAGCTGGATGAACGGCGATGGTGTCCCCCTCCGCGGCATGCTGTACAAGCCGGAGAACTTCGATCCGTCGAAGCAGTGGCCGATGGTGGTGTACTACTACGAGAAGCTCAGCGACGGCCTGCACGGCTACGTCGCACCGTCGGGGCGCAACGTCGTGAACCCGATGGTCTACAACAGTCTCGGCTATCTCGTCTTCGAACCGGATATCATCTACACCGAAGGCCAACCCGGCCCGAGTGCGGCCAAGGCCATCATTCCCGGCGTGCAGGCGCTCGTGGCGAAGGGCTTTGTCGATCCCAAGCGCATCGGCATCACCGGGCAGTCGTGGGGCGGGTACCAGTCGGCGTATCTCATCACGGTCACCAACATGTTCGCCGCGGCCGTGCCCAACGCGACGGTGGTGAACATGACGAGCGCCTACGGCGGCATCCGATGGGAATCGGGGCTCGCCCGCGCGTTCCAGTACGAGCATACCCAGAGCCGCATCGGTGGGTCGCTCTGGCAGTATCCGGAGCGGTACATGGAGAATTCACCGCTCTTCCGCCTGGATCGCGTGACCACGCCGGTGCTCTTCATGGCGAACGACAACGACGGCGCGGTACCCTGGTATCAGGGGATCGAGTTCTACGTCGCCATGCGTCGCCTGCAGAAGGAGGCGTACATGGTCTCCTACAACGGTGATGGCCACAACCCGACCAAGACCGCGAATCAGAAGGACATCGACAAGAAGATGCAGGAATTCTTCGGGGTGAAACTCCTGGGCCAGGATCCCCCGTCATGGATGGTGCGCGGCATCCCGTTCCTCGAAAAGGGCCGCGATCAGGTGAAGATGACCACGCCGGCCGTGCGGGGGACCACCCCCGCCGGCCCTTCCGGAGGCAAGTGATGGCGGCTGACGAAATTGACTACCAGATCATCGGTGATGACCTGCAGGCGGTGATCGTGACCCTCGACCCCGGCGAAGCGGTCTTCGCCGAGGCCGGCGCCATGATGTTCATGCGCGAAGGGATCACGATGGCCACCACGCTCGACCCGAACGCGCGCAGCGGTTCGCTGTTCGACAAACTGGTCGGTGCGGGCAAGCGCGTGCTGGCCGGTGACTCGTTCTTCGTCACGCTCTTTGGCAACAGCGGCGCACGTCGGGCCGATGTGGCATTCGCGGCGCCGTATCCGGGCAAGATCGTGCCCCTCAACCTGCGCGATTGGGGCGGGACGGTGATGGCGCAGAAGGACAGCTTCCTCTGCGCCGCCCGCGGCATCGACATCTCGGTCGCGTTCACGCGGAAGATCGGCGCCGGCTTCTTTGGCGGCGAAGGCTTCATTCTGCAGAAACTCACCGGGGACGGCCTCGCCTTCCTGCACGCGTCGGGTACGCTGCACGCCATCGATCTGGCCCCCGGCGAGAAGCTGCGCGTCGACACGGGCTGCCTGGTCGCGTTTCAGCCCACGGTGGACTACGACATCCAGCGTGTGCCAGGGGTGAAGACGGCATTGTTCGGGGGCGAAGGATTGTTCTTCGTCCAGCTCACCGGCCCCGGCCGGGTGATCCTGCAGACGCTGCCGTTCTCGCGCCTGGCCGACCGCATCATCGCCGCCTCCCCGCGCGCCGGCGGGCGTTCGCGCGAGGAAGGCTCGGTGCTCGGCGGACTCGGCGCCTTGCTCGACGGCGACAACTAGGCGGCCGGATCCCGGCGGCTGTCACAATTCGGACCAGATGCAGACGGTTCGCACTGGCGGCTATCTCCGCTGGCGCGAACCGTCTAGCTTTTTCTCCCCTATGGCCACTCGTTCTCAGCCCGTCCTCGAGCCGCCCCCTGCGGCCGAGCCCTGGTCCGTCGACTCTGCCCGCACGCTTTACAACGTGGAAGGGTGGGGCGCCGGCTACTTCGATATCAACGAACGGGGACATGTCGTCGTGCGCCCCGATCCGGATCATCCGGAACGCACGATGGACCTGCGGGTGCTCGCCGAGGATCTGGAAGGGCAGGGGATTCAGTTACCCGTGCTGCTCCGGTTTTCAGACATCCTCAAGTCGCGCATCGAGACGCTCAGTGAGCGCTTCGCGCAGGCGATCAAGGAGTTCGAGTACACGGGCGGCTACACCACGGTCTACCCGATCAAGGTGAACCAGCAGCGCCACGTCGTCGAGGAGATCGTCCGCTTCGGCAAGACGCACGGCGTGGGGCTCGAGTGCGGCTCGAAGCCCGAGCTGCAGGCGGTGCTCGGCCTGTCGGAAAGCACCGAGCACCTGATCGTCTGCAACGGCTACAAGGATCACGAGTTCATGCGGCTCGCCCTCATGGGGCAGAAGCTCGGGCACAAGGTGTTCATCGTGCTCGAGCAGGTCAGCGAGCTCGATGTCCTCCTGGAAGTTGCCGATGAACTCGGCGTGCAGCCGTGTGCCGGTGTGCGCATCAAGCTGGCCAGCGAAGGGGCTGGTCGCTGGGCGCAGAGCGGCGGCGAAAAGAGCAAGTTCGGCCTGAGCTCCGCGGAACTGATCAAGCTCATCGACAAGCTGCAGGCGTCGAACCGGCTCGACATCCTCAAGCTCATCCACTTCCATCTCGGCAGCCAGATCACCGACATCCGCTTCATCAAGTCGGGGCTGCAGGAGGTGGCGCGGTTCTATCTCGAGCTGCGCGCGCTCGGCGTGGACATCTCCCACGTGGACGTGGGCGGTGGACTGGGGATCGACTACGACGGCACCAACTCCACGAACAACGCCAGCGTGAACTACACGCTGCAGGAGTACGCCAACGACGTGATCTACACGATCGCCGAGGCGTGCCGCGAGGCCGAGCTCCCGATGCCGCACATCATCAGCGAGTCGGGACGCGCGCTGACCGCGCACCACGCGCTGCTGCTGCTCAAGGTGATCGATGTGGAGTCGCAGGCGGAGCAGCCGGTGCCGGGGCTCGACGACGACGACCATTCGCTGCTGCACGAGATGCACGAGGACTGGCGCACGCTCACCGAGCGCGATCCCAAGTCGCGCAAGGTTTTCGAAGTGTTCCACGACGCCTCGTACGACAAGGAGCGTGCGCGTCAGTATTTCAACTCCGGTGTGCTCAACCTGCGAGGGCTCGCCAAGGCTGAAGTGCTCTGGCTCGCGAGCATGAATGCGATCTATCGCATTGCCAAGGCCGATCCGGACACGTACGAGGACATCCTGCCGGAGCTCGAGTCGAGCCTCGTCGATCGCTACTTCTGCAATTTCTCACTCTTCCAGTCGCTGCCGGACAGCTGGGCGATCGATCAGCTCTTCCCGATCATGCCCATTCACCGGCTGCTCGAGGAGCCGGTGCGTCGCGGCACGCTGCAGGACGTCACCTGTGACTCCGACGGCAAGATCGATCGGTTCGTCGGGGACAAGAACGGCCGCCCGAGCCTCGAACTGCACGAGTTCCGGGACGGGGAAGACTACATCCTCGGCATCTTCCTGACCGGCGCTTATCAGGAGATTCTCGGCGACCTGCACAACCTGTTCGGCGACACGAACGCGGTGCACATTCGGCTCAACGAGAAGGGCGGGTACGACATCACCGACCTGGTCGAAGGCGACACGGTCACGGAAGTGCTGAACTATGTGCAGTTTGGCGCCTCGCAACTCCTCGCCACGTTCCGCCGTAAGGTGAATGGTTCCGGTGCGATCTCCCGCGAGGAAGGGAACACCTTCATCGCCGAGTTCGTCGCCGGACTGGAAGGGTACACTTACCTCGAAGGAGAAGCCGCGCGATGAACCGACCGACGATGGTGCCCCCGAGCTTTGGCAATGTCTTCGAAGACATCCTGGAAGTCCTGTGGGCACCGTCGACGGTGTTCGAGCGGTCGCGGTACCGAACGTTCGGGAAGTACATGCTGGTGCTGTTCCTCGTCTGCGCAGTGGTCACCGTCATCACGGCGAAGCTGACCGGTCCGTGGCTCGACGCCACCTTCGACCTGTCGATGCAGCAGGCCGCCGCACGCGGGCAGACCATTCCGCCCGAGGCCATGGCCACCGCGCGCAAGTTCGGCAGCGTCGGCTTCTATTTCTCGCCGCTTTTCGTCGTGGTGCTGGGCGGATTCGTCGGCGGGTTGCTGTTGCTGCTCGGCAGCAAGATCGCGCAGGCCTCGGTGACCTACGGACAGGCGGTGTTCATTGCCGTGATGGGCTCCATGCCGCGCATCCTCGGGCTGCTCGCCTCCGCGGTGATGGGGCTGGTCATGGACGGCGAGAAGGCGCGGTCGCTCTTTGATCTGTCGATCGGTCCGGCGCGTTTCGTGGACGCCGCGAAGACCTCACCGGTCCTGATGCAGCTGCTCGCCGGTCTCGATCTCTTCAATCTCTGGCAGCTGGTGATCTTCGGCGTCGGTATGGCGGTCGTGGGTCGGGTGTCGCGTTCGTCGGGCTTCCTTGCCGCGCTCGTGGCCTGGGTGATCGGCACGGCACTTCCCCTTCTTCCGACCTTGCTGACGCGCTGATCGCGCGCGATTCTCTGCAGCGCCCGTAGTTCCTCCCACCTCTCCCCCCATCCCCGCGCATGACACTCGACGCCAAGCAATGGCTCCTCGGAGGGCTCGCGTTGGTGACCCTCTACCACATCGCGACGCTGTGGTCGGGGCTGCGGGGACACCAGGATTCGAGGCCGACCCCGATGCTCGTGGCCATCGGGTTCGTGACCAACTTCTTCGACACCCTCGGCATCGGGTCGTTCGCCACCACCACGGCCCTCTTCCGCGCCACCAAGACGGTCCCCGATGATCAGATCCCGGGCACGCTCAACGCCGGTCACACGATGGCCACGTTGGTGCAGGCGCTGATCTTCACGCAGGCGGTGGATGTGGAGCCGGTCACGCTGATCGGCATGATTGCGGCGGCCGCGGCGGGTTCGTGGGTCGGCGCATCATTCGTGGGGCGTTGGCCCATTCAACGCATTCGCCTGGGCATGGGGATCTGCCTGCTCGGCGCGGCTGCGATGTTCCTCGCGCAGGCGCTGGCCATTCTCCCGGGCGGCGGCGCGGCGACTGGCGTGACCGGCGTCAAGCTCGCCATTGCCCTCTCGGTGAACTTCGGGCTCGGCGTGTTGATGACGATCGGCATCGGGCTCTATGGTCCGTGCATGCTCCTCGTCAGCCTGCTCGGCATGGATCCCAAGGTCGCGTTCCCCGTCATGATGGGCAGCTGCGCCTTCCTCATGCCGACGGCCGCCACGCAGTTCATCCGACTCGGACGCATTCATCGTCCGGCCGTGCTGAGCATGATCGTCGGCGGCCTGCCGGCAGTGCTCATTGCCGTCTACGTCGTGAAGTCGATGGACATCACGACCGTGCGGTGGCTCGTCGCGGCGGTGGTGACCTACACGGCGATTACGCTCCTCCGTAGCGCCCGCGTGTCCGCGCCCGCTGAGGCAGTGGCCGCATAGGGATTTCAATCCAAGCGCCACGGATTACACAGAAACGCACGGTTCCATCAGCGCTCGCTGGAGGAACCGTGCGTTTCCGCGTAATCCGTGGCGATTTTCTTTAGAGGCGAATCACGCGAAGCGCTTCGCGACCTCGGCCCAGTTCACGACGTTCCAGAACGCCCCGAGATAATCGGCGCGGCGGTTCTGGTACTTGAGGTAGTACGCGTGCTCCCACACGTCCACACCGAGGAGCGCGTGCTTGCCTTCCATCAGCGGGTTGTCCTGGTTGGGCGTGCTCATGATCGAGAGCGCGCCGTCGTTCCCCTTCACGAGCCACGCCCAGCCGGAGCCGAAGCGGCCCATGCCGGCGGCCTGGAACTGTTCCTTGAACGTGGCGAAGGATCCGAACGCCTTCGTGATCGCGTCGGCCAGCGCGCCGGTCGGCTCGCCACCGGCGTGCGGCGCCATCAGCTGCCAGAACAGCGAGTGATTCCAGTGGCCACCGCCGTTGTTGCGCACCGCGGTGCGCACCGCTTCCGGCACGTCGTTGATCTTGCGGCACAGGTCATCGAGTGACCACGACGCGAGCTCCGGCGCCTTCTCGATCGCCGCATTGAGGTTCGTCACGTACGCCTGATGATGCTTGCCGTGGTGGATCTGCATCGTCTGCGAATCGATGTGCGGCTCGAGCGCGTCCGGCGCGTACGGCAGCGCGGGCAGGGTATGGGCCATCTGGGCGTCTCCGAAATGTTGAATGTCTGAGGAACTCTGAAAGCTATGCCGCGCGCGTCCGAAATGTCGGCCGCGGACGGGATCCGCGCGTACCGTTTAGGCCGCCTTGGCGCCGTTCCGGCGCTCCCGGAGCCAGGCAACGATGCCTGGCAGGATCGACAGGAACACCACCACCAGGATCACCTTCTCCACGTGCTGGGCGACCGCCGGGACCGTACGCGCCAGAATGAATCCGATGAGCAGCATGCTCCAGATCCAGGCGACACCGCCCACCACGTTGAACATCAGGAAGCTGCGGTACTCCATCCGTCCCACACCGGCCACGACGGGCGCGAACGTGCGCACGATGGGCATGAAGCGCGCAAGAATGATGGTCTTGCCACCATGCTGCTCGTAGAACGCCTGGGCCCGCAGCAGGTGTTTCTTGTTGAAGAGCAGGGAGTCCTCTCGCGTAAAGATGCGGGGACCGGTGGCCTTGCCCACGTTGTAGCCTACCGTGTCGCCCACGATCGCGGCCACGGTGAGGATGGCGCCCAGCAGCCACACGTTGAGGCCGAAGCTCGGATCGGCGGCCAGCAAGCCGGCCGTGACCAGCAACGAATCGCCCGGCAGAAAGAAGCCCACCAGCAGCCCTGTCTCGGCGAAGATGATCGCGGTGAGCCCCACGTAGCCGGCCCATTGGACCAGGGCAGGGAGGTCACGCAGGCGGTGGATGAACTCGGTAAGCAGTTCCAAAAGCAGTCCGGGCGGGAGAAGGGCCGGCATTCGGCCAGAAGTCGGGGTGAAAGGTCAGCACCCCTCTGGTTGGGGTCAACCGGCTGGCCGCGGCGGTGACGGCGGCGGTAGCTTCTGGCGGTGAGTCACCCTCGTCCCCAGCACACGGACACGCACCCGGACCCGCAGCCGGCCTCGCGCCCGCTCGAGCGCGTGCGCGTGGTGTCGCACACCCACTGGGACCGTGAGTGGTATCACGGGCATGCGCGCTTCCGGCAGCGCCTGGTGGCGTTGGTCGACGCGCTGCTCGCGGACGCAGGTCCGGGCCCCTTCCTGCTCGATGGGCAGGCGATCGTGCTGCGCGATTACCTCGCCGTACGAGCGGATCGAGCCGATGCGTTGGCGCTCGCATTGCGCACGCAGCGCCTCGAAGCCGGACCGTGGTATGTACTCGCCGACAACCTCATCCCGTCGGGCGAAGCCATCATCCGCAACCTGGAGGCTGGTCGTCGCGTCCTCGAGCGGTTCGGAGCGTCGGCACCGCGCGTGGCATATTGCCCGGACAGTTTCGGGCATCCGGCGGCGCTCCCCGTGATCGCAGCCGGCTTCGGGCTCATCGCGGGCGTGGTGTGGCGCGGAGCGGGCGGGCCGGGGCACCCGCGCGAGGACGCGTTCTGGTGGAGCGCCGCGAACGGTAGCCGCCTGCTCACGCATCATCTCCCGCCGGATGGTTACGAGTTCGGGAGCGCGCTGCCGGCGAACGGTGCGGACGCGCTCGCCCGCTGGACCACGCTGCAGCAGCTGTTCTCGGCGCGAACCCGAACCGGCGTTGCCCTGCTGTTGAACGGCGCGGATCATCACGCCCGACAACCCGATCTCGCCGGCGCGCTCGGAGCGCTCCAGACGGCGGCCGGCGACACCGTACGCATCCAGCCCAGCACGCTTCAGGCCTGGGCCGACGACGTCCTGGCGCGCGCGGCATCGGTGGCCTTGCCCGAGGTGGACGGAGAGCTGCGCAATTCGTACGGCTACACCTGGACGCTGGGTGGGACACTGGCCACCCGAGCGCATCAGAAGCGCCGCAACGCGCGACTTGAACGTGGCCTCATGCGCGACGTCGAGCCCTGGCTCGCCCTCGTCCGCTTGCACGACCGCACCGGCGAAGCCGCGCGCGTCGACACCGACGCGCGTCTGACGCTCGCCCAGTTGCCGGCCCTGCTCGACCGCACGTGGGAGGACCTGCTCGAGACGCACCCGCACGATACGCTCTGCGGGTGCTCCACCGACGACGTGGCTCGCGCGATGGAGGCGCGACAGGATGCCGTCGCCGATCAGGGGCGTGGCTTGCGTGAGGCCGCCCTGCAACTCGCGCTCGGACACGACCCGATCGCCGCCCGCGATCGCCGTCCACATGCAGTGCCCTCCCGCATCGTGCTGCGCAATCGCACGGCGCGCGCGCGGGGCGGTGTCGCACGCATCACGGTGCGGGAGTGGGTCCGCGATGTGGCCGTTGGGCCGGCAAGCGCGTCGTCGGACGTTCCCCGTCCGCGGGCGGCGCATGCACTGCCCACGCTTGGAAGCTGGCCGTTGCAGCGCCTGGCCATGCCGCAGGCGGTCCAGCGACGGCGCGAGTCGCCACAGCACTATCCGGACAATGATCTCGTCGTGGAGCATCGACTGCTGGCATGGGTGCCACCGGTCCCGGCGTTCGGGCTGTGGGCCGGTGACGCGCCAGCGGTGGCGGCACCTGACTCTCCGGAACCGGTTCGTGTGCACGTCGAAGAGCGGGTCGCTGATCTGGACAACGGGCTCGTGCACGTCGCCGTCGAAGCCGATGGCCGGGTGACGCTGGTGTCCGGCGATCGATTGCTGCATCGCGCGCTGGCCGTGATCACCGCCGGCGATGAGGGCGACAGCTACTCGCCGAAACCGCTGGTCAGCTTCCCCTTCGAGATTGCCAAGGTGGAGGTGCGCGAACACGGCCCGCTTCGGGGCGCCATCGCCATCGTCTGGCGCGCTCCCGAACTCGATCCGCACGACCCGGACGAAGCGCCGGTCCGGGTGACCACGACGCTCCGGCTCACTGCGGGCAGTCCGTGCATCGAATGCGACGTGCGCGGATGGAATGCGCGCACCAATCACCGCGTGCGCCTGGTTTGGCACACCGACGTGGAGCGCGGCCGCGTCACAGCCGATGCGGCGTTGGGACCGGTGTGCCGCGAGGAACTCGTCGCCCCGCCCAGCAGCCGCGAGCAGGTGCCCGATGGGCAGCCGCTGCATCGATGGATCTCCCTCGCCAACGCCGAGGCAGGGGCCACGATGATCAGCGACGGCCTTGCCGAGGCGCACGTGGAGGGCGAGAGCATCGCGCTCACCCTCCTGCGCGCCGTGGGTGAACTCTCCAAGCCCAACCTGCGCACCCGTCCGGGACACGCCGGCTGGCCGGTGCCGACGCCCGAGGCACAGTGTCTCGGCGCATTCCGTGCCCGTTGCGCGTTGCTCCTGCATGGCCCGTTGAGCGACGCCGTGCTTGGCGAAATCCGCGATGCGGTCGACGACGTACTCCTGCCGTTGATCGGTGAGACGTGGACCGATCTGGAGTCGCCGCCGTCGGGACTGATGGTGGAAGGCGTGGCGCTCGACGGAGAAGCCTTCGAGGCCTCCGCCGTGACGCTGTCGCACACAGACGAGCGCGCGGTGCTGCTGCGCGCCGTGAACCTGACGAGTACGCCGGCAGCAGGCGCCTGGCGGCTGCCCGACGATGGGCCGTGGATCGCGGTCCCCGTGCGCCTCGATGACACGCCCATCGGACCGGCGCAGCGATGTCAGCGGCAGCTCCCGATTTCGGCGGGACCGCACGATGTGATCACCTGGCGCGTGCGACGCGCGTAGCGTCGTCTGGCATCCCGGCTACGTCGAGCGCTCGCGCGCCGCGCGCAGCCCCTCCCCCAGCAGCGTGCAGGCCACCACGGTGGCGATAAGCAGTACGCCGGGCAGCAGGGCAATCCACGGCGCCACCAGCAGCCACTCGCGGCCCCCAGCGATCATGTTGCCCCAACTCGCCGCCGGTGGTTGCACGCCGAGACCAAGGAACGAGAGGCCGCTCTCGAGAACGATGGCATTGCCCACGCCCAACGTCAGGGCCACCGTGGCGCCGCCCATGGCATTCGGCAGGACATGCCGAAGCAGCGTGCGCCACGCCGGCACGCCGAGCGCCCGTGCCCCCTCCACATAGGGCAGCGGACGCACCCCCAGGACCTCCGCGCGCACAAGGCGCATCACCGACATCCAGCCGGTAGCGCCCAGCACGATGACCACTGTCCATAGGCCAGGGCCCCACAGCGCGGCAATGACCAGCAACAGCACGAGCCGGGGGACCGCCAGCATGGTGTCGCCCGCGGCGGTGATGAGCCGATCGGTCACGCCACCGCGCCAGCCAGCCAACGCCCCCATCGCAATGCCGATGACCCCCGACAGCACGGTCCCCGCCACACCGACCAGCAGTGACAGTCGCGCACCGACCCACAGCCGCAGCGCGAGATCGCGACCGAACGCGTCCGTACCGAGCAGGTGAAACACGCCACGGCCATCGCGACCCAGCGGGGGGATGAGACGCGTGGCCAGCACATCGCCGATGTTCGCATGGTCGGCGGGCGCCCACAGCGGAACGAGCACGGCGAGCAGCAGCAGGATGAGCAGCACGGAGAGCCCCCCCGTGACACGCGTATCGCGGCGCGCTGACCGTGCGGTCATGCGGCCGTCCGACGGCGCGGGTCGAGCCACCACAGGGCGAGATCCGCCAGCAGGTTCGCACCAATGACGGCCGCGCCGTACACGAGCGTGAGGCCCATGACCACCGGATAGTCGCGCCCCGCAATCGCCGAGAGCAGCGCGCGACCCAACCCCGGCCACGCAAAGACCTGCTCAACGAAAACCGAGCCGGCCACGATCCCCGGCAACGTGAGGCCAAAGAGCACCACGAGCGGGGTGAGCGCCGTGCGCAGGATGTATCGGCGATCCACGCGGCTGCGCGAGAGGCCGCGGGCGTGCGCGGCCTGCACGGCTGGTGTGTCACGCGCATCGCGCAACGTCTCCCGCGCGTAGCGGGCCACACCGGCGACACCAGGCACCGTGAGGACGAGCAACGGCAGGATCGCATGGCGCCAGCGATCGGCCCACGTCGGATCGCCGGCTGCATCGGGCGATTGCATCCCGAATGCCGGCAGGCGCATCCACGCCGGCAGCCCCAGCCACACCGCGCCCGAGGTGAATAGTGCCACCAGCGCCAGAGCCAGCCAGAAACCCGGGGCGGCAAAGAGGGCCGTGGCGATCACCGAGCCGACGCGGTCTCCGGCTGTCCGGGCGCGCAGCGCCTGCCACCAGCCCAGCGCGATGCCCCCGAGAAAACTGAGCACGAGCGAGACGCCGCCGAGGAACAGTGAAATGGGCAGCGCCTCGCGGATCACCCGCGCCACCGGCATCGAGCGGACAAGGCTCGTGCCGAGATCTCCCTGCAGCAGCGCGCCGATCCAGCGGCCATATTGCACCGGAAGTGGCGCATCGAGGCCAAGGCGGGCTCGCAGCTGCGCCGCCTCGTCGGCCGTGGCCGTCGGGGCAATCAACAGCGTCGCCGGATCACCCGGCGCCAGATGCACCAGCGCGAAGGTGAGGGTGGTGACGAGCCAGAGCAGGACGAGCGCGTCGACGACGCGCAGCGAGAGACGGCGCACGCGAGGATGATGCGCCCCGGATCCGGCACGTCAACCCATGGGCCCGATCGGCGGTCCCGCTGGACGCGGCGGGCGACGCGCGCCGGAGCGGCCGCGCTCGTGCTGATGACCGCCTGCCAGCCGACGCCGCGCGCGCCCGGCACCGTCGTCATGGCGTCGGGCACCGATCTCGAATCGGGCAATCCGCTCGTCACCGTGCACCCGCTGTCGCGACAGGTGCAGCGTCATGCCCTCTTCGTCACGTTGGTCGCGCTCGACAGCGTGCTCCAACCGCAGCCGTACTTCGCGCGCCACTGGACGTGGTCACCTGACCATCGCACGGTAACCTTCACACTCGACAGCACGCTG
Source organism: Gemmatimonas sp. (assembly GCA_039809645.1). GTDB lineage: Bacteria > Gemmatimonadota > Gemmatimonadetes > Gemmatimonadales > Gemmatimonadaceae > Gemmatimonas. The sequence goes on from JBDHVK010000003.1 coordinate 52,531, forward strand.
CGCTGGCACGACGGCGAGCCAACCACGGCCCGCGACGTCGCCTTCACCTTCCGCATGGCGCGCGACTCGACGCTGGGTTCACCGCGCCGCGGCGATGCGCTCGCGGTGGACTCCGTCGTTGAGCTCGATGCGCATACGGTGCGGGTGATGTTCGCGGCCGCCACCGCCACGCTCCCACCGCTCTTCGCCGAATTGCCCCTCGTGCCGGCGCACCTGCTCGACACGGTGCCGCCGACGCGCTGGCGTGCCCACCCGTTCGCGACGGCACCCGTGGGGAATGGCCCATTCCGCTTCGTCAGCCGGCTTCCCGGCCGGCAGTGGCGCTTGGTGCGCAACGAGGCCTTTCCGCTTGACATGGGGGGGCCACCCGCGCTCCGGGAGCTGGTCGTGGCCGTGGTGGACGAAGCGGCCACAAAATTCGCCGGCCTCGTCAGCGGTGAGCTCGATCTCGCCGGCGTCTCACCCACCATGGCCCGGCTGGTGCAGCGCGATTCGTCGCTCGCGCTCGAAACGCCGCCAGCGCTCTTCTCCACGGTGCTCGCCCTCAACACCATGCGCGCCCCCCTCAACGATGCGCGCGTGCGTCGTGCGCTCGCGCTGAGTCTCGATCGCGCACGGATTGTCGCGGCGGCCGTCGCCGGCTTCGGGACGCCCGCCCACAGCAGCCTGCCGCCCGGGCTGCCGGTGTCGCCGTCGCTCGTGCCCGAAACGCCCGCCACGCGTGCGGTCGCCACGCGCACTGCCGACAGCCTCCTTGATGCGGCCGGGTGGCGTCGCGGGGCCGATGGGGGCCGCATCCGAAATGGACAGCGGCTCGCGCTCGACCTGCTCACGGTGGGTAGCGGCGAGATGGCCATCGAGCAGATCGTGCAAGCCGATCTCGCGGCCCGTGGTCTGACGCTGCGCATCCGCGTGCTCGAACTCGCCACATTCCTCGCGACGGTGCGCGCTGAACGCAAGACGTTCGATCTCGCGATCACCGGGATTCCCGGCGACATCGCCCTCGGCCACCTTTCCGCGATGTTCAGTTCGCAGCAGTGGGGCGGCGCGCTCGACTACACCGGCTTTCACACCGCGTCGCTGGATCACGCGCTCGCCGCGGCACGCGCGGCCAATCCGCAGGAAGCGATCGCCGCGTGGACCCGGGTCGACAGTGTCTTGCAGGCCGAAGCGCCCGTGGTCTGGGTGTACCATGCCCGCGGCGTGCAGGGGCGCTCGCGGGCGCTGCACGGCGTCCACATGGATCTGCGCGGTGAACTTGCCACCGTGGCGCGCTGGAGCCGGGAGTGAACGCATGTCCGTGAGCGCGCCGTCCGTCTGCGCGTCCAACCCGCTGCTCCCGTTCGATCTCGCGCAACGTCGCCGCGATACCGCGCCCGGCACGTCGCTCGGGGCCCTCGCCGACGCGCTCGCGCGGGAGCTCGACCCCCTGCAGCGCGCCGATCTCGACGCGCTGATCCCACGCGAGAAGGCGCGCCTCACGCGCGTCGGCGGCCGCTGTCCGGTACACGGGACGTATCTCGAGTTCGACCCGTGGCAGCCGCACCACCATCACTGCCGCCCGTGTGCCCGCGACTACATCGCCCCCGAGCATGACCACTGGTGGGCCATGGGCGCGCAGCTATGGACCGCCGAACGCGCCGTACACGCCGCCGCGTTGTATGCCCTGCGCGGCGACCCGGCGCATCGCGAGCTCGCCGAGCGCGTTCTGCGTACGCTGGCGACGCGCTATCGACAGTATCCCAACCAGGACAACGTGCTGGGGCCCACGCGCCCGTTCTTCAGCACCTACCTCGAGAGCCTCTGGTTGCTGAATGTCTGCCAGGCACTCGCGCTGCTCGAGCAGGTGGGAGCAGACACCGTGGGCTCGCTCGTGCGCGATGAGCTCATCGAACCCAGCGCCGCGCTGATCGCGGAGTTTCACGAGGGCCGATCCAATCGGCAGGTCTGGAACGGCGTCGCCGTCTTGTCGGCGTCACTGCTGCTCGGCGACGTGGGCGCGGCGACGTCGCAGCTCGAGGGGCCCGATGCGCTTCCGACGCTCATGCGCACGGCGCTGGGCCCGGAAGGCGGTTGGTACGAGGGGGAGAATTACCACCTCTTTGCGCATCGCGGCCTGTGGTACCTGGTGCAGGCCATGACCGCCCAGGGGCTCGCGCTCCACGATGACGTGGTGGCGCGCTATCGAAAGGGGTTCGCGTTTCCGTTCTCCGGGCTGCTCCCCGACGACTGCTTCCCCTCGCGCAAGGACTCGCAGTATCGCGTCTCGATCCGCCAATGGCGCATCGCCGAGTACCTCGAACTCGGGTATGCCACGACGCGCGACGACCTGCTGGCCGGGCTGCTCAGCCGCGTGTACGACGGACGCGTCACGCGCGCGAGTGATGCGCGCGCACGCTCGACCGGCGACGCCGAGCGCAACGAGCCGCCCATGTACCTCACCCGCGCCAGCCTCTCGTGGCGCGCCCTGCTCATGGCCACCCCGGAGCCTCCTCCGCGCCGGGACTGGACTCCGACCAGTGCCTCGCGTGAGCACGAAGGCCTTGCCGTGATGCGACGCGAACGCGGGCGCGTGTTCGTGGGGCTCGAAGGCGGAGGTGATGCCGGCGGGCATGGGCATCCCGATGCGCTGGCCCTCACGTTGCAGGCGGACGCGGCGCGCTTCCTCGAGGATCCGGGAACCGGGAGCTATGTCGATCGCTCGCTCTTCTGGTACCGCAGCACCCTCGCGCATCACGCGCCGCTCGTGAACGGCGCGTCGCAAGGCGTCGAGCCGGCCGCGGTGCTCAATTTCGAAGAGCGCGGCGGCGCCGGCTGGATGCGCAAGCGCGCGCTGATCGCGCCCCAGGTCATGGCGACCCGCGCTTGCATTGTACTGGACGGCTACCTCGTGGATGTGCTCGAGTGGACCGCGCCCGAGTCGGTGACCATCACGCTGCCGGTGGCCGCCGGTGTCGCTCGGGGCGCCGTCGGTGGTTGCGGAAGCTGGAGTGCGGTCACGCGTGCCGGCGCCGGTGGCGAGGAAGACGGATTCGGCTTTCTGCGCGAGGCGCATGCGGCATCGCTGATCGGGAGCCACGCGGCGTGGGCGCATTCGCTCGAGGGGCGGGCTGCGCGCGCGTGGTACGCGGCCACCGGCGCCACACGACTGGTGCACGCCGACTGTCCAGGCGCGCCTGGCCATCCCGACACGACCCGGTTGCTCGTCGAAGCGACCGGCGCGACTGGTCGGATCGTTGGCGTCTGGTCGTGGGCCGCGCCCGACGACATCGCCGCCGTGGACACGGTGATTCTGCAACCCAGTGCGCCGGTGGTCGCTGTGGTGACCACACGCTGCGGAACCCGCGCCGAGCACAGCGCGGCGGAGCACGGCTGGCACATCGCGCTGCTGGCCGCCGGCTCGCGCAGCAGCATCGATCTCGAAGGTCCGATCGAACAGAAGCCGGTGCCAATCACCGCGATTCCGTCGGCTCCGCTCGCGGTTCCTCCGCGAGTCGTTGCCAGCGGACACTCGCTCACGCTGGGGGAGCCGCAGTACGTGGCGACCGAAGAGCCCTACGGCGGCTCGAACACGCCCACGGCTCGCGTCACGATGCGGCGGGAGGCGCACGCCGTGGTCGTGGAGCTCCGCGTCACGACCGGGCATTCGCTCGTGAGCGTTGGCGGCCGCGCCGAGGCCGTTCCTGACAACCCGCTCGACAACGAGCCCGTCGATGTGAACGCCGACTCGCTGCAGTGGTACCTCGGCAATCCCGACGAGGACCACTGGTCCGCCAGCGGAATCGTCGCGCTGCTCCCGGACGGCGGCGTGCGGCACACGCCGCTGGTGACCCGCTGGCCGACGGAGGTGCAGGGCGCCGGCATGGCGCGCGCGGACGGATGGGACCTCACGCTCACGATCGCGTCGGACGCACTCCCGTCCGGTGCGCTGCGCGTGAATCTCACGATCAACGAACGACCGGCCTGGCGCGAGCGCCGCCGGGGGCAGCTGCGTCTCGCCGGCGGAGGGTTTCGCCGGTACATCGCCGGGGCCCGTGAGACGGCCGCCGCCTGTCTGGTCGTCCTCCGCTAGATTCCGGCCATGTCCGACAGTCTTCTGCATCAGGTCACGGTCGTGCTGTACGAGTCGCAGGACCCCATCAACATCGGCGGTGTCGTTCGCTCGATGAAGAACATGGGGGTGCGCGATCTGCGTCTCATTCGTCCGTGTCCGTACGATCCGAATCGCATCGAACAGATCGCGCACGACACACGCGACATCGCCGAGCGCATCCAGCACTTCGACACCATCGACGACGCCATCGCCGACTGCGTGTACGTGGTGGGTTTCTCCGGGCGTCCGCAGGCCACCCGCTGGGCGCGGCACACGCCGCGTTCGGCGGCCGTCGATCTGCTGGACCATGCCCAGGAGGGCCGCGTGGCCATCATGTTCGGTCGCGAAGATCACGGACTCCCGAACGAGGCCATCGATCGCTGCCACGCGGTGGCGACCATTCCGACCACTGAGCATTTCTCGCTCAACGTGGCGCAGGCGTGCCTGCTCGCGTTGTACGAGCTGCATTTGCTGGCCGGGGATGCGACGCGGCGCCTCCAGAAGCCACGGCACGACAAGGGAGCGCCCACGAAGGAGATGTTCGAGCGCACCTTCGAGGACATGCGTAACGCGCTCGAGGCCATCGCCTACTTCAAGACGCGGAACGAAGAGCTGATCATGCGCATCGTGCGCTCGCTCGTCTTCCGCGCCCAGCCGGATCAGCGGGAGTTGCTGATCCTGCGCACCGCCTCCATCGAAGTGCTGCGCACCATTGAGCGCGAAACGCGGTTGGCCGTGGAACGCGCCCTCTCGGGCGCGCCGGCGGGCGAGTAGACGTCCCATGGGCGGCGACTGGCGCGAGCGCGCAGCCCAGCGCATCCCGGGCGGGAGCTCGACGGGCAGCAAGCGCCCGGACGCGTTGTACGGCACCCGCGCGCAGGATGGCGTCGTACCCACGCACTTCGTCCGCGCGCACGGGTGCGTGGTCGAATCGCCCGACGGTCGGCGCTTCGTGGACTGCGGCATGGCGCTGGGCGCGGTCGGCATCGGATACGCCGATCCCGACGTCACGCGGGCCGTCGTGGCCGCCGCCGAGGCGGGCAATGTCTCGGCGCTGCCGCATGTGCTGGAGGTCGAAGTGGCCGAACGCCTGCAGCAGGCCATCCCGTGCGCGGAGCAGGTGCGCTTTCTGCGCACCGGTGCCGAGGCAACGGCCGCAGCGGTGCGCATCGCACGCGCGCTCACCGGGCGCGAGCGCGTCGTCGCCAGTGGATACTTCGGCTGGCTGGACTGGTGCAGCGATGCCCGCGGCGTGCCCGCGTCGGCACGCGAGCAGGTGACCTGGACGGCGTTCGACGACATCGCCGCGCTCGAGTCGGCGGTCGGGCAGGGGGCGCCACCGGCCGCGATCATCCTCGAGCCGCTCGTCCACGACATCGCCAGCCACACCTGGCTCACGGCCGCCCGTCGGCTCGCCGATCAGCATGGTGCAGTGCTCATCTTCGATGAGATCAAGACGGCGTTTCGTGTTCGCACCGGCGGCGTGCAGGCGTATCGCGAGGTGACGCCCGATCTCACGACCATCGGCAAGGCGTTCGCCAACGGGTATCCACTCGCCGCCGTGTGCGGTCACCGCGATGTCATGCGCGCCGCGGGCGATACGTGGATTTCCTCGACTGCCGCAACCGAAAGCACCGGCCTCGCCGCGGCGACGGCCGTGCTCGACTGGCATGCGCGCACCGACGTGTGTCAGCAGATGGCGCTGGCCGGTAGCCGTCTGCAGGAAATCATCGGCGCCGCGCTCGTGGACGCGCCGTGGGTGGGCGTGCACGTCGATGGTCCGCCAATGATGTGGCGGTTGGTGGCGGACGCCGACGAACAGCTCGACGCGCTGGTCGTGGCCGCCGCGCATCAGGGGGTGCTGCTCAAGCGCGGCGCCTATCAGTTCGGCGCCGTGGCCCATGATGACGCCGCCTTCGAGGTGGTGGCGCGTGCGGTGCCGGCCATCGTGGACGCGCTCCGCCCCGGACCCCGCCGCGTCCGCTGACCCTTACCTTCGCTGCCGAGTACTCGCTGCCGATGACGGACCTCATGGCGACGCCCGCCTTCCTTGGTGGACCGGATCCGTTGATCGATCCGCACGCGCACTTCCACACGCCCCACACCAACCGCGCCGATTGGGCCCGCTACAATGCGTCGCGTCTCACCGATGGGGCGCGCATCGGGATCCGCTGTCATGTCGCGTCGATTCTCGGCTCGTGGGGACATACCTCGCCGACATACTTCGCATCGCCCGTCGATCAGTCGCGCGCGAACGACTCTCTGTATGACCTCGTCGATGCCAGCGCACCGAGAGTCAAGGCCTTCGTGGCCGTGAACCCCAATTTCACCGAGCACGCGCTCGCGGAGATCGATCGCGGGATGGCGCGCGGTGCGGTGGGCATCAAGCTGGCGGCGGGTCGTCGCGCCGATGATGCCCTGCTCGATGACATTGCCGCCGCTGCCGCGCACCATCGGGTTCCGGTGCTGCAGCATATCTGGCAGCATCGGCGTCGCGACTGGGGCAATCAGGATGCGTCGGACGGCGTCGAGCTCGCGCGCCTCGCGGCGCGTCATCCAAAGGTGACGTTCATACTGGCGCACATCGGCGGAGGTGGCGACTGGGCACACACCAATCCGGCGGTCGTCGAGCATCCCAACATCGTCATGGATCTGTCCGGCAGTGGTATCGATCGGGGCATGATCGACGAAGCGCTGCGTTGGGTCGGGGCGTCGCGGCTGCTCTGGGCGTCCGATCTCACGTTGTGCACCGGGCTCACCAAGCTGCGCGCCCTGCCGTACACGGACGCGTCGGCGGAGGACATCGCCGCCATGCGCTGGAAGAACGCCGTTCGCATCTTTCCGCCGGGTACCTTCGATGCGGCACTGCGCGCGCCGCTCTCGCCGGAGGCCGCGTGACCGCGTCCCCTGCCACGCCAACGACGTCGCGGCCGATCGACGTCACCACGTGGATCGGCGGCTATCCGTTCCGCGACGTTCCGCATCCGGACCCCGAGATCCTTGTGCGCGTCCTGGAGCGCGAGGGTTTTGGCGGCGCGTGGGTCGGCCATCTGCCGGGCGCGTTCCATCGCGATCCGGTGCCGTCCAACCGCACGCTCTATCGTGCGCTCGCGCCACACCGGGACTGGCTGCAGCCGGCGCCGCTCGTTCGCCCGGACTGGCCGGCGTGGCAGCAGATGCTGGCCACCGCCCGCGAGGAAGGCGCACCCGCCGTTCGTGCCTACCCGACCCTCTGGGGACTCGGCGGAGCGGGGGCCATGAGCGAACTGGCCTACGCTTGTGGGGAGGCCGGCCTCGTCCTGCACCTCACGGTGCGCTTCGAGGACCTCCGGCAGCGCCATCATCTGGACACTGCCGGCGACCTCACGGCGGCCGTGGTCCGGCAGCTGGCGCGCCTGCCGGGATCACGGTGCCGGCTCGTGGTGGCGGGGGCCGGGCGCGAGCTGCTCGAGGAGATCCACTGGGGACTCACGCGGGACGAACAGTCGCGGGTCTGGTACGACTGGCACTGGATCTGGGGCCCGCCGGAGGACCACTTCGCGCATCTCGTGCGCACGGTGGGCGCGGAGCGCTTGACCTGGAGCAGCTGGTGGCCGCTCCGGCTCACCCAACAGGCGCGCGCGCTGGTCGATCTGCTGCCGGCGGAATTGACGGCGACGCCCCCCAACTTCGCCGATGGTCGACGCATCGCGCACGAGGCCGCGCCGACGCGGTGACGCGCGGCGGAATTTGCTGGGAACCACAGGGCAGGCTGTCCGTTGTGGCTCTGGGCGCGAAGGCTCGTGACAGCACCGAGTGCGTTGTACCTGTTGCACTTGCGTACAAATACGGGGCGGGCGATACTTCGCGCTTGCAAAAAACGCGTTGACAGCGACTTACGAGGCTGAGACCGCTCGTTCCTCTTTGGACTGGAACGCGCATCCCACGCTTCGGGCGTTTCGCCCCTCACGATGCCTCCTGCATCGCGTGCGTCGCCGTTCAGCACGGCCCCTCACGCCTTCCCGGCCCCCAAGTCGATGACGGTCAAGAAGAAGTGGACGGTGATCCCCGGGTTCCTTGCACTCGCGGCGGCGGCAGGTCTCCTGTCGGCGTACAGCGGTGCGTCGACGTCGCAGGGTCTGCGCGTCGAACAGCCCGTCAAGTTCGTCCATGCGCCTCACGTGGCGAAGGCAGGCATGAACTGCCTCTATTGCCACAGCGCCGCCAACAAGTCCCCTGATCCGGGCAATGCCTCGGTTCAGACGTGCATGGGCTGCCACCTCATCGTGAAGGGCCAGTCGGCTCAGATCAAGAAGGTGGCCGAGTACTACAACAAGGGCCTGCCGATTCCCTGGAATCGCGTGCACAAGGTGCCCGACTACGTGCAGTTCCCGCACATGCGCCACGTCAATGCGGGCGTGACCTGCCAGACGTGCCATGGCCAGATCCAGAATCAGGGCGCGCAGGGACCGGACACCAACTACGTGCCCGTGCAGCAGGTGAACTCGCTCAACATGGGCTGGTGCATCAACTGCCACGTCAACGGCTACAAGCCGGCTGAAGGGGCGCGTCTCGCGGGCCAGAAGGTCACGCCCGAGCTCGAAGCGATGCCCGCGAAGAAGGCGCGTTACGACTGCGCCGTCTGCCACTACTGATCATCGACCCTCCATCACGATGAGCACAGAAGCGGGGACCGGCGTCAAGCGCCGCGAATTCCTCAAGATCCTCGGCGCCACGGGCGCCACGACCGCGGTGGTGGGCTGCTCCTCCGAAAAGGTGGGGAAGCTCATCCCGTATGTCGCGTCTCCGGACAACACCGTGCCGGGCGTGTCGCAGTACTACGCGACCACCTGCCGTGAATGCGCCACCGGCTGCGGCGTTCTCGCCGAAGTCCGCGATGGTCGCCCCATCAAGCTGGAAGGCAATCCTGAGCACCCGTTGAACCGTGGCGCGATTTGCGCGACCGGTTTGTCGGCCATGCAGGGGCTCTACAACCCCGATCGCTATCGCTCGCCGATGGTGCGCGAGGGGAACGCGCTCAAGCCCACGACGTGGGACAAGGCGCTCGAGCTCCTCTCGCAGAAGCTCGGTGAGACCAAGAGCAAGGGGCAGGCGGGCAACGTCGTTTTCGTGAATCAGCACGAAAGCGGCACCGTTGCCGGTTTCCTCGATGCGTGGCTCAGCGCGCAGGGCATGCCGGCCGCGCTCAGCGTCGACAGCACTGCGCCGCTCGCGACCATCGCGGCCAACCAGAAGGCGTACGGCGCCGCCTGGCCGGCCCTCGACTTCGGGGCGGCCAAGCTGGTCGTGAGCTTTGGCGCCGACTTCCTCGATGGGTGGGGGCACGGTGTGCCGCAGCAGCTCGACTGGGCCGATGCGCGCTCCAAGTACGACACGGCGCCGCGCCTCGTCTACATCGGCGCGCGTCGCTCGCTCACCGGTCTCAACGCCGATCAGTGGATCGCCGCGAAGCCGGGGAGCGAAATGGCCATCTGCAACTTCCTGAACGGCACCGGCGACGCGAAGACGGCGTCCGATGCGTCGGGGGTGCCGGCGGCCACGATCGAAGCCCTCGCGGCGGCGATCAAGGCGGCGGGCAACGGGGTCATGGCCCTCTGCGGTGTCTCGGGCGCCGATGCCGTCGAGTGCGGCGTGATGGTGGCCGACATCAACAAGAAGGCGGGCTCGGTCGGCACGACCATCAAGCCGGCGGCGGGACACCAGGGCTACAACGGCCTGTCGTCGTACGCCGATCTCTCGGCCGCGGTGCAGAAGATGGGTGCCGGCAGCGTGCCACTGGCGTTCGTGCGCGGGGCGAACCCGGCGCACACCATGCCCAAGTCGGCGGGCTTCGCGGCGGCCTTCGCGAAGGTGGGCTTCAAGGTCTCCTTCTCGCAGGTGCCCGACGAAACGTCGCAGCTCTGCGATCTCATCCTGCCCGACAACCACTGGCTCGAAAGCTGGGGCGACGCGGTCACGACGAGCGGTCAGCTCGGCCTGCAGCAGCCCACGCTCGAGCCCGTGTTCGATACCAAGGCCACGACCGATGTCCTCATCGCGTTGGCCAAGAAGGATCAGGCGCTGGCGGCCAAGTACAATGTGGCCGACTTCCGCACCTGGTACATCAGCAAGTTCCCGGGTGGTGGCGCGGCCTTCACCAAGGCGCTGACGCAGGCCTCGGTGAGTGGCTCGCCGCTCGTGCCCATCACGAGCAAGTCGCTCAGCGCCACGGCCGCTCCGGTTGCCGCCGGTCAGGGCGACTACTTCGTCCACGTTTCCTACAGCCCCACGCTGGGCGACGGCACCGGCGCCAACAAGCCGTGGCTGCAGGAACTCCCGGATCCCGTCACGAAGATCTGCTGGCAGTCCTGGGTGGAAGTGCACCCGTCGACCGCCAAGAAGCTCGGCATCAAGGAAGGCACGCACCTCACGGTGGAGACGGCCGCGGGCAAGATCACCGCGCCGGCCTACATCTACATGGGTGTGCGCCCCGACACCGTCGGCATCTCGCTCGGTCAGGGCCACACGGCGTACGGCCGCTTCGCGCAGAACATCGGCGTGAACGCCTACGATCTCGTGCCGACCGGCACCGACTCGGCGGGTGGCCTCGTCATCGGTGGTCTCAAGGGCAAGGTGACGGTGAGCGAGGAGAGCTCGCCGCTCGTCACGACCGAGGGCTCGGCGCGCCAGCACGGACGTGGCATCGGCCAGGCCATCCCCATCGGCGTGCTGCTCGGGACCGAGAAGGAAGAGGAAGAGCACGAGCACGCGATTCCCGGCCTGCCGTCGCAGGACTTCCAGACCGGCCTCAAGTCGCCGGTCGCGGCGGACGCGCAGGGTGAGTACGCCAATCCCGCGTCCAAGGACAAGGGGATGTACGATCCCCAGCACGTGCAGAAGATGGAGAAGCGCCGCTGGGCGATGACCATCGACCTCGCGCGTTGCACCGGCTGCTCGGCCTGCGTCACGGCCTGCTACAGCGAGAACAACATCCCGACGGTCGGCGCCCCGTATCAGGGACGCGCCCTCAGCCCCACGCAGTGGGATGAGCGTCCGGGTGCCAACATCATCAAGGGCCGCGAAATGTCGTGGCTCCGCCTCGAGCGCTACTACGAAGGCAACGAGAACACGGAGAACGAGTTCTCGTCCGACTTCGACACGCGCTTCGTGCCGATGATGTGTCAGCATTGCGGCAACGCCCCCTGCGAGCCGGTGTGCCCCGTGTACGCCACTTATCACTCGCCGGACGGCCTCAACGTGCAGGTCTACAACCGCTGCGTCGGCACGCGCTACTGCAGCAACAACTGCCCGTACAAGGTCCGCTACTTCAACTGGTTCGGCTACGGTGAGCCGGAGCGCCGCCAGTACGCCTGGCCGGAGCCGATGCACTGGGGTCTCAATCCCGACGTCACCGTGCGTGGCAAGGGCGTCATGGAGAAGTGCACGTTCTGCGTGCAGCGTATCCGTGAGGCCGAGCATCGCGCGCGGGCCGAAGGGCGCGAGGTCAATGCCGACGAGTTCACGACAGCCTGCGCGCAGGCCTGTCCGTCGCGCGCCATCGTCTTCGGTGACGCGGCCGACGAGAACTGGACGGTCGCAAAGCTCGCCTATGACCGCCGCGCCTACCACGTGTTCGAAGAGCTGAACACGTACACGGCCGTGGTCTATCTCAAGAAGGTCAACTATCCGGCGCCGGCTGCACCGGCGAAGGCCTGAGGACAGCGCGCATGGCATCCGTCGCACATCCGGTGCGGGAAGGCATCCGTGGGCCGAACATCGCTTCGGCCGACGTCCAGCTTCCTGCAGTCCGTGATTACGAGCAGGTCGATCGCGATATCATCGCGACACTCGGCTTTACCAAGAAGTGGTTCCTGGGCCTGAGCCTCGCCATCATCGCGATGCTCTGCGGCGCCTCGGCCTGGCTCTACCAGATTTACTGGGGTCTTGGTCAGGCCGGCTACGAACCGCCGGTGATGTGGGGTAACTACATCATCACGTTCGTTTTCTGGGTCGGTATCGGTCACGCCGGTACGCTCATCTCGGCCATTCTGTACCTCTTCCGCGCCGGCTTCCGTACCTCGATCTACCGCGCCGCTGAAGCGATGACGGTGTTCGCAGTCATGACGGCCGGTCTCTTCCCGATCATTCACATCGGGCGTCCGTGGAAGTTCTTCTGGCTGCTGCCGTATCCGAACTGGCGTCTGCTGTTCCCGAACTTCAAGTCGCCGCTCGTGTGGGACGTCTTCGCCATCTCGACGTACCTCACGATCTCCACGACGTTCCTGTTCATCGGCTTGATCCCCGACTTCGCGGTGCTCCGCGACAAGGAGACCAACCCGACGCGCAAGCGGATCTACAGCATCCTCTCGCTCGGCTGGCGCAACAGTGACCGCGAGTGGCGCCACTTCGCGAAGGCGTACCTGTTCCTCGCCGCCTTCTCGACGCCGCTCGTGCTCTCCGTGCACTCTGTCGTTAGCTTCGACTTCGCCATGGCCCTCACGCCGGGCTGGCACGCGTCGATCTTCCCGCCGTACTTCGTTGCCGGCGCCATCTTCTCCGGCTTCGCCATGGTGTGGACCATCGCGATCCCGATGCGGAAGTGGTTCAAGCTCGAGCACTACATCACGCTCAACCACCTCGACGCCACGGCCAAGGTCGTGCTCTTCACGTCCATGGTGGTCGGCTGCGCGTACCTGATCGAGTTCTTCATCGCCTGGTACAGCGGCGTCCGTCCGGAGCAGGAGTTCTTCTGGAACCGCGTCTTCGGACAGTGGTGGTGGGCCGCGTGGATCATGCTCCTCTGCAACATGGCGCTGCCCATGTCGCTCTGGTCGCAGAAGCTCCGCCGCAACCCGACCTGGCTGTTCGTGCTCTCGCTGTTCATCAACCTCGGCATGTGGTTCGAGCGCTTCGTCATCGTCGTGCCGTCGCTCTCGCATGAGTTCGAGCCGTGGCAGTGGGGCAGCTACACGCCCAGCTGGATCGATATGGCGTTCCTCGTTGGCTCGTTCGGCTGGTTCTTCATGTGGTTCCTGCTCTTCGTGAAGCAGATGCCCGTGATGGCCATCATGGAGCTCAAGGAAATCGTGACCCCGCGCTTCAAGAAGGCGCACGGCCACGGAGGGCATCACTGATGCAGGGCGTTCTCGGAGTATTTCATCACCTCGACACCACCTGTGCCGCGATCAAGGATCTCAAGACGAAGCGGCTGGGCGAAGTCACGGTGTACTCGCCCACCGTTCGCCATGAGCTCGACGAAGCGATCGATGGTCCGAACAGCGTGGTCCGTCGCTTCACGCTCATCGGTGGTCTGCTTGGTGTCAGCTTCGGCTACTGGGTCGCCATCTGGTCGTCCGACTACTGGCCGCTCGTCACCGGTGGCAAGGCCATCGCCTCCTGGATTCCGTACACGATCATCGGCTTCGAAGTCATGGTGCTCGTGGGCGCGCTTTCCACGGTCGCGGGCATGTTCATCAACTCGCGCATCCCGCGGCTCACCACGACCACGGGATACGACGACCGCTTCTCGGCCGGTCACTTCGGCATCTTCGTGGCGTGCGATGCGAGCAAGGCCACGCAGGCCGAAGAACTCCTGCGCCAGCATGGCGCGGAGGAGGTCCGGCGTGAAGCGTAATCCTGCATCCGTTCAGCCCATGTCCGCTGCAGTGTCCCGCGCCCTCCGCGCGGCCGCGGTGATCACGCTGCCGGTCGCCTTCGGCGCCTGCTCGTGGTTCACCGACTTCAAGCGCCAGCCGCAGATCGAGCCGTGGGAGCCGCTGTCGCAGAGCGACGCCGACTCCACCACGCCGCCGCGCGGCAATCCCAAGTACAGCGTGCCGGTGCAGGGCGTCACCGTCGCCGCGTGGCAGATCGGGTACGAGCCGCAGATCCCGGTGATCGACTCCTTCACGCCCATCCCGAATCCGACGCCGAGCTCGGAAGCGTCGCTCGCGAACGGCAAGAAGTACTACCAGATCAACTGCGCGGTCTGCCATGGCAACGCCGGCGACGCCAACGGGGGCCTCAAGAAGGTCAACCCGGCGTATGCCTTCGCGCCCAGCCTGCTGACGCCGTCGGCGACGGGCCGCTCGGATGGCTACATCTACGGCATCATTCGCAATGGCCGTGGCGTGATGCCCAACTACAACCGCATCGAAGATCACGATCGCTGGGATGTCGTGAACTACGTGCGCACGTTGCAGAAGGGCACCGCGGACACCACGCTGATCGGCTATCCGGGGCAGAACGGCACCACGGTCCCGGGGCCGTCGCTCACCGCGCCGACCAGGCCGGCGCCGTTCCTCAAGCCCACGCAGCAGCCCACCCCCGGGTCGCCGGCTCTCAACTCCGGCACCTTCAAGGGGCTCAACGAGCGCGACAAGATGCGCGACCTCCATGGCTCGTCGCACGAAGCCAAGGGTGGCGCTGAGAGCAAGGAGAAGCACGAGTGAGCCAGCACTATCACTACCCGTCGCGCGAGGAATTCGCCAAGCGCCTGCAGGGCAAGTCGGTGCCGGGCGGTCTCAAGACGGCCGCCCTCATCGCCGCCCTCGTTGGTATCGGCGTCTTCGTCATGGGGCTCTTTTCGAACCCCGACCGCGCCTGGCAGGCACTCCAGTACAACTGGACGTACTTCGCCGTCATCTCCACGGCCGGCGCCGCGTTCGCCTCCGTGCAGCGTATCGTCACGGCGCGCTGGTCGCGCCCGGTCGTTCGCTTCGCGGAAGGCTTCTACGCCTTCGTCCCGGTCGCGTTCATCATCCTGATCGCCATGCTGCTCTTCAGCGGCGATCACATCTACACCTTCCGCGGCCGCGAAGCGATTCCGACGGCGGAGAAGGCGACGTACCTCAGCAACAGCTTCTTCATCCTGCGCGGCCTGTTCTTCTTCGGCCTCATCACGGTCCTGCAGGGGCTGTTCGTGTGGAACTCGGTCAAGATGGACGTGGCCGTGCTCCCGGAGTACGGTGCCAAGTGGGCGGCCGGTCTCCGCGCCAAGATGCGCGCGGCGTGGACCGGTGACGAGCGTCGCGAGCTGCACTCGCAGCACTCGACGCAGGGCAAGCTTGCGGTGGCCACCTGCATTGCGTTCGTGGTGGGCTGGTGCTTCATGTCGTGGGACTACAGCATGAGCATCTCGCTCCACTTCCAGCAGACCATGTACGCCTGGATCGTCTTCATGACGGGCTGGGTCAACATGATCATGTTGCTGTCGCTCCTTTCCATGTGGTGGCGCAACCACCTCCAGGCGACCGACGTGGTGACGATGGACCAGATGTGGGACCTGGGTAAGCTCGGCTTCGCCTTCACCGCGTTCGTCGGCTACATCAGCTTCTCGCAGTACCTGGTCATCTGGTACGGCAACATGCCGGAAGAAACGCACTTCTACCGCCTGCGTCTCTCGGGCGTCTGGAAGACCTTCACGACGCTGATTCCGATCTTCGGCTTCGTGCTGCCGTTCTTCGGCCTGATCTCCAAGGCCGCCAAGATGTATCTGCCCACCTTCGTGCTCTTCGCGGTGTGCAGCCTCATCGGCGTGTATCTCCACCGCTACATCGAGATCTATCCGAGCATCTACGGCGAGGCCACCAGCCTGCCGTTCGGGCTCCAGGAGATCGGCACCACCATCGGCTTCATTGGCCTGTGGGCGTTCTGCTACTTCAGCTTCATGGACGCCTTCCCCGTGATGCGCGTCTTCATGATGACGACGCCGTTCAAGGACGAGGTCCAGGTCCCGGTCGACGTGAAGACGATGGAGCCGCTGCCGGCGCACGAATAACCGGCTTCGCCGGCGGACTACTGACGAGGTAAGGGACAACCCACGAGGATCATCGCGATCTTCGTGGGTTCAGTCTTTCCCCCACCCCCATCCTCGTCAGTTGTCCAGCAGTTATCCCCGTTGTCGCCGCCAAAGGCGGCCCCCGTGGTTACTTGAGGACGACCGACCGAACCGTCAACGCCTCGATTCGCTCCACATCAACCGCCACGCCCAATCCCGGCGAATCCAGCGGCACCGGCACCATCCCATCCGCCGTCATCGTCCACTCCGGCGTCACCAGATCCCGTGCCCAGTATCGCGCGCTCGGGGACAGATCCCCCGGCTTGGTGAATCCCGGAAGCGACGCCAGCGCCACATTGCAGGCGCGCCCCACGCCGCTTTCGAGCATGCCGCCACACCACACCGGAATGCCGTTGGCCTGACAGAAGTCGTGGATGGCCAGCGAGGCCCCAAACCCGCCCACGCGCCCCGGCTTGATGTTCACGATGCGCCCCGCGTCGAGCGCGACCATCTCCCGCGCCTTCTCGAGCGAGGTGATCGACTCGTCGAGACACACGGGCGTCTGCAACTCGCGCTGCAGCGCCGCGTGCTGGTAGATGTCGTCCCATGCCAGCGGTTGCTCGATCATCATCAGGTCGAATCCGTCGAGCTGCTTCAGGACGCCGACGTCGTTGAGCGTGTACGCGTTGTTCGCATCGGCCATGAGCGGGGCATCCGGCAGCGCCTCGCGGGCCGCAGCGATGTACGCCACATCCTGGCCCGGCGCAATCTTGATCTTCACCTTGCGATATCCCTCGGCATGCGCCGCCGTCACCTTCGCGACGAGCGCCTCCGGCGACGACTGAATGCCGAGCGAAATGCCGGTGGCAATCGCGTCGCGCGTTCCGCCCAACAGGCGCGCCAGCGGCATTCCGTGGCGCTGCGCCTCGAGCACCCACATTCCCATCTCCACCGCGGCCTTCGCCATCAGGTTGCCGCGAAAGTCCGCTTCGAGCGCCGGGAACACGTCGCCCGGATGCGCGAACGCCTGACCCAGTACACGCGGGGCCACCCACTGGCTGATCGCAATCCACGCCGTGTCGATCGCTTCCGGGCTGTAGTTCGGCAACTCACCGGCCACCCCTTCGCTCCACACGGTCACGCCATCCACATCGCGGATCTCGAGCAACGTGATCCGTCGCTCCGAAACCACGCCCGACGAAATGCGAAACGGTTCGCGCAACGGCAGGCGGACTTCGCGCAACGTGATCGATTCAACGAGAAGCATCAGGGCCTCGGATCGAGCGGAGTGAGTTCGTAGAACGCCGGCGTGTCGGCGTCGCGGCGAAAGAACCCGCGCACGAGCCAGCCGGCATCGAGGTAGTGCGTGAACGCGCGTCGGGTGGCGGTACGCCAGGCGATGCGCTCGTCGAGCGACAGTTGCTCGTGATCGTCGGGAATCCCCACACGAACGGCCGGCGCGTCCACCAGGGCGTGGGCCACTGGCAGCGGCGAATCAGCGGCCGGTTCCACCACGAAGTGGCCAGACGGCAACGGTGCGGCCGGCGGAACAACGTCGCGCTCCAGATCCCACGCGGCGATCCATCGATCGGTATCCAGTGCGCCGTGGAGCGGGCTACCCGTGTTGCTGCCGTACAGGTTGACCGCGTACTCCGCGGCCCGCGCGCCCAGACGCACCAGATTGAGGTGCGCATTGCGCGCCACGAGTGGATCGAACGTCCAGTACATCAGCGGAATGCCGTGCGAACGGCAGACCTCCCGCTGAAAGCGCTTCAGGCGCTCGCCCAGATTCGCGCCGCGCGCGTCGGGATGCACCGCGAGCATATCCGACCAGTGCGACAGCTTTCCGTACCGCAGGCCGCTGATGCCGAACACGAATCCGAGCAGTCGCCCCGTGGCATCGAACGCGCCGGCGGTGACCCCCGCCATCTTTTGCGCGACCATCAGGATCGCCGGCGGCACCGTCTCCTCGAAGCCGGGGCCCCAGATCAGCTCCTGCAGCTGTACACAGGCGGCATACTCGTCGAGCGAGGCGACCAACCGAATCTCGATGCCATCGGCACCGCGGTGCGACTGACTCACAGGCACAGGGGCGTGAAGGTCCCGGGGCGCGCTCTTGCCGCCCCTCTCTGCCAAACCTAGCTTCGCGCTCATGGCTACGCTCCCCATCGACGCTGACCTGCGCGGCGTTCCCGCGGCCGTGCGTGCACAATTCGCGGATGCCCTGGTTGGCGATCTGCTCGCGCTGCGACGCGATCTGCATCAGCATCCCGAACTCGCCTTTGCTGAGCAGCGCACGGCCGACGTACTCGCGCGGGCGCTCGAGGCGGCGCGGCCCGTCACCCTCGAACGAGTGGCCGGCACCGGGCTCGTCGCTCGCCTGCGCGGAACGGACGCCTCGGCACCCGTCGTGGCGCTCCGCGGAGATATCGATGCCCTTCCCATTCACGAGGAGACGGGGCTCCCGTTTGCCTCGGTGAACGCGGGGGTGATGCACGCCTGCGGCCATGATGTGCATGCGGCGTGGACCCTGGGCGCCGCGCGGCTGCTGGCTGAACATCCGGCGACGGGGGATGTGCTGATCGTGCTGCAGCCCGCCGAGGAGATCGGCGAAGGCGCGAATGCCGTGCTCGCGTCCGGGGCACTCGATCCGGCGCGCGCCATCTTCGGCGCCCATGTGGACCGCCGCTTTCCGGTGGGGCAGGTGGTCGCGCAGGCCGGGCCCCTCGCTGCCGCCGCTGACACCTTCTCGATCACGCTGCACGGCCGCGGCGCGCACGGCGCTCGCCCGCACGAATCGCGCGACCCGGTGCTCGGCGCTGGCCTGCTCATCGCGGCGCTGCAGAGCGTGGTGGCGCGGCGGGTGAATCCGGCCACGCCCGTCGTGCTGACGGTGGCCACCATGACGGCCGGCAGTGCACCCAATGTGATCCCGGAGTCGGCCACCATCGGTGGCACACTGCGATCCACCGATCCGGCCACGCGCACCCTGCTGGCCGACGAACTCACGCGCATCGCCAACGGGATCGCCGCGGCGCACGACCTCACCGCCGACGTTCGCATCGAGTGGGGCACGCCGCCCATTGTGAACCCGGAGCGCCCGGCCGCCTGGGCACAGCAGGCCGCGGCCAGTCTCGTGGGCGGCGAAAACGTGGTGCCGCTCGGGATCACCAACATGGGCGGGGAAGACTTCGCCTGCTACATGGAACGCATGCCGGGCGCATTCCTGCGCATCGGCGCGCGCGAGCCGGGTGGCGATCCCACGCCCGCGCACACGCCACGTTTCTTTGCCGCCGATGGCTGCTTGCTGGTCGGCGCCGCTGTCCTCGCCGAAACGGCACGCGTCGCCTCGGCCGCGCTGGCCGCGGATCGCTAGCCGATCAGTTCCGGGTCCAGATCGCGAGCAAGCCGCAGGTGGGGGCCATCGAGCTCCACTGCACGGGAATCGAGGCGCCCCCCGCGTAGTACTCCATGCCCACCACATCCTGGGGCGGAATGGAGTTGACGTCGAACAGCGTCGCCGAGGTCTGGCCGTCGTACATGACCACCCCGTTCAGCACCACCGTCGCGTAGCAGGTCCCCTTGCTGGCGCCTCGCTTGATGTCCCCCTCGCTGATCTTCGGCAGCAAATCCGGCCGCATGGTGTCCATGCCACGGTTGTTGCCGATGAACGCCGCGCCCGAGATGGCCGTCCCGCGCAGAATCGAGATGCCGGGGACGCGGGCGAGGATGTCGGCGAGTGGTCGACCGACATGGTCCTCGAAGTCCTTCGCCACCAGAAACCGCCCGCCGCCCGCCTTCCTGGACCGCCTTTCCTCGAATCCGCTCAGGCGTGCGACGACAGCATCGGCGGTGGTCACGACCGTCGCCACCATGTTGGCAGCGGCAGTCAACTCGATACGATACTCCGGATCGCTGGCCGACTGCACGCTGACGTAACTCGAGAAGGAGCGGAAGCCAGGCTTCAGTGCGGCAACGAGATAGCGCCCTTTGGGCACACTATCCATGAGGAAGATGCCGTTGCTGTCGGTGCGCACCGATCGGTTGATCGCTTTGATGAGCACCTCGACGCCCGCGAGCGGCTTGCCGCCCGGCATGACCACCACCTGACCGGTGACGGGGACCTGCGCCGGCATCTGCACCGGCGCCGCGAGCATCGAGAGCGCAACGGCAGCCGCCGTCGCTTCAAAGCGCTTCCCCATTACGCACGCTCCGCCCAGAGCCGTTTGGTGACCTGCAGCAGCACGACGCCCGACACGAGGCACACGCCGGTCAGGATCAGTGCGTCGTTGAGACGCGACGGATCCCCCGGCAGATAGATCCAGCTTCCGATCGCGAAGAGCGACGACCAGATCACCACGCACCCCGACACCCAGCCAATCGCCGAGGCCGCGATCCGGTTCTCCTGCGCCACGTCGGCGTCGCTGACGCCCGCCTCACGCCGAATGGTCGACCAGCCACCTCCCGCCGGCTTCACCTTGCGCACGAACGACACCAGTGTCGCGCGATCGGTCGTGGGCCCCACGAAGGCGGTGATCAGCCACGCCACCGTGGTGATCCCCACCTGCACGATCGTCACCACCGCAAAGCCCGCCTCGGGGAGCACCTTGGGCACGATGATCGAGGTCAGAAGCGAGACGGCCATCGCCACGATCTCGCACCACGCCGAGACCCGCCACCAGAACCAGCGGGCGATGTAGAGCAGTCCGGTGCCGGCGCCGATGGACAGCAGCACCTGGAAGGCCTGCTGCGCCGAGCTCATGGTGAGGCTCAGCAGCGCTGCGAAGATGTACAGCCCCAGCGTGCAGAGACGGCCGACGCCCACGTAGTGCGCTTCGCTGCCGTCCTTCTTCACGAAGCGACGATAGAAGTCGTGCACGAGGTACGACGATCCCCAGTTGAGGTGGGTGAGAATCGTCGACGAGTTCGCCGCGAGCAGACCGCCGATCATCAACCCCGTGAACCCCACCGGCAGGAACTTGAGCATGGCCGGGAACGCCGAATCATGCCCAATGAGCGACTGGTCGGCATTCGGGAACGCCGCCTGGATGGAGGCGAGGTCGGGATACACGATGATCGAGCAGAGCGCCGTGATGATCCACGGCCACGGACGCAGCACGTAGTGTGCGATGTTGAAGAAGAGCGTGCCGCCCAACGAGTCCTTTTCCGACTTGGAGGCGAGCATGCGCTGCGCGATGTACGATCCGCCACCCGGCTCGGCGCCCGGATACCAGTTGGCCCACCAGCTCACGGCGATGGGCAGGATGAACACCATCAGGGCGAGGTCGGACATGCCGAAGTTCGGCAGGATATCGAGAATGGGCTGACCACTGCCGTCCTTCGCCGACATCACCGGCTGCGCATTCCCCGCCGCCTGTACGACCTGCGTGCTGGCGAGCTTCTCGACGAGCGCCTTGAGTCCCGCCACGCCGTCCGGCGCGCCCACCAACCGCCGCCCCACCTCCACGAGCGAGAACCACGCCGCCGCGAACACCGCCGTCATCTTGATGAAGAACTGGATCATGTCGATGACGAGCACGCCCCAGAGCCCGGAGTGCGCCGCGAACACCACATTGAGCACACCCGTCAGCAGAATCGTCTGCCACGGCGCGAGGCCAAAGAGGATGTTCGCGATCTTGCACGCCGCGAGCGTCACCATCCCCATGATGAAGCAGTTGAAGAAGAGCCCGAGGTAGACCGCGCGGAATCCGCGCACGAGCGACGCCTCCTTGCCGCTGTACCGGAGTTCGTAGAACTCGAGGTCCGTGAGCACACCCGACCGGCGCCAGAGTCGCGCAAAGAAGAACACGGTGGCGATGCCCGTGAGCACGAACGCCCACCACTGCCAGTTGCCCGCCACGCCGTAGCGCCGGACTTGCTCGGTGACCCAATTGGGCGTGTCACTCGAGAACGTCGTGGCCACCATCGAGAGCCCCGCCAGCCACCAGGGCACGGAGCGCCCGGACGCAAAGAACTCGGTGGTGTTCTGGCCGGAGCGCTTGGCAATGAACAGGGCGGGGACGAAGCACACCAGAATGGTGGCCGCCACGATCACCCAGTCGATCCAGGAGATGGTCATGCGGGGGAGGCAGGGGGGTGGCCCGGTCCGCGTTCGGATCCGGGTTGGGGAGACGAGCGGGAATGTGGAGCCGGGCCCACCCCGGGGCAACGCATGGCGGCATACCGGTCACCCAACCCCGCTGCCCTTGGCGGCGCGCTCGGCCGGTGCTAAGGTGCCCGGCATGGCTCCTACGACGCTGCCCGCATGAGCGGTCCGTTCGATGTCGACGCCCCCCTCGCGATCGGGGTGCGGTGGCTGCTGCTCCTCGCCTACAGCGGGGTGATCGGTTCCGCGGTGATGCACGACCTTGTGGTGGACGTGCAGACCGATGCGGCGGTGGCCGCGCGCCTGCGCACCCTGCTGGCGCGGGCCGCCTGGGTCGCGCTCGGCGTGCTCGGGCTCCGGGTCGTGATGCAGGTACTCGCCATCTATGGCGCACCCGGCGCCATCGAGTGGGCCGGCGTCCCCGCGATCATCACCGGTACGACCTGGGGGAAGGCGTGGATGGCGCAGCTTGTGGCCACCGTGGCGCTCGCGCTGCTCGCCGACACCCCCCCTGACGGCACCACGCGCGCGGTCCGAGCGGGGCTGCTGTTCATGCTGGGGCTGGGCGCAGCCTTCAGCGGGCACGCGGCCGCCATCGAGTTTGGCGCGGCCGCCGTTCTCGCGGCCGACATGCTGCATCTCCTCGCCGCCGGTATCTGGATTGGCGGATTGGCCATGCTCCTCGCCGCCGGCTGGCTGTCGTGCGAGGGCTCCGCCTTTCATCGTATCCGTCGTCGCTTTTCGACATTGGCGCTGGCTAGTGCGAGCGTGCTCGCCTTGACCGGCATCACCGGCGCCGGCTCGCAGGGCGTGACGTTCGCCAATCTCACCACCGACCACTACGCCATCACGATGCTGCGCAAGCTCGTCGTGGTGGCGGTCGTGATCGTGCTCGGCGGGCTCAACTGGCGTTCCACCCGCGACGCCGATGCGCGCCGGGAGATTCCCACGGGCTTCGCCCGCGTGGCGCGCATCGAAGTCGTCCTCGGCGCCGTGGTGTTGCTGCTCACGGCCATCCTCGTCGCCACGGCCACGCCGATGGATGGAAGGGGTTGAGCGTCAGCGCGTGCCGCCGTTGGTCATCGCGGCAGACTACGAGGGGCGCGGGCGCGGAAAGCGACCGAGCAGTTCGTCCAACCAGACGCGTGCAAGGGTATGTGCCTTGACGGAGACCACGACGAGCACGGCCACGCCAAGCCCCCACGCGCCGCGACCCAGGAGCAGGGTCGCCACGAGAGCGAGAACGGACAGGAAGACAAGAAGACTCGGTACGTAGAACAGCAACAGTACCGGGGCGAATCGAGCTGGACGCATGGTCGAGGTGTTGAGGTCGACAATACGCCGGTCGCGACGATGGGTCCGACATCGCGACGACTGGCCGGCAAGGCCGCGATCGATCGCGGGGAGTGTAGGCCACGCGATCCACTGCGCGGCGCGGCGGTGCGCCCATCACGTGCAGAAATAACGACTCGCGCGCGAAGTACCAGTCCCACCGTCACGCATGAGAAACGGTGGTTCGTGCGTCAGCTCGCAGCACTGCACGGGGCCGCGTTTCACCCCGCACTGGCGACGGCAAGCGCATCGGCACCCGCGGGCTGACTGAGCGGAGTCGCCGGATCGGTTACGGCACGCCAAATCGCCTCGGCCACGTCCTCGCTCCGCGTGTGCACTCCGCTGCGGCGAGTCGCCATCTGTTCGAGCACACCCTGTGCGAAGGCGTGGTACGGCTCGGGAACGCGCACACCCTGCGCCTGCATGTGGGTGTGCGCGTTCCGCCCGAACGCGGTGTCGGGCGCCGAACCAGGCAGCACCAGACGCACCCGCACGCCGAACGGCGCGAGCTCAATCGCAAGCGACGTGGTGAACGCATTCAGCGCGGCCTTGCTCGCCGTGTAGGCCGCGAGCATCGGCAGCGCGAGCATCGTCGTGCTCGACGAGACATTGACGACGACGCCGGCCCGACGCTCCCGGAACTGCGGCAGGAACGCCTGCGTCACGGCCATCGCGCCGAACACGTTCGTGTCGAACGTGCCGCGCACGGCGGTGAGCGGGGTGCCTTCGAACACACCCAGCAGACCGACGCCGGCGTTGTTCACGAGGGCATCGATAGGGCCAACGGCCGCTATCAGCGACTCGATGCTGGCCCCGTCGGTGACGTCGAGCGGAAGCACCTGCAACTGCTCCGACGCCGGGAGGAGATCGCGACGCGGCGTCCGCATCGTGGCGACCACGCGCCAGTCACGCTCGAGGAAGAGGCGAGCGGTGTCGAGGCCGAAGCCCGATGAGCTTCCGGTGATGAGGATTGTCGGCATGGTGTCTCCGTACGAGGTGCAGGCCAGGGGGGCGGTCTGCGAACCATAGACGCAGGTGTTCGGACGTTCTATACTATTGAGTCCATATTTCGTTAGCAGGAGTCCGATTTGGTTGATCCGTTGGCCGAAGTCGTCGCGCTGCTCCAGCCATCGGCCCCGTTCTCGAAGCTGGTCGTGGCCGCCGGCCGGTGGCGGGTCCGGCGGACCGAGGCGGGGCGGGCGTTCTACTGCGTCGTGCTGGAGGGAGCCAGCGCCCTCGCCGTCGAGGGGGACGCGCCAATTCGTCTGGAGGCCGGGGACTTCGTGCTCGTCCCGTCCGCCGTCCACTTCACCGCGTCGAGCGTGGAGGCTCCGGACGGCACCGGCGATACCGAATACCTGGTCGGGCCTGACGGCGAAATCCGACACGGCGAGCTGCAGGCCTCGCCGGACGTCCGGATGCTGGTCGGCTACTGCGCCTTCACGTCGCCGGACGCGCGGCTCCTGGTCTCGCTGCTCCCGCACGTGGTCCACGTCCGCGACGACGCGCGGCTCACCTCGTTGGTAGAGCTGGTGCGTGACGAGTCGCGCGCTCGGCGGCCCGCGCGCGACGTCATCCTCGCGCGCCTGCTCGAGGTGCTGCTCATCGAGGCGCTTCGCGCCACGGGGGGCGCCACGGCGGCGCCGGGCCTTGTGCGCGGCCTCGCCGACACGCGCGTCGCGGCCGCGCTGCGCGGCATGCACGAGCGCCCGGCCGCGCAGTGGACGGTCGCCGCGCTCGCGCGCGAGGCCGGAATGTCACGGTCCTCGTTCTTCGATCGGTTCAGCGCGGCGGTGGGCGTGGCTCCGATGGGGTACCTGCTGGCCTGGCGCATGGCACTCGCCAAGGAGCTGATGCGGCGCGACCCCACTCTCACGATCGCTGAGGTCGCAACGCGGGTCGGCTACAGCTCGGCGAGCACGTTCAGCGTGGCGTTCTCCCGTCACGTTGGCCAGCCACCAACGCATCACCGGGCCCGCGAATCGCGGACGCGAGGCGCGAGCCCCTTCTCGTAAATCGCGCAGCGCCACTACATTTCCCGGCACGGGGCGTTAGCTCAGCTGGGAGAGCACCTGCTTTGCAAGCAGGGGGTCATCGGTTCGATCCCGATACGCTCCACTCTCCGTTCCATCAGGTGGTCCCACACACGGCGCGCCGCGATGCTTGAATCGCTGGCGCGCCGTGTTTGAATGGAGGATTGACGCAACGTGATGTGGGTTTTTGTCGCGGCACTCGCGTTTGGTGGCCTCTTCATTGTGCTCGCCCTGCTCGGCAGTGAGCATCACCTCGATGCGTCGTCACCGGATCTGCACGCCCTCAATGACGCGGGGCTCTTTGGGCTCTTCTCGTTGCGCAATCTCACCTGGGCGAGCTTCGCCTTTGGCGGCATCGGCCTGTTGGGCGTCCTCACCGAGCGGCCGACGCCGGTTGTGTGGACCGCCGCCGGCGCCGCCGCCGCGATCGCGTGGGCGGTCGTGCACGTCGTCTTCCGCGCGCTCCGCCGAAGTGAGGGCGTCGACATGCCGCTCGATGTCGCCGTCATCGGAGCATCGGCCTCCCTCGTGGTGCCGTTCAACGAACAGGGCGAGGGGGTCGTGCAGTGCGCGGCGAACGGGCAGTACGTCGAACTCCCGGCCCGGCGGGCCGCCGAGTTCCGGAACGTCCCGGCACCACAGTTCACCACCTGTCGTATCGAGAGCATCGAGTCCGGCTTCGCCATCGTGACCCCGTTGGCCTGAGCGCACCATCGCCGCACCGCAGTCACCGAATCACTGACGGACCCTTCTCCCAATCCAATCGCCATGAACGACTTGCTCGCAAACGGCTGGGGCACCGCCGTCTTCTCCCTCGGCGGCATCGCCTTCGTCATGGTGATGATCGTGCTGCTCATCGCCACCATCAAGCAGCTGCTGATCATCGTGCCGCCCAACCAGGTGGCGGTCATCACGGGGCGCAAGCGCGCGCTGACCGACGGGACCAGCGTGGGCTATCGCGTGGTCCGCGGCGGGCGCACCCTGCGTATCCCCATCATCGAGCAGGCGCAGTGGATGACGCTCAACACCATCCCCCTCACGATCAGTGTGCGCAACGCCATCGCGCGCGGCGGCATTCCCATCGACGTGCAGGCCGTCGCCAATGTGAAGATCGCCTCCATGCCCGAGGAGGTCTTCAACAATGCCGTCGAGCGCATTCTGGGGAACGAGCGGCAGGTCGCCGACCTCGCGCAGGAAACGCTCGCCGCCAACCTGCGCGGCGTGCTCTCCACGCTCACTCCTGAAGAGGCCAATGAAGACCGCGTGAAGTTCGAGGCCGAGCTCATGAAGGAGGTCACGCGCGACCTCCAGAAGCTCGGACTTCAGCTCGACATGCTCAAGATCCAGAACATCTCCGACGAGGCGGGCTATCTCCGCGCGTACGGCCGCATTCGCACCGCCGAAGTGCTGCGCGACGCGCAGATCGCCGAAGCCAAGACCAAGGCCGAAACCGAGCGCGAACAAGCCCGCGCGCAGCAGGAAGCGGAAGTCGCTCGGGCCCAGTCTCAGATGCAGGTCTCAGCGGCGCAGAACGAACTGCGCGTCAAGCAGGCCGACCTTGACCGCATGGCGCAGATCGCCGAGCGCACCGCCCGCGCGGCCGCCGACGAAGCCCAGGCGCGCGCCGAAAAGGCCGTTGAAGAAGCGCGCGTCGAGGTGACCCGCGTCCGACTGCAGGTGGAGCAGGTCGAACCCGCGCGCGCCCGCGCCGAAGCCGCTCGTGCCGAAGCCGAGGCGATGGCGGCCCCAGTCATCGCCCAGGGTGAAGCCCAGGCGCGCGCGCTCCAGGCCATCCAGCAGCAGCTGCTCGCGGCAGGCGACCGCGGCTTGGCGATGCTGTACCTGCAGCAGCTGCCCGACATGATCGATCGCCTCGCGAAGGCCGCCGGCGACATCCGGATCGACCGGCTGGTCGTGATGGATCAGGGCGACGGGCAGGGGACCGCGACCGCCACGCAACAGCGGCTCGGCGCGATGCTCACCCTGCTCGAGGCCGCGAGCGCGCAGTACGGCATCAAGCCCGATGTCCTGATGCAGGGCCTCGTGAGCAAGCTAGGTGGCGACGTGGCGGTTGACGGGGGCCGCGTCGTCGCGAACGGGGGCACTGCGAATGGCGGCTCGCGCGGCTGAACTCTGCAACCGCGTGGCGAAACGCGAGGCCGGCACCGGCTCCCCGAAGTGCCGGCCTTGCTGCACGAAGCATTGCAGCCGCGCCAGTCGCTGCGCCTGCGCCGCACTCTCCACGCCCTCGGCCACCACATCGAGCCCGAGTCCGCGCGCCAGGCGCACCATGCTTCCCACGATCGCCTGATCGCGCTGGTCGAGCAGCAGATTCGCCACGAACCGACGGTCGATCTTGATCCCGTCCACTGGCGCTTCGCGCAGAAACGTCAGTGAGGCGTGTCCTACGCCAAAGTCGTCCACCACCAGTCGCAGCCCGAGCGATTTGAGCGCGCGAAGCGTCTCCATCGTCGCGTCGCCGTCGATCAGCGTGCTGTTCTCGGTGAGTTCGAGCGAGAGCGCCTCCGGTGGGCATCCGGTCTCCGCCAGAATGTCCGCCACCCGCCGCTCGAAGCCGTGCTCGCGCAACTGCACGGCCGAGAGGTTCACGGCGACGCGCAGGTGTCGCGCATCATACTGCGTGCGCCAGGCCACCACGGCTCGACAGGCGGTGCGCAGCACCTCCTCTCCGAGCGGCACGATGAGGCCCGTGTCCTCCGCCAGACTCAGAAAGCCCGGCGGACCCACAATCCCGCGCTCGGGGTCGCGCCACCGAAGCAGCGCCTCGGCGCCCACGAGCCGCTCGGTCACGACATCCAGCACCGGTTGATAGAACACCTCGAATTCGTTCTGCTCGAGCGCCGAGCGCAGCCGGTGCTCACGGCGGTGCAGCAGCGACGTGGAACGGTCGCGACCGTCCACCTTGTCGCGATACATCTCCACGTCCGCTGCCGCGAGGAGGGCCGGGGCCGTGGTCCCGTCGAGCGGCGCCATGGCACTCCCGACGCTCGCGCCAATGCCGGCGACCACACCCTCGGCAAGGGCCACCGGCTCCGCCAGCGCGGCCAGGATCGTGTCTTTCACGTAGGCCAGATCCCGGCGGCTGGTCACGTCGGTCAGCAAGACCACGAACTCGTCGCCCCCAATCCGGGCCACCGCATCCGATCGCCGCACGCTGTCGAGGAGGCGATGCGCGACGACGCTGAGCAATCGGTCGCCCGCGGCGTGGCCGTACTGATCGTTCACGGCCTTGAAACTGTCGAGATCCACGAAGAGGACGCCCGTCTTGCGGCTGTAACGGGCGCCCAGCGCCAGCGACCGCTCGAGATGATCGAGGAAGAGCGTGCGGTTGGCCAAGCCGGTGAGGGGGTCGTGGGTCGCCCGATGTGCCGCCTCGAGCCGCGCCGATTCGAGCACGGTGATGCGACGCTGGCGTTCAAACGCAAACGCCAGCAGGCGGGCGACGTCGGCCGGCGCAACCCCACCCTTGTCGGCGCACTCGAGCGCGCCGGCGCGCAGCGCCCGGATGGCGCTCTCGTCACAGACCGCGCGCGAGTACACCACGACCGGCAACTCGGGCGCCGCGCCCCGCACGCCCGCCAGGGCGGCCACGCCGTCGGCATCGGGCAGATTCCACTCCAGCACCACCCCATCGATGGCCTCGGCCGTCGCCGCCGAAAGCAGGAGCGGGATGGCATCGGCGAGCGTCGCCGCGCGTCGCACCGACACGGCTTCCCCCCAGCGCTGTCGCAGCGCGCTCTCGGAACGAAGGGCCTCGTCGCCATCATTATCGATCAGTAAGACGCGTAGCCGCACGGAGCGATCCGTGTTTTCCACGTCCGCTGCACCCGATGGGTTTTGTGATGGGGTGTTGCCGGCGTCCATTCTTCCGACCTCCCGATGACTTCAGTTGCCTCGGTACCACTCGCCGTGGGAAGCCCCGCGCCGGACTTTACGCTCGCCTCGACCTCCGGCGAGACGGTGACCCTTTCCAGCTTCCGCGGCCAGCGGCACGTGCTCCTCGCGTTCTTCCCACTCGCGTTCACCAGTGTGTGCACCAGCGAATTGTGTGCCTTCGGCGACGACTTCGACGCCTTCTCCGCCGCTGGCGTGGAAGTGCTTCCCATTTCGGTAGATGCCGTGCCGTCGCTCAAGGAGTTTCGGAGCAAGTACGCGATGAAGGTGCAACTGCTCTCCGACTTCAAGCGGGAGGCAGCCACTGCCTTCGGCGTGCTGCGCCCCGAAGCCTTCTTCTCGGAACGGGCCTACTTTCTGATTGATCGTGATGGCGTGGTCCGCTGGGCGCATGTGGAAGCGCATCCGGGGCTCAAGCGCGAGAATGCGGAAATTCTCGAGACTATCAAGAATGTGACCGGTTGATTGCCCGCTCGGTCGCGGTGATCGCCGATGACACGCAAACGGGGCGTCTTCCTGGTGGAGGGCGCCCCGTGCTCCGTGGGTCGCGGCTGGTCGTCAGACCGAAACGTTCACCGGTACACGACGCGGCTGCGCCGGCGCGAGCTTCCCGATGCGCAGCGTCAGCACACCGTGGCTGTAGGTCGCCTCGATCGCCTGCAGGTCCGCACTCTTGGGGAGGCGGAAGCGCCGCAGGAAGGCGCCCTGGGTTCGCTCGACGAACACCGCGCGTTCCCCCTCAGCCAGCGTCGCCGCGGGACGCGAACCTTTCACGGTCAGGATGCCGTCCTCGGCCAATACCTCGACCGAGTCTGGGGTCACACCCGGAACGTCGAGCAGCAGGGTGAAACCCGTGCCGTCTTCGCGTGCGTCAGCGGGCGGCTGCCAGCCCTGCGTCGGACGGTTCACGAAGACATCGTCGAACAGCCGATCGAGCTCCCGGCGGAACGACAGCGGCGAGGCGGCGGTGGCAGCGAGCGGAATCGTATGGATGGTCATGGAAGCGTTCCTCGTGAGATGGGGTACGGCAGCGCGGCCTGAAGCGCTCGCGCAGCGACTGCCACCGCTCTGTGCACCCGCCGTACCAGTCCCCGTCGGCCAACTTGAGCCACGAAATAGCGTGGTTCGCTGCCGTTTCGGCGCGCTGCTGTCTTTGTGGCGGCAGTCGGTCATCTTGTCCGGTGCGCGCGCGCTTTCTACCTTGCGTCATCGGCGACGATCAGCCGGTGACCTCCCCGTTGATGCGGTGCTCTCGCGACTCGATGCTTCCTACTGCCGCACTGCTCCTCGCCGCCGCCGACGCGGCGGCCCTGCTCACGGCTTCGGGCGATCCCGCCATCTCGGTGCCAAAGGTGCTGGCGAGACTTGGCGAGGCGCTGGCCGCCGATGTCGTGGAGTTCACCACGTTCGTGGCCGACGCACCACTCCGTTGGGCGGCGCCCGGATCGGCGGGCACGGCGTCGGCGCAGCGGTTCGACGTGATGGGGGCGGGCGAAGTCGTCGGTGCGCTGCTCGTGCAGCGCGGCAACCTGCTGGCCGATGGCGAGCAGGCGCTCGCACGCGCGGTCGCCGCGATGCTCGGCGTGGCGTCGGCCCGTGATCGCTACACCCGTCAGCTCGAGCACGAGGTCACCGAGCGGGTGCGCGAAGTGGCCAACCAGCGCGCGTTCATCGAATGCGTCGTGGACTCGCTGCCGGTTGGCCTGTACGTGGTGGACCGCGACTACCGCATTCACGCCTGGAATCACAAGCGGGAGACCGGCCTCCAGGGGGTCGCCCGGCACGACGCGATCGGTCGCACGATCTTCGAGGTCCTCAGTCGTCAGCCCGCCGACCGCCTGCGGGAAGAGTTCGACGAAGTCTTCCGCACCGGGACGCTCCAGCAGTTCCAGATGGAAAGCGATGCGTTCGGCGAGCGTCGCACCTTCCGCATCTCCAAGATCCCGATGCGGCTCGGCAGCAACATCGTGACGCACGTGATCACGGTCGGCGAAGACATTACCGATCTCCGTGCCGCATTCGATCGCAGTGCGCAGACCGAGAAGCTCGCCGCGCTCGGGCAACTCGCGGCCGGCGTCATGCACGAGATCAACAACCCGCTGGCCACCATCGCCGCGTGCGCCGAGTCCATGGCGCTGCAGCAGGAGATGGACGGCGCCGGCCCGCCGCCGCGCGAGATGCTCAAGATCATCGATCTCGAGGTCGAACGCTGCAAGAAGATCGTCAACGGGCTGCTCGATTTCTCACGGCCCAAGGCGGCGGGCCGAGCGCCGGTCGACGTCGGCGGCGTGGTGCAGCAGGGGCTCTTCCTCTTGCAGCATCATCCACGCTTCCGTCGGATTCGGCTCGTCACGGAGATGGCCCCGGCGGGCGCGTTGGTCGTCTCGGGCGACGCCGATCAGTTGGTACAGGTGCTGATCGCACTCGCCATGAACGCGATGGATGTCACCCCCGAAGGCAAGGCGGTGACCATTCGGACCCGCGCCGAGCACACGTCGGGAGGCGTCCGCCGTGCCACCTTCGAAGTGGCCGACGAGGGACCTGGTGTTCCGCGTCACCTGCAGGCCAAGGTCTTCGAGCCATTCTTCACCACCAAGCCGCCGGGGCAGGGCACCGGTCTCGGTCTCGCGATCTGCTACGGGATCGTGAACGATCACGGCGGCGCACTGGAACTCGTATCATCGGAGGGCAGCGGCGCCACGTTCCGTGTGTCGCTGCCCATGGAGGAGGCGTGAACGCACCACACACCGGCATCCGGGTACTGCTCGCCGATGACGAGCCGCACCTCGGCGCCATTCTCGAGCAGTTTCTCACCGCGCGCGGATTTGCCGTGACGGCAGTCCGCGACGGCCGCGCCGCCCTCGAGGCGCTGCGAGCCGCGCCGTTCGACGTCGCCCTGCTCGACGTTGTCATGCCGGAGATGGATGGCCTCGAGGTGCTGCGGCGCGTGCGCGAAGAGTCCACGCCGCCGGAGATCCTCATCATCACCGGCAATGGCACGGTGGAGACGGCGCTGGCCGCGCTGCGCCTCGGAGCCTACGACGTGCTCTCCAAGCCGTACCGCATGGCGGAGATCGACGCCGTCGTGCGTCGCGCGTGGGAGAAGCGTGTACTGGTCCGCGACAATTATCGGTTGCGTGCCCGGCTGGCAGCGCAGTCGGCGCCGACACGCGACTCGTTCGTGACGCAGTACGCGCCACTGCGGGCCGTGCTCACCACGCTCGAGGCCACTCGCCACAGCGAGGCTCCGGTGTTGATCTGGGGCGAGGCGGGGGTCGGGAAGCGCGCACTGGCGCGGTGGCTTCACGAAGGACGGAGTGCCGACGCACCGTGGGTGGAAATCAACGCGGCCGTCGATACGCACTCGGTGATGGCCCGCCTGTTCGGCACCGAGGTGCCGGGCGCCGAGCCAGCGGTGGCGGTCGGCGCGCTGGAAGCTGCGGCGGGAGGCACGCTGCTGCTGCGTGCATTCGCGCGCCTCGATCATGCCGCGCAGCGCGCGGTGGCGGACGCTGTCACGCGCGGCTGGTTCGTGCGGCAGGGTGGGACGCAGCCCGTGCCGCTCGAATGTCGTGTGATGCTGGCGCTCATGCGCGATCCGGCCGCCCTGATCGCCGAGGGCAGTCTCGACGCCGACGCCGCGCACACGCTGTCCGCGGTGCAGGTGGCGTTGCCGCCGTTGCGTGAGCGGGCCGTGGACATTCCGCTGCTCGCCACGGCGGCCTTGCCGACGGGACGCGCGCTGTCGTCAGAGGCCATCGGCTGGCTCGAATCGCAGGACTGGCCCGGCAACGTGCGTGCGTTGGTGGAGTGCGTGCGCGCCGGCGCCGCGCGGGGGGCGAACGCCGACGTGACCGCAGACGTGACCGCAGACGTGACCGCGGCCGATCTGGCGGCGACCACGGTCACCTCGTCCACGGCACGTGCGTCGACCGACGCGAGCGGCTCGGAGCCGACCGCGAGTACCGGTCGCACCCTCGAGGCGGTGGAGCGCGCCTACATCGAAGCCACGCTGCAGGCGGTGGGATGGCATCAGGGGCGCGCGGCGGATGCGCTGGGCATCTCCCCGAAGACGCTCTATCGCAAGATTCGTGAGTATGGGTTTGTTCGACCCTCTGGCCGCACGTTGCGCTGAGGTTCTCTCGTACACGCCATGAAGATTCTCGTCATCGAAGATGATCCGACGGTCGGAGAATTCGTTCGCCGCGGGTTGGAAGAGCAGCGCTGGCAGACTGATCTCGTGAACAACGGGTTGGAGGGCGAGCGCCTCGCCCTCGCGCAGTCGTACGATCTGGTCGTACTCGATATGCGCTTGCCGGGTCGCAACGGCCTCGATGTGTTGCGTACGCTGCGCGCGCGCGGCTTCGAACGCCCGGTGCTGGTCCTCACGGCGCAGGACGCCGTGGATGCCAAGGTGGAGACGCTGCGCGCCGGCGCCGACGACTACGTCACCAAGCCGTTCGCATTCGAGGAGCTCCTGGCGCGTGCCGAGGCGCTGCTGCGTCGACCGCGGGCGCTGGCGTCACCGCAGCTCACCGTGGGCGACCTCGAACTCGACCAGGGCACCCGTGAAGTCCGTCGGGACGGCGAACTGATCGAGCTCACGCCCAAGGAGTTCGCCGTGCTCGAGTATCTCATGCGGCACACCGGGCGGGTCATGAGCCGTACGCTCATCACGGAATACGCGTGGGGCTATCACTTCGACCCGGGCACCAACATCGTGGACGTGGTGATCAATCATCTGCGCAAGAAGATCGATGCCCGGTTCGAGAAGAAGCTGATCACCACGGTGCGTGGGGTCGGCTACATGATTCGCGCCTAGCGCCACGCTCGCATGGGTTCCATCCGCACGCGCCTCACGGTCGCCTGGACCGCGGCCTTTCTTGGCACGCTGCTGATCTTTTCGATCACGCTGCTGGCCGTACGGCGCGAGCTGCTCTATCGCGAACTGGAGCAGCGCGTGATGGCCGAGGCGCGTCAGGTGCGGGACGCCATCATCGTGGCGCGCAGCACCGGCTGGGAGCCGATTCTCGCGCAGAAGGACAAGCTGGCCGCGCGCACCGTGAGCATGCGCATGAGTGCGTTCCTCTCGATCCTCGAGGGGTACGTGCTGGTGCAGGACAGCACCGGGTACGACCTCTACGCCTCGTCGGCGGTGTCCGCGTTGTCGGTCTCCGACCGCGATGCGCTGAGCACGGCGGCGCGGGCCCACGTGGATACGCTGCACGTCAGAACGGTGCGCATGGGTGAGCGCGACGACGAGGTGTTGCTCGCCACGCTGAACGTGCCGCTCAGCGCCAACGACCGGTATCGGGTGTATGCCGCCCTGAGTACCACGGGCATCGAGTTCACGCCGCGCGAGCTCGTCGGGACGATGGTGGTGATCACCCCGTTCCTGCTCGCCATCTCGGTGATGTTCGCCTACATCATCGCCGGCCGCGCGTTCCGCCCCATCGATCGCATCATCGACCAGGTCGAGGCCATCACCGACGGTCGGTCGCTGCATCGGCGCCTCGCCATCGGGGCGGCCGGTGACGAACTGGCGCGTCTCTCCACGACGCTCAACGCGTTCATCGAGCGACTCGAGACCTCGTTCGGCGCGCTGCGTCGCTTCACGGCCGACGCCAGTCACGAGCTCAAGACGCCGCTGGCCGTGATGCGCGCCGACGTGGAGCGGGCGATGAGTCATCTCGCCACCGCCGATGAGCAGGCCGAGGCGCTCGAGGAGGCGCTGCAGCAGGTCACGCGCATGGCCGATCTCGTGGACTCGCTGCTGACCCTCGCCCGCGCCGACGAGGGACGCTTCGATCTCTATCGCGAACCGATCGAACTGGCGCCGCTCGCCCGGGAAACGCTCGAGACCGCGCGCCTGCTCGGCGAGGATGCCGGGCTCACGATCGAAGCCTCGCAGCTCGACAATGCCGAAGTCCTCGGCGATGTGACGCGCTTGCGCCAGCTCTTCCTCAATCTCGTGACGAACGCCATCAAGTACACGCCGCGCGGCGGCACGGTGGACATCACGCTCATCCGCGACGAGGAGGTGGCGCGCTTCGCCGTGCGCGACTCGGGCATCGGCATCGCGGCCGCCGATCTGCCCTACGTGTTCGAGCGCTTCTGGCGCGCCGACCGCGTGCGATCGCGGGCCACCGAACGCGGCGGCTTCGGTCTCGGGCTCGCCATCTCGCAGTGGATTGCGCAGGCGCACGGTGGCATGCTCGAGGTCCAGTCGCGTCTGGGGCGTGGCAGCACGTTCACGGTCACGTTGCCGCTCGCCGGTCATCCGGGCTCGGGCATGACTGGCGAATACGAGTCGATTGTCAATAGCCAGGGTGCACTGGATTCCGAGCCGGGAATGCTAACCGGGGATTAATCAGAACCTAATCTTTGTTCCATTGCTGCTTCATGCCCGGGACGTAGAATCGCCAAGTCAGCTCCCGGGCCCTCTGCCCGGGAGGTCGACGTACAGCCCGTACCCCGGACACGCGAGATGTTCAATAACCTGATCGAATCTCAGGCGAAGAAGCAGAAGCGCGCGGGCGGGGGGTTCATGTCCATTGTCCTCCATACGGCGGTGGTCATCGGTCTCGTGATCGTCACGAAGAACGCTGGCATCGTCAACGAGAAGCCGAAGGAAGAGAAGGTCGACTTCGTCGAGGTCAAGAAGGACGAACCCAAGCCACCCGAGCCCGAGAAGCCGCCGCCACCGCCGGATGCCGTGGCTGCGCCCCCGCCACCGAAGGGTTTCCAGGTGCTTACCGCCCCGGTTGAAATCCCGAACGTGATCCCGGACATCGACCTCTCCAAAAAGGTGACGGATGAGGCGGACTTCTCCGGTAAGGGTGTCGCCGGCGGTATCGCCAAGGGCGTCGAAGGCGGCAAGGGGCCGGTTGTCCAGAACGCCGACCAGCCGTACTTCGACTTCCAGGTCGAAAAGCCGGTCGTCATGGCGCCGGGCCAGAGTGGCCCCGCGTATCCGGACATGCTCCGCACCGCTGGTATCGAAGGCACCGTGCTCGCGCAGTTCGTCGTCGACACGACGGGGCGCGCCGAGATGGGCTCCTTCAAGGCGCTCAAGTCCGACAACGACCTGTTCACGTCCGCTGTGAAGAACGCGCTGCAGCGTATGCGCTTCCTGCCCGCTGAAGTGGGCGGCCGAAAGGTGAAGCAGCTCGTCCAGCAGCCGTTCCAGTTCTCGCTCAATCGCTAAGACCTCACCTCACGTTTCGCGGAGATTCGTTTCATGAACATGTCGCTGATGGAGCTGTACCAGTCGATGGGCTGGTTCGCCAAGGGTATCGTCTTCACGCTCCTTGGCATGTCGGCCCTCTCGTTCACGCAGCTCATCTCGAAGTGGTGGTCGATGCGCAAGGCGCAGGCCGAGACGCGCAAGTTCGCCCCCGAGTTCTCGCAGTTCCTCGAAGAGGACAACCTCACCGAGGCCATCAAGCTCGCCGAAGGCTACAAGAAGTCGCACGTGGCCCGCGTCCTTGGCGGCGCCCTCTCGGAAATCCGTCCGCTCATTCAGGACGGCTCGGTGACCGTGGCCGACATCAACTCGGCCGAGCGTGCGGTTGAGCGCGAAATGCTGATGACCGTCGTCGACCTGAAGCGCGGCCTCGGCATCCTCGCCACCGTCGGCGCCACGTCGCCGTTCGTCGGTCTCCTCGGCACCACGATGGGTATCGTCAACTCCTTCACGGGTATGGCCGCGTCGGGTGCGGGTGGTATCTCCGCCATCGCCGCCGGTGTTGCCGAAGCGCTCATCACGACGGCCATCGGTATCGGCGTCGCCATCCCGGCCGTGTGGTCGTACAACTACTTCCAGACGAAGATCGACAACCTCACGGCGGAAATGACGTACACGTCGAAGGAAATGATCGACTACCTCATCAAGGGCGTCTCGGGGGAGTTCGGCCGCTCGCGCTTCACGCGTGAGTTCAACACGGCCGGCCAGTCGGCCATCTCGCAGTAACCAGTTCACGACGGTCGGTCGCCGGGCGCCCGTACGGGGCGCCCCGGGGCCAGCCTTCATCCGTAACCACGGAGTAGCGCCATGGGTATGAGTGTTGGTGGCGGCGGCGGCGTAAAGGCCGAACCGAACGTCACGCCCATGATCGACGTGATGCTGGTGCTTCTCATCATCTTCATGATCACCATCCCGCAGATCAACGCGGGCTTCAAGGCGGTCCCACCGGAAGGGCAGAACCTCAAGCCCCACCCGGAAGAAGATGGTGACCAGGTGCTCGGTATCGACGATCAGGGTCGATTCTATCTGAACAAGAAGCCGGTCCGTGCCGAAGATCTCGAGACGGCAGTCCACGACATCTACGGCAAGGAACGCGAGGATTACATCATGTACGTGAAGGCCCACAAGGACCTTCAGTACCTGACCGTGATCGACGCGCTCGGCACGATTTCGAAGGGCGGCGTCCGCGTGGCGGCGCTCATCACCGAGCAGCTTCCCGGCACCGAGTCGCTCGTGGAAGCTGATCGCATCAAGCCAGGGAAATAAGCCATGGGCATGTCAACTGGTGGGGGCAGCGGGAGTCTCAACAACGAGATCAACGTGACGCCCATGATCGACGTGCTCCTCGTGCTCCTGATCATCTTCATGATGATCATCCCGATGAGCCGCAAGGCGATCGACACGCAGCTTCCCGATCCGAATCCGCCGCAGCAGACCTCGCAGGTGAATCCGGATCAGATCGTGCTGGAGATTCTGCCGGACGACAAGTACGCGATCAACAAGGAGCCCATCCCGAAGGATCAGCTCTTCACGCGTCTCAAGTCGATCTACGATCCGCGTCCCGAAAAGATCATCTTCGTGAAGGGTGACACGCTCACCAAGTATGCGAATGTGATCTGGGCCATGGACCAGGCGCGCGGCGCCGGCGTCAAGGTGCTCGGTATCGCGCCGAAGTGAGCTGGCCCGCCTCGGAGGGCCGCAGGGCACCTCCGGGGCACCAGTGGTGTTTGATACGGCGGGCGAACCCTTTCGGGCTCGCCTGCCGTACTATTTTGCGGATGGTGTCGTGCCGTCTGCCCCGTTTGCGCCTCACCGCCTCGCCGACCACTCTCGCCCTGCATGACTGCCTTCCCTGACGATTCCGCTGACCAGGCGAGCTCGCCCGGCCCTCAGGATCGCCCGCGCTACCGTCCCCCCATCGGCATGCCGGCGGGGTCCAGGACCAAGCGAACGGGAAGCTTGCTGCTGTCCATCTTCCTGCATCTGCTGGTCATCGCGTTGCTGATCGTGCCCTTCACCTCGCCCGAGCTCATGAAGGAAGTGCTCGGCGCCGGTGGCATTGGGCCAGCCGGTGGCGGTGGTGGCGGGCGCAAGGGCACGGGTGGGCAGATGAAGCAGGAACGCCTCCAGTTCGTGCGTGTCGCGCCGGCTCCGACGCCGACCCCCACGCCGCCGACGGTCAAACCGCCGGAGATCAAACCGCCGGTGATTCCACCGCCGGTGCCGCCCAAGCCGCAGCCCACGCCGACGCCGCCCGCTCCCACGCCGGCGGCGTCGGCTGCGTCCGAGGTCAAATCCGAGACCGTCGGGAGCGGTGGTGGCGCGGGCAATGACGGCGGAGCAGGGAACGGACCGGGCTCCGGCGGTGGTACGGGCTCGGGCGTTGGAACCGGACGCGGCACGGGCACTGGTGCGGGGACGGGCGGCGGGCCGGGCAGCATCTATCCGCCCGCGCCAACGGAGCTCTTTCTTCCCCCGCTCCCGGTCCCCGGCAAAGCCAAGGGCACGGTGATCGTGGAGTTCGATGTGGACTCCACCGGCAAGGTCGTGGACCTGCAGTTCACGCCCACCAAGGACGGCGCCTACAACCGCAAGTTGCGTGAGGCACTCGTCTCCATTCGCTTCCGTCCCGCGGTGGATGGCCGCGGTGTCCCGGTACGGGCAAAGACGCAGATCACCTACTCGCTGTGATCCGGCCCCGGCGCTAGCTTCGCCAGAGTGATTTCGTAGCTGTGTTCCCTCCTGCCCGGACCACATGGGGTTGTTCGATCGAAAGCCGATCGCCGTCATCGATGACAGCGAGCACGGCATGCGGCGCACGCTGGGCGCCGGCGATCTCATCATGCTCGCCATCGGTGCCGTCATCGGCGCCGGCATCTTCTCCTCGCTAGGCACCGCGGCCGCCGGCGAGACCCTCGCCGACGGTACCATCGTGCGCTACGGCGCTGGCCCGGCGCTCGTGCTCTCGTTCGTGCTGCTCGGCGCGGTCTGCGGGTTGGCGGCGCTCTGCTACGCGGAACTCGCATCGATGATTCCCCAGGCGGGCAGCGCCTACGCGTATTCCTATGCCACGCTCGGCGAGATCGTGGCGTGGATTGTCGGGTGGGCGCTCATCCTCGAGTATGCGGTGGGCAATGTCGCCGTCGCCATCGGCTGGGGTGGCTACTTCACGTCGCTGCTCTCGGGCTTCGGCATCGAGTTGCCCGCCTATCTCACGCATGGCTACTGGAACGTGAAGGCGAGCAGTGATCCGGCTATTCACGCCCTGCTCGACAGTGCCCCGCGCATCGCGGGGCTGCCCCTGCTGATCAATCTGCCGGCCTTCGGGATCGTGGCGGCCATCACACTGCTGCTGCTGCAAGGCGTGAAGGAGAGCACGCGCGCGAACAACATCATGGTCGTGGTGAAGCTGCTCGTGCTCGGCCTGTTCGTCGTGGTGGGCGCGATGCACATCGATCCGGCCAACTACAAGCCGTTCGCGCCGAACGGGTTCAAGGGCATCCATCAGGGCGCGGCGATCGTGTTCTTCGCCTACATCGGCTTTGACGCCATCTCCACGGCCGCCGAGGAAACCAAGAACCCGCAACGCAACTTGCCGCTGGGGATTCTCGGCGGTCTGGCGGTGTGCACGCTGATCTACGTCATCGTCGGGTTCGTGGCGACGGGGCTGGTGCCCTATCAGCAGCTCAAGAGCGCTGATCCGCTCGCCAAGGCCCTCTCGGTGGCCGGGTTGGGCACCGCGAGCTGGATCGTCGCCGCCGGTGCCGTGGTGTCGATGTCGGCCGTGCTGCTCGTCTTCCAGTACGGCCAGCCGCGCATCTTCTACGCGATGGCCCGCGACGGGCTGCTGCCGCAGTTCGCCGCCAAGCTGCACCCGAAGACGCGCACGCCGCACATCACCACGATCATCACCGGCGTGGCGGTGGCCCTCGGTGCGCTGCTCGCCGACGACGCCGCCACCTACGACCTGACCAACATCGGGACGCTGGCCGCCTTCGCGGTGGTGTGCATCGGCGTGCTGGTGCTGCGGCTTCGCGAACCCGATCGCCCGCGCCCCTTCAAGGTGCCGTTCTTCTGGGCTGTGACGCTGCTTGGGGCCGGTGCCTGTGTCTTCGTCATGAAGGGGCTGCCGCTGAGCGCGTGGATCGCGTTCGGTGTGTGGATGGTCATCGGCCTCTCGCTCTACTTCGCGTACGGCTATCGACACTCGGTGCTGCGTCGCCGTCCGTCCTGATCGTCCCTCCTCGCGGCGCCATCATGGTGCTGCGCCCGTCTTTCCCGCCCCAGGTTCCATGGCTCACTCGTCTTCCGCCGCTGCCTCGTCGCCCAAGAAGGGCTTCCTCGGCATCGGATTCTCCCAGTGGATTCTGATCTCGATGGTGATCGGCATCCTCGTGGGTTGGCTCGCGCCCGACATGGCCGCGAACCTCAAGCCGTTCGCGACGATCTTCCTGCGCATGATCAAGTCGCTCATTGTGCCGCTGCTCTTCTCCACGCTGGTGGTGGGGATCGCGGGGCACGGTGACGACATGGCGAAGGTCGGCAAGCTCGCGCTGCGGTCGATCATCTACTTCGAAGTCGTCACGACCGCCGCGCTGGCGATCGGACTGATCGCCGTGAACGTGGTCAAGCCCGGTGTCGGCGTCGGCATCACCAGTGCGGCCGCCGGCAATGCCGACGAATTCAAGGCCCTCGCCGCCAAGACGCCCACCTTTGCGTCCGTGCTCGAGCACACGGTGCCGCAGAGCTTTTTCGAGGCGGCCGCGGCCAACGAGGTGCTGCAGATCGTCTTCTTCGCGATCATCTTCGCGGTGGCGCTGGCGCGCACGGAGGGCAAGTCGAAGCAGATCATGCTCGATGGGTTGCAGTCGCTCAGCGACATCATGTTCAAGTTCGTCGGGATCGTGATGGCGTATGCGCCCATCGGTATCGGCGCGGCGATCGGTGTCACCGTCGGCAAGAGCGGTCTCGGCGTGCTGCTCAGCCTCGCGAAGCTCGTCGGCACACTGTACGTCTCGCTGATCGTCTTCGTGGTGATCGTGCTGGTCCCGGTGGCGCTCCTGGCCAAGATCCCGGTTGGCAGGTTCTGGAGCGTGGTCAAGGAGCCGTGGCTCATTGCCTTCTCCACCGCCTCCTCCGAAGCGGCCTTCCCGCAGGCGATGCAGGCGATGGAGAAGTTCGGCGTGCCGCGCCGCATCGTGTCCTTCGTGCTGCCCACCGGGTACTCGTTCAACCTCGATGGCAGCACGCTCTACCTGGCCATCGCGTCCGTCTTCGTGGCACAGGCGGCCGGAATCGACATGCCGATCAGCCAGCAGCTGCTCATGATGCTCACGCTGATGCTCACGTCGAAGGGGGTCGCGGCCGTACCGCGCGCCTCGCTCGTCATCCTCTCCGGCGCGCTCGCGCAGTTCGGCCTGCCGCTCGAGGGCATCGCGGTCATCCTCGGGGTGGACGCGATCATGGACATGGCGCGCACGTCCGTGAACCTGCTGGGCAACTGCCTCGCCACGGCGGTCATGGCACGCTGGGAAGGCGAGCTCAAGGAGCCGGGGCAACCGGCCGCCGCCTGATCGCGCGCGTGTCGCATGGAGATCATCCAGG
Organism: Gemmatimonas sp.; assembly: GCA_039809645.1. Lineage (GTDB taxonomy): Bacteria > Gemmatimonadota > Gemmatimonadetes > Gemmatimonadales > Gemmatimonadaceae > Gemmatimonas. The sequence goes on from JBDHVK010000003.1 coordinate 94,618, forward strand.
CGTCGATTCCGCTCTTCTTCCTCTTGATCGCGGCCGAACTGGGGTATGCCCGGTTCGGCCGTCGTTCGTTGTATCGCCTCAATGACAGCATCAGCGATCTGTCGGCGGGCACGCTGAGTCAGATCGCCGGCGTCTTCACGAAGTTGCTGCTCCTGGGCGTCTTCGGGTACCTCTACGAGCACGCGCGCATACAACGGCTGCTGCCGGTGCCGGCGTGGCCGAACAACGCGCTGGGGTGGATCGTGACGTTCGTGCTCGTCGATATCGCGTACTACTGGTTTCATCGCGTGTCGCACGAGGTGAACCTGTTCTGGGCCGGACACGTCGTGCATCACAGCAGCGAGGAGTACAACCTCGCGGTCGCCCTGCGGCAGAGCGCGCTCGGCGGCTTGGTCGGCTGGGTGTTCTATGCGCCCCTCGCGCTACTCGGCATGCCGTGGGAACAGTTCGCCGTGTGCTACGCACTCAACCTGGTCTACCAGTTCTGGATTCACACGCGCGTCATTCATCGCCTGCCGGCGTGGTGTGAAGCCGTGTTCAACACGCCGTCGCATCACCGCGTGCATCATGGCGTGAACCCGGAGTACCAGGATCGCAACTACGCCGGCGTGTTCATCACGTGGGACCGCCTGTGGGGCACGTTCACGGCGGAACGTGAGGAGCCGGTGTACGGCCTCACCACGCCGCTTGCGAGCTGGAATCCGCTGTGGGCGCAGGTGCACCAGTACGTGGCGATCGCGCGCAACGTCTGGCAGGCGCGCAGTTGGTCGGAGCGCTGGCACTTCGTCTTCGCATCACCGGCGTGGCGGCCACGTCAGGATGGCGGTCCGGTGCAGATTCCTGCCGTCAGCCGTGAGACCTTTCGACCGTTCGACCCGGCAATTCCGCGCCAGCTGTCACTCTACGCGCTGTTGCAGTTCGCACTCGCCATCCCCGGCGCGCTGTGGCTGCTTGCGACGGCTGGCGCACTTCCGCTCGGCGCCTTGCTGGCCGGAGCCTTCGCGGTGGCGCTCACGCTCACGAACGTCGGCGGCCTGCTGGAAGGGCGGCGTTGGGCGCTCTCCGCAGAAGGTGCCCGCACCGCCGCCGTCTCAATCAGCGGCGCGTACTGGCTCGCCGTTGGGCGCTCGCCGACCTGGCTCGGCGCGTGCGCGATGATGATCGGCGCGCTCAGTTTCGCCATGCTGGTCACGCAGCGGTCGGCGCTCACCGCATCCAGTGACGAGCGGATGGACTCCCCCCGCGGCGCCACCTGACGATCGCAGTATCGCGAGGTCGAGGGCTGGTATGGCGACGCCGTGACCGCTCACGAGCTCTGGACCGCCGTGCGCTTGTGGCCGAGCAGTCGACGCGTGTGACCGACATAGGCCTCCTTGAGCGTCAGGGCATTCTGCTCCAGGAAGTGCCAGGAGCAGGCCGCGAGTGCGAGGGTGACTGCGGAGGCCGTCACGACCACGCCGAATACCGAGACGCCGGGATGCAGCGCAATCACGGTCTGCTGAACTGGAAACGCATAGATGTAGACGCCGTACGAATAGTCACCGACCCGGTTGTAGCGACGAACAGCACCCGCCGGCACAAAGGCGACATAGAACACCAGGTACGCCAGTGTGAGATGGTAGGTGGCGAAGAAGAGCTCCCTGTGCACCGTCGAGAAGACGAGCGCGCCGACGCCGAACCAGAAGATCGTACGCGAGAGGTCGATGCGCGAGCGCAAGACAAAGAAGCTGGCGCCGGTGAAGAACATGAAGAGCAGCTTGGCGAACACGGACGCTTCGTGCGCCACATAGTGGTACCCGATCAGATACATTCGGAGCTCGAGTGGCATCGACCACAGGGATCCGTTCACGGCCCCCTTGTACGGATTGCTCTCGAAGACGCCGGGCAAGAGGTACTCGACCCGGGGGAGCAGCGCCGCGCATCGAATCAGATACGCCGCGGTGCGGGAGCTCGTCAGGTATTCCGTCACGGGAAGTGTCGTCAGCGACGGACCGAGCACGAACACCGTGAGTGCGAGCATGACCCAGAGCGCCGGATAGATCCGTAGAAAGCGCGCCCACAGGAAGTCCACCACACTCTGCCGTCGCAGCAGGCTGCCGGTGACGAGAAATCCGCTCGTCAGGAAGAAGATGTCGACGGCGATCGAGCCAAAATCAACGCCCAGCGAAGCCCGCATCGGCTCCGCGTCGCCGGTGCCGTGGACCAGCGCAAAGCTGTGGCTCAGCAATACGGCGAGCGCGGCCAGAATACGAAGCAGATTGAAGTTGTTGTCGCGCCCCTGCGCGAGGTCGGCCAATTTCAGTGAATCAACTCCGCGGCATCGATAAGGACATCAACCGGCATTGCGACGCACGCAACGATCGCGTCAGCCAGATTTCCTGGCAAGCGAGCACGACCGCTGCTGACACGTGGTCTCGGCATGCCCGCAAGAAGTGGCGCAGCCGGCGGCCACGTTCGAGGCAGGAGCACGGCGTCGATCACAAGCGAAAGCGGCGGTGCGTTCAACGCACCGCCGCCTGTACTGCCCGTTCACCGCTGGCGCGCTATGCCTCCACGCCGAGCAACCGTCGCGCCCGCCGCACGGCACCGCGCGCCGCGTCGACGTCATCGTTCTTGATCATCGCACCCGGCACCGCGCTCTTGAGACGCTGCTCGAGACGCTTCCGCACGAGCGAACCTCGCGACAGCAGCCCGCCGGCGAACGCGACCGGAATGGCCGCCCGCTCGTCGGTGAAGCAGCGCCGCGCCAGAGTGCGCACGTGGAGTGCGAGCTCTTCCACACAGAACGACACCAGCGCATTCGCGCGCAGGTCGCCGGTCGCCGCCACCTGCATCACCACGGGCGCCAACTGCGCGAGTGCGCCCGGCGTGGCCGACGCCGCCCATGGGATGATGTCGTCGAGCTGCTCGAGTTCGAGTGCCGTGAGCATCGCACCCGTCAGTGCCGTTTCCGGCTCCCGTCCGTCGTGTGCCGCCGTCACGACACTCAGCGCGCGGCGTCCAAGCCAGGCGGCACTCCCTTCATCGCCCACGTTCGGCCCCCACCCACCACACCGTTCCAGACGTCCATCGGGACCGCGCGAGAAGGCCACCGACCCGGTGCCCGAGATGAGCAGCACACCGGCCGAGTCACCGAAGGCATCATCCATGGCGATCGTGGCATCGGCCTGCACGGATACGTCATCCGCCACACGCCGCTGCGCGAGCGCTGCCCAAAGCGCCTGGGCCGCCCGTTCCTGGCCCGCACCGGCGACGCCCACCACGCACACCGCCGGGCGCACATCCGTCCGATCGGCCGATGCAAGCGCCTCACCGA